>NZ_DAGX01000003.1:46785-205091 GCF_002498315.1 Methanofollis sp. UBA420
GTCCCCCTGCCATTAGGATAGGGAGGTGGAGGGCAGTCTCCTCTTCAAAATGCAAGTTTGCCCCTTTGAGGTCCAATCCTGAGCGGGGGTTCGGGGGCGTAGTCCCCCGACTAGATTGTGAGGAATCGTTCCCCGGCACAGGCGGTAGAACAGGATTTTCCCAGATCCTGAAATTATTTTTTCTGGAACTGCGGCATCAGGGCCCTGATCTCCTTCCCCACACACTCGATCTCGTGCCCCTCGTCGGCACGGGTGAGGGCGGTGAAGACGGGCCTGCCTGTCATGTTCTCCAGGATCCACTCCTTTGCAAAGCGGCCGTCCTGGATCTCGTCCAGGATCTCCTGCATCGCCTCATAGGTTTCCGGGCCGACGACCCGCGGCCCCCGCGTCAGGTCGCCGTACTTCGCGGTGTTCGAGATCGAGTCCCGCATCCCCGAGAACCCGCCCTCGTAGATGAGGTCGACGATCAGTTTCAGCTCATGGAGGACCTCGAGGTATGCCATCTCCGGGGCATATCCGTTGGCGACCAGGGTCTCGAACCCGGCCTTGATCAAGGACGTGCACCCGCCGCAGAGCACCGCCTGCTCGCCGAAAAGGTCGGTCTCCGTCTCCTCCCTGAATGTCGTCTCAAAGACCGCGGCCCGCGTCGCCCCGATACCCTTCGCGTACGCCAGGGCGATCGCCTTCGCATCGCCTGTTGCGTCCTGCTCGACGGCGATGAGCGCCGGGACGCCCTTCCCCTCCTCGTACATCCGCCTCACCATGTGACCGGGCCCTTTCGGCGCGACCATCACGACGTTCACGTCTGGCGGCGGGACGATCTGGCCGTAGTGGATGTTGAACCCATGGGAGAACATCAGGGTCTTGCCCGCGGTGAGCCCCTGTCTGACTGCGCTCCGGTAGACTGCCGCCTGGTCCTCGTCAGGGAGGAGGACCTGGATGACGTCTGCCTCCCGCGCTGCGTCGGCGACCTGGAAAACCTCCAGGCCATCTTTGATCGCAATTTCCCAGCTTTTTCCCGGCCTGACTCCGATGACCACATCGAGGCCCGAGTCCTTCAGGTTGAGGGCCTGCCCGCGCCCCTGCGACCCGTACCCGATGACGGCAATCTTTTTCCCTGCCAGCACGCCCATATCGGCATCGGCATCAAAATATTTCTCGACCATACTCTACCGTTTCTTAGTGATAACGAAGTTCATAAATAACTATAGGGGGTACCTTTCACCACTACATCATGGCGCTCGTCGATATATTTCCCCTTGCGCCACGCTTCGTAGATCAGTTTCCAATTGAGGTTTACGAGAATGGAACTGCCAGACGTACAGTCGACCACCCCTGATGTCCGCATCAATCTGACAAGGGTCGGCGTAAAAAACGTTAAAAAACTGGTTGAAGTCTCCCGTCCGGGCAAGCGCCCTGTGATCTTCATTTCGAACTTCGACGTTTTCGTCGACCTCCCCGGCAGCCTGAAGGGGGCCAACCTCTCCAGGAACTTCGAGGTTATAGATGAGGTTCTCCAGGAGGCCATTGATGGAAAGGTTTCCGAGATCGAGGAACTCTGCAGCGTTGTTGCGCGCAAACTCCTCGACCACCATGAATATGCCGAAAGGACCGAGGTCCTGATGCGTAGCGAGTTCATGGTCCGCCGCGAGACTCCGGTCTCGAAGACGAGCTGTCACGAGGTCGTGAAAGTTCACGCCCGTGCGGTCGCCAGGCGGAACGGTCACCACCCCATCATCAGGAAGAGCATCGGCGCTGAAGTCACCGGAATGACTGCCTGCCCCTGTGCCCAGGACATCATGAAGGACCATGCGGTCCATGTGATGCAGGACCTGGGTATCGAGCAGGAGAAGATCACTGCCTTCTTTGAGGAGGTGCCGATGGCCACCCATAACCAGCGGGGCCGCGGCTTCCTCTGCATCGAGACCGACGACGACCAGCATGTCTCCCTGGAGACGATCATCAAGGTCCTGAAGGACTCGATGAGCGCTTCGATCTTCGAGCTTCTCAAGCGTGGCGACGAGAACTATGTCGTGATGCAGGCCCACCGCAACCCCCGCTTTGTCGAGGACTGCGTCAGGGAGATGGCACGGCATGTCGTCGCTCGTTTCAGCGACCTCCCCGGCGACTCGATGATCCTCATCCGGCAGACGAATGAGGAGAGCATCCACCAGCACGACGCCTACGCGGAGCGGAAGGCGACGCTTGCCGAGTTGATCGCAGAGCTGAACGGAGACTAAATCCCCCAACACCCCCCTTTTATCCAATATCCTTCGGGACGCCTTCGATGGCGGTGCCGATGCCGTTCTGGCTGCCGAAAACTGTGGAGCATATCGCTCTGTGGGGTCAGGGTTTCGTATTCCTCCGGGTCTGTTCTGGAAACTGTCCTTTCATGCTATCCCCCGGGTCTATTCTCCTGTCCTGATTGATCTCGCTATTTTATCCGGTATTATCGTATCCCTGAGTTAATCCACCTTGATTGATCGGTACCGAATCGAAAGATATAACTAAAACGGCGAAGTAATTGCTTCTGACGTACTTCTGTGGTACGTGTCACACCTATTGCACAGGTTCGAAACACGGTATCGCTGTTTGAACAACTCAACTAAAATGAGGCGATATATTTGTCGAAAGTTGTAGAGATTTCCCCAACCACGAGGCACGAGGGCCACTCCAAACTCGTCCTGAAGGTAAATGACGAGGGTATCGTCGAGCGTGGTGACTGGCTTTCCATCACCCCGGTGAGGGGTGTCGAGAAGCTCGCCGTCGGCAAGACGATGGAGCAGGTGCCCAAGATTGCCTCCCGTGTGTGCGGTATCTGTCCGATCGCCCACACGCTTGCAGCGACTGAGGCCATGGAAGCATCCGTCGGGTGTTACATCCCCGAGGACGCGATGCTTCTGCGGTACATCCTCCAGTGCGCAAACAGGCTGCACAGCATCGCCCTGCACGACATCCTTGTCCTGCCGGACATGTACCTGCCGGGTACAGACACGAAGATCAACCCGTTCACCCCCGAGGAACCGGTGAGGTCTGTCGCTCTCCGGATCCAGAGGCTCCGTGAGATCGGCCAGACCATCGGCGAGATCGTCGGCGGCGAAGCGGTTCACCCGTCGAACCCGCGTGTCGGCGGTATGTACAAGAACATCTCCCCGCGGGCGAAACAGAAGATCTACGACCTCGCGAAGGAGGGCAGGATGCTCGCCCACGCGCAGCAGGAGTTCATGGTCTCGATCTTCCGGAACTACCAGAAGCGTGACTGGGCAGAGGTTGCCGGCCGCCAGATCCCGATCCCGAAGAACCTCGGCTACCACAACCAGGGCTACATGGCCGCGGCTCCGATCTACGGCAGCAGCAGCCTTGACGACAACCCGACCTGGTTCCCCGAGCGCTGGACCGAAGTCCGGCCCTGGGACTGGTACATGGGCGAGGAAGAGATCTCCCTCGAAGACAAGGACTATCCCGTAGGCGGCACCACCCCGGCAGGCGAGAAGGCCTGGCCGCAGATGCAGGCCTGCACCGGCGTGCCCCTGTACGACGGCCAGCCTGTCGAAGTCGGTCCGCGTGCCCGTCTCGTCCAGTTCAAGAACTACGACGAGAAGGGTGCCATGGGCCTGAACATCGCCCGTGAGATGGAATACGAGGGATGCCTGTACGGCATTCTTGAGGCTGTCGACGCCCTCAACACCTCCGGCAAGGTCCTTGCCGACGAGATCCCCGGCGGCGACGGAAGCCTCGGCTGGGCTGCCAACGAGGCCCCGCGTGGCTGCGACGTCCACCTGGCAAAGGTCAAGGACGGCAAGGTCCGCTGGTTCTCCATGCTTGTCCCGACCACCTGGAACTTCCCGACCTGCAGCCGCGCCCTGACCGGCGCTCCGTGGGAACTCGCAGAAGTCATTGTCCGGGCCTATGACCCGTGCGTCTCCTGCGCCACCCACATGCTGGTCGTGGACGAGAACAAGAAGATAGTGGCCCAGAAGCTCCTCGAGTGAGATAATACATGTTATACCCGGAAATCGTGATTGTGGGATGCGGTAACCCTCTCTTCGCCGACGACGGCCTCGGGCCCGAGGTGATCGAGGAGCTGAACCGCATGCAACTTCCCGACAATGTCAAGGCCGTCGACGCAGGGCTTGGAGCCCCGCACTTTATTTTTACGCTGATCGACCCTGAGGTCACGAAAAAGATCATCATCGTCGATATAGCGGATTTCGGTGCGGAGCCGGGCACGCTTGCGAAGTTGTCCCTTGAAGACCTGCCGCCAGGGAGCTACCGGGACGCCCATTCATGGGACCTTACCGAGCCGCTCCAGAGGCTGAAGGACAGAGTCGAGATCACGATCCTCGGCGTCCAGCCGAAACGGGTAACATCACCCGAGATGGAAATCGGGCTCACCGAAGAGGTTCAGAAGGCCATACCCAAGGTAGTACGTCACGTACTTGCCGAGATTGGGGTGGATTATGGGGCTACTAGCGAAGCTAAAAGGGATCATCTTTGGAAGGAAGGAGCCACCCAGACCTGAGACGGCCCCGAAGGTAGAGCCTGCGCCGGTAACGGCGCCGGTCCAGCCCGAGGCAAAGCCATCTGAGGATAAGGGGACAGTAAAATGGGTGAAAAAGCCCGTGCCAACTCCGGCGCCAAGGCCTGCACCCGTCAAAGAGGCCCGGCAGGCACCCGCTGCCGGAGAGCCAGCCAAAGCGGTTGTGGCCAAAAAAGAGGCCGCACAACCGGCACCCAGACCTGTAGCGAAGCCTTCTGAGATCGAAGTGGAAAAATCATCTGAGATAATTAAGGAGGAAAAGCCTGTGGTAGAGAAGATTACCGTGGGGCACGTGCACATGAGCGGCTGTACCGGATGCCTTGTGTCCTTTGCAGACAACTACGAAGGACTCTTCAAGATTCTGGACAACTATGCAGACCTCGTCTATGCACTGACCCTTGTGGATGTCAGGCATGTCCCTGAGATGGACGTCGCCCTCGTCGAGGGTTCCGTCTGCCTCCAGGACAAGTGCTCTGTTGAAGAGATCAAGGAGACCAGGGAGAGGGCGAAGATCGTCGTCGCCCTTGGTGGCTGTGCGGCATACGGGAACATCACCCGGTTCTGCCGTGGTGGCCAGTGGAACCAGCCGCAGATGGAATCGTTCGTCCCGATCGGAGACCTGATCGACGTCGATGTCTACATCCCCGGCTGTGCGCCGACCCCGCAGCAGATCAGGAACGTCTGTCTCATGGCGTACCTGCTCCTGAAGGGTACCGACGAGCAGAAGGAGCTTGCCGGTGCATACCTCAAGCCCCTCATGGCCCTTGCAAAGCGCGGCTCGAACGCCGAGTTCAGCAGCGAGGCCTGCGGCTGCGACCTGATGGTCGGTGTCGTGAACCAGGGCCTGTGCATGGGCTGCGGTTCCTGTGCCGCCGCCTGTCCGGTCCGTGCGGTCAGCATGGAATACGGCAAGCCGCAGATCGAGCGCGACCTGTGCATCAAGTGCGGCGCCTGCTATGCCCAGTGCCCGAGGAGCTTCTTCAACTTCGATGTGATGAATGAGTTCGAGGGTATCAGCGAACTCATCAAAGAGGTCATGCAGTGAGGTGAAGAGAAATGGTACTCGGTAACTACAAGACCTGTGTCGCTGCACGCAGCACCGACAAGGAAATTCTGAAGGGAGCCCAGGACGGCGGTATCGTCACCCAGCTCTTTGCGTATGCGCTCGAAGAGGGCATCATCGACGGTGCCATCGTAGCAGGGCCGTCTGACGAGCCCTGGAAGCCCGAGCCGATGGTTGCAACCACGAGGGCGGAACTCCTTGCAGCCCGCGGCACGAAGTACAACCTCTCCCCGAACCTCTCCCTCCTCAAGGAGGCGACCCGGAGCTATGGCCTTGACAAGGTCGGCATCGTCGGCACCCCGTGCCAGATGCAGGCTGTCAGAAAGGCCCAGCTCTACCCGATCGGGATGCGCGACGTCCCTGACAAGATCGCCCTGGCCATCGGGATCTTCTGCATGGAGAACTTCCCGTACCAGTCGATTGAGGCGATCGTCGAGGACCACTGCAACCAGAAACTCGAGTCCGTCACCAAGATGGACATCGGCAAGGGCAAGTTCTGGGCCTACACCGAGCGCGGTGCGGTCTCCCAGATCCCGCTGAAGGTCACCCACAAGTACGAGCAGCCCGGCTGCCACGTCTGCCTGGACTATGTCTCCAACCTCGCCGATGTCTCGACCGGATCGGTCGGCACCCCCGACGGCTGGAGCACTGTCTTTGTCAGGACGAAGAACGGCGAAGATGTCTGGGCCAAGGCCATCACCGCCGGTTGCTTCGAGACCCAGGACATCGCCGGTGTCAAGCCCGGCCTTGACCTCGTGACCAAGCTCGCCACCGACAAGATCACGAAGAACCAGAAGACGCTCGACGCCCGTGCATCCTTCGGCGTCGGCAAGGGTCTGCGCAACCCTTACCTCTAAATATTTTTTGCACGTTTCTCTCGGGCCGGAAGACTGCACTCCTGCACTCTTCCGATTTCCGGGTATTCGGTTCTGTGAAAATCCTTTTCTGAAGTGCCTGCTCTGAGGGACCACCTTGATTTCATGCTCGCTATCGCTCGCACCTCGAAGACCCTCTTCTCGACCCCCTCCGGCTGTCTCCACATTCGGATTGGGGGTGGGATTGTTTTCTCCGCTCAGGATATTCTGTTCGCTCTTCCCCGGTCCAATCCTGAGTGGGGGTTCTGGGAATGTGACCAAGGTCTAAATTGTGGGGAAGGCATCGGATCCGCGCTTCCTTCCAGGGGTTCGGGAGGATACATCGGCCCGGGCATGAGGGTTTCTCCAGAGCCCGGCGATCAGTTCTTTTATTCCTCAAAATTCGTGATCCGCTCACGGACCGTACCGGAAATATTTATATCTTGAAGGCCGGTATGGAGGGTGGGGGGACCATGAAAACAAAGATCACCTTTGAAGAGCTGGCGCAGTTGCCTTTTTTCGAGGGAGTTGCGACGCTCTCACTTGTGAGGGGGGGCGAGATCGAGCTTTTCCTCGGCGAGGTGCCGCTGACCGTGTGGCAGGTCGAAAAAGTTGTGGGGGAAGTGGTCAGGGCCCTGCAGGGAGCGCCGCAGCTCGCGGAGATCTACCGGTAGATGGTGACCGGGTCGAGGGTGGCGTCGATCAGGAGGTCGAAGGCGACCTGATCGAGCCAGCCCGCCTTCTCGAACATGCTCATAAAACAGACTCCGACTCTCTTTGCCTGCGGGTGGCGTGCGAGGAGTGCCGCCGCATCTTTTGCTTCCACCGGGACATTCGGCATCGCAAGCCCGCCCATCAGGACGATGACCGCAGGGTCTGGGCCGGCAGGCGATCCGCCGACCTGCATGCCGACGCCGGGGACAGCATGGATCGCCTGCGCCTTCCCCTCGTCGAGGTACGGCACGAAGACGTGCTCGAAGGGGAGATCGCGGACGGCGAAGGCGAGCAGTTCGATGAAAGGCGTGCAGGTTCCGGGAACGCCGCAATATATGATGCGGGCGCCGTCAGGCAGGCCGGCGCCGGCAAGGTACTGTTTGAAAGGCCTGAGCATGCCAGGGACACCGGAGAGAGTCTCGATTTTTTCCATACTTTCCGATGGATCCGGTCCTATAAATGTGTGGCGGCGCATTCTCCCGGCCCCTGGCCCTCCTATGCCGGAACAGTCCCGCCGAGCATACCGACGGTGAAAACGATGAGGACTAGCAGCATGGCGGCACCGACGGCAAACAATGCACGGTCGAGATTACGCGTATCCATATTCTCATAATCCTGTCATGGATAGATAACCCTTCCCATTTTTTGTCCGCAAGGTCTATCCCGAAAAGCGTCTAGATATGATCGATGGCAGAGAAGAGACTTGTCCGTCCGAAGAATGACCGCATGATTGCCGGGGTCTGCAGCGGAATAGCCAGGTATCTGGGCATCGACCCGGCGATCGTGCGCATTGCGTGGGTTATCCTCTCCTTCTTCGGCTATATCGTCTTCGGGGTCCTTGCCTATATCATCGCCGTGATCATCATCCCCGAGGAAGAGGAAGGTGTTCTCGACGCGGATTTCACGGTGAAAGAGGAAGGGAAGGCCTGATCCTTCCCAAAATTATTTCTGCGGCGACCCGTATGGTTCAGTGTGACGCGTCGGTATGCTGCAAGAATGGCGAAGACACCCCGGTCCTTTATCAGGGAGATCCTGAAGGTTACCGGGAACCCTGAGGTCATCTCTTTTGCCGGAGGCCTCCCGAACCCCGCTCTTATCAGGGTTGAAGAGATTGCGGAGGCGTCCCGATCTGTTTTTGAAGACGGAGGTGCCGCCGCCCTTCAGTATTCTACGACCGAGGGCTACCTGCCTCTCAGGGAGTTCATCGCCGACCGGTACAGGCAGAGGCTCGGCCTTGAAGTTGGGCCCGACGAGATTCTCATCACCAGTGGTTCGCAACAGGCCCTCGACCTTATCGGCAAGGTCTTCCTCGACCCCGGTTCTGCCGTGGCGATCGAGCGCCCCGGTTATCTTGGTGCGATCCAGGCCTTCTCCCTGTACGAACCCCGTTTCTGTCCTGTCACTCTCGAAAAGGACGGGCCCGATATCGCGGCCCTGGAGAGGGTGCTCGAAGAGCGGGATGTCCGGTTCTTCTATGGTGTCCCGAACTCGCAGAACCCGTCGGGGATCACCTGGTCGCGGGAAAAAAGGGAGGATGTGGCCTCTCTCCTCGAAGGGACCGGCACTGTCTTTATCGAGGACGACGCCTACGGCGAACTGCGGTTCTCGGGCCGGCCTCTGCCGCCGGTGAAATCATATCTCCCCGAATCGACAGTCCTGACCGGGTCCTTCTCGAAGATCGCGGCGCCGGGACTGCGCATCGGCTGGATCTGTGCGGAACCCGGGATCCTCGACCGCCTCGTCGTCGCGAAGCAGGCATCAGACCTCCATTCCAGCACCCTCGACCAGCGGATTCTCGCCCGGTACCTTCGGGATACTGATCTCGATGCGCATGTCGGGGAGATCTGCCGGGTGTACGGCCGGCACTGCAGCCTGATGGCCTCCCTGATAGACGAACTCTTCCCTGATGGTGTCGCCCGCACCAATCCGGAGGGTGGGATGTTCCTCTGGGCGACCCTCCCTCCCGGCCTCTCCTCGATGGCCCTCTTCGAGCGGGCCCTTGCGGAGCATGTTGCCATCCTGCCCGGCCTGCCCTTCTACGTGGACGGTGGCGGGGAGAACACGGTCCGCCTCAGCTTCTCGAATGCCGATGAGGAGAGAATCGCCGAGGGGATGCACCGCCTTGCGCGGGCCCTCGGCGCATAGTTCAGGCGGTTTCCCCGATCCTTTCGCCCCTGTATAACCAGTTCCGGTAGACGATCGGTGTCACCACCGTTGTCAGAAGGCTCATCAGCACGATCGCCAGATAGATGCCCTGGTCGATGAGGTTCAGGTTGAGGCCGATGAGGGCGACGATCATCGCCACTTCGCCCCGGGGCACCATGCCGAAGCCGAGGATCAGGCTGTCCTGCCACCCTATTCCCATGAAGCGGGCGGGAATGCCGCAGCCGACGATCTTGGTGATCACAGCCATCACCGTCAGGGCGGTGAGGAGGACGAGGATGTCCGGCGTGAGAGCCGAGAAATCGGCGAGGATTCCCAGGGATACGAAGAAGATCGAGGCGAAGATGACATGGAGATACTCGGCCCCCTCCTTCAGGTCGCGGGAGTTGACGATATTGACCCCGTGGAAGGAGACGCCTGCGATGAATGCCCCGATGATCGCCGATATTCCGACGGCCTCCGCGCCGAGGGCGTAGAGAAAGGCGAACATCATCGCTGTGATGAAGAGGAACTCCGGGTACTTCCGGGAGAAGGGGGTCCGGTCGATCCATTCGAGGAGAGGGGCGACGATCTTGATGCCGGCAAATCCGGCAAGAACGATGAAGACAACGTCCTTCATGACGACCGCGGTGACCGAGAGGGGTGTGAATGTCCCGGCGACGACGTCGATGGTCATCGAGAGGGCCATCAGGGAGAGAACATCGTCGATGACCGCCGTGCCTATGATCGCCCGCGCCACGCCGGTGTCGAGTTTTCCCATCTCCCGCAGGACATTGGCGGTGATCGCAATGCTCGTCGCCGTCATCGCCGTCCCGACAAAGACGGCGCTCTCGAAGCCGTAGCCGAGTGCGGCGGTGAGCCAGTAGCCGCCAATCCAGGGGACGATGACCCCGAAAAGTCCGATCACGGCGTAGCGCAGATCAAGGATGTCCCGGAGATCGAACTCCAGGCCGATGACAAAGAGAAGGATGACGGCGCCGAGAGCGGCGAGACTCCGCACGAAATCAGTGTACGTGATCAGGCCGAGGATGCTCGGCCCCACGATGATCCCGACCAGGATCTCCCCGATCACCGCGGACTGGTTGATCCTGGACGCCACCAGGTAGCCCGCGAGGGCGACGAAGAGGAGGAGGCTCATCTGGAACTCGATGGTCGAGGCGATTTCTGCGGACATGGGATCGATCTCGTCGTCGGCGTTTTTAACCCCGCCGGCTGTTCACCCCTCCTGCCATCCCGGGTTTTCCGCGAGGAATGCCCTCTCTTTCTCTTCCATCTGCTCTGCCGTGAAGGACGCGGGCATATGGATGCACCGGTGTTCCCTGAAGACGCCGCAGAGGAATGCCCCCTGCCTCTCGTCAGCCGGACAGGCCCCGTAAGTGCCGGCGTCGAAGTCGTGGTAGACATATTCGAGGCCCTCGCGTTCTGCGATCTCCTTCGCCTCTCTCCATGACCCTGCCATACCCTTCCCGTGCGCGGGTATTATATGTACATTTCCCGGAGCACCTGCCGGCAGGCGCCGCCAGTGCCGACGCGGCAGAGGACTGCGCCCTCTGCTGTGAAACGGTATGGCAGGGGGAGGGCGGTGTCCCTTTCAGAGGCTTCGCCCCTGCCGAGGGTGATATGGGGGGAGTACCGGGCGCGCAGGAAATCGCGGGCATACGCGGCCATGGACGGTTCGTCCTCCTCTCCGTCCCTGAGGAGGAGGGCAGGTTGTTCGTCAACGGCGACTTCCCCGAGGGCCTTTGCCGCCGCGCGGTGGAGAGCGAGGAGCGGTCCGTCGGTGGCGAGGTCGAATCCTGCGACCCTCTGCCCCGACCCGGTTGTCACCGTGGAGATGCCGGTGACAGTGATATCGAGGGGAAAGTGAGGCACGAGGCTCTCCAGAGAGATCCCTGCAAGGTCTCCCTCCGGCACCGCGGCCATCGCGAGGGTGATGTGGGGGACGGCGTCAGGCCCGAAACAGATGGTTCTGGTGTTTGAATGCCCGACGAGGAGACGGTTGATCCGGGCCGCCTCGTCCCTGATCCCGGCAGGGAGGACGACCGCGATATCGACGGCGAGGGGATGCGCATGGTGCATGAAGAAGGGTGGATCGCAGGGGTGATATGCCTGTCTCAGTCGGCAGAAAGATAACCATGTCCAGCATATAGCTAACCACAGGAGTTACCCATGGAAAGCAATACTCTCTATGTCGGGAATCTCAACTACGAGACAACCGAAGAACAGCTCACCGAACTCTTCTCTGAATACAGCGAACCCACCTCCGTCAGGATCATCCCGCGCAAGGGCTTTGGTTTTGTTGAGTTCTCCTCCCCTGAGGAAGCCGAGAAGGTAATGACCGCCCTGAACGGCACCGAGTTCATGGGCCGTGCCCTGCGTATGGATGAGGCGAGGCCGCGCGAGCCCCGTACCGATTCCCGCAGATACTAAGAATACTCCTTGCCGGGGACACCCCGGTCTTTTTTTCCGGGGATAATCCCCCGGAAAAGTTATTCCTGCAGACCTTCAGGTTTCGACTCCTTTGCGATCATGGTCTTCTTCGCTCATGGCAGGAGACGTATCTTTCATTCTCCGCTCTCTTCTGATCAGACACGGGAAGGCAGAAGAGAAGGTCGTGAAGGGCGAGTCTGCCGTTCCTCTCCGTCCTCACCGATTGTGTTCTCACCCGCTTTTTTCCCGCCGCTTCACCGCCCATTTCCAGCCCTCCCCTGCAGCGAGGAGGGGCAGGCTGATGAGGACGAGGAGGGCCCAGTCTCCTACACTGAGGGGGACGGTCCTGAAGGCCGCCTGGAGGATGGGGTGGTAGACGGCCGCCACCTGGAGGGCAAGGCTCCCGGCGACCGCTGCGACGAGGTACCTGTTTGAGAAAGGCCCTATCTCGCGGAGGGTCGATGAGAATGACCTGAAGTTGAAGACATTGATCAGTTCGAAGACCACGAAACCGGTGAAGGCGAGGGTTCGGGCTCTGTCGAGGTCGGCCTCCTGGAGGAGGGCGAAGATGAGGAGGACGACCGCACCGATCCAGCCGCCGATCAGGAGGACCGCGGTCATGGCGCGGGAGGAGAGGATCTCTGCACCCGGGTCTGCAGGCGGCCGGCGCATGATCCCCCTCTCTGCCGGTTCGACCCCGAGGACGAGGGCGGTCGCACCATCGGTCACCAGGTTCACCCAGAGGATCTGGGCCGGCAGGAGGACGAGGGGCAGGCCGACGACGAGTCCGCCCGCGACGGCGACGATCTCACCGACGTTCGAGGAGAGGAGGTACCGCGTGAACTTCGCGATGTTGTCCGCCTCCCGTCGCCCCTCTTCGACTCCGGCGACGATGCTTGCGAAGTTGTCGTCCACGAGGACGATGTCGCTCGCCTCTCTGGCGACGTCCGTCCCCTTGACGCCCATCGCGATCCCGACATGCGCCTTTTTCAGGGCGGGGGCGTCGTTCACTCCGTCGCCGGTCATGGCGACGATATGGCCGTCCCCGGTGAGGAGGCCGATCACCCTGAGTTTATGTTCAGCGGTGACCCGTGCAAGGATATTCGCAGATTTCAGTGCGGCAAGGAGACTGGTGTCGTCCATCCCGTCGATATCTGCGCCGGTCAGGGCTTCACCCTGCCCGAGCCCGACAGCCCGGCCGACCGCCGCCGCCGTAAGGGATGCGTCTCCGGTGATCATGATCACGTTTATCCCCGCCTTTCTTGCCCGTTCCACTGCTTCTCTCGCCTCTTCACGCGGCGGGTCCTGGATGCCCGCGGCCCCCAGATAGACGAGCCCCTCCTCCGGGTCTTCGCCGTCGTCGAAAGGGCGGTATGCCGCCGCGATCACCCTGAGGCCCTCTCCTGCCATCCCCTCGACCCCGGCCGCCAGCACCTCCAGTGTCTCCGTGTCGAGAGACCTGGCCGCCCCGTCAGCGAGCACCGCAGTGCAGCGGGCAAGGACGATCTCTGGCCCTCCCTTCATGTATGCGATCCGTCTCTCTCCTTTCCCCACAATGACGGTCATCCGTTTCCTCGCCGAGGAGAAGGAGAGTTCCTCTTCGATCCCCGGGAGACCGTCGCGCCCGATCCCGGCCTTTGCCGCGGCGACGACGAGCGCTCCCTCGGTCGGACTCCCGATGATCCCGCCGTCTGGCGTGAGTGAGGCGTGGCTGCAGATGACGGCGGCCCGGAGGAAAGCTGAAAGCCCGGGCACTTCTGCAGGATCGACGGCCCTCTCCCCCACGAAAAATCCTCCCATCGGGGCGTAGCCGGTGCCACTCACCCTGATATCCCGGCCTGGCAGGGCGATCGCCGTCACCGTCATCTCGTTCTTCGTGAGAGTGCCGGTCTTGTCCGTGCCGATCACCGAGACCGCCCCAAGGGTCTCCGAGGCCGGCAGGTGACGGATGAGGCAGTTTCTCCTGAGCATCGCCCGCACCCCGATCGCCAGGGTAAGGGTCACCACCGCGGGCAGACCCTCCGGGATCACGGCGACGGCCAGGGACACCCCGATCAGGACGAGCTCATAGGCCCCGCGCCCCTGGAGGAGGCCGGCGAGCACGACTGCCGCAGCGACGAAAAGCGCGATCTGGCCGATACGTGTCGAGAGGACGGCGAGCCGCCGGGCAAGAGGTGTCTCGATATCCCTGACCGTGCGGGAAAGCCCTGCGATCCGCCCGAACTCGGTCGCCATCCCGGTGGCGACGGCAACCCCCCTCCCCCGCCCGTTCACGACCGCCGTCCCCATGTAGGCCATGTTCGCCCGCTCCATCAGAGGGGTCTCCTCCGGGAGGGGAAGGACGGCCTTGCCCACCGGCACCGACTCCCCGGTGAGCGGTGCCTCGTCGACCTGGAGACTTGTCGCCGAGATAAGGCGGAGGTCGGCCGGCACCTTCATCCCTGTATCGAGGACGACGATGTCCCCGGGTACGACCGCCGCCGCATCGATCCCGGTCTCTGCCCCGCCCCTCACCACGACGGCCTGCAGGCCGAGCATCCGCCTGAGCGCTTCCATCGCCTTCTCTGCCTGCCACTCCTGGGCCGCGCCGAAGGCTGCGTTCATGAGAACGATGATCAGGATTGCGACGGCATCGACAGTCTCTCCGATAATGAGGGAAAAGACCGCGGCGGCGATGAGAACGGCGACGAGGGTGCTCCTGAACTGGCGGATGATGATCGCCCCCGGGCCAGGCGCCTCCTCCCTGTCGAGGCGGTTCTCGCCGTAGCGTTCCAGCCGTACACCTGCCTCTGCCGGGGACAGACCCTCCTCGCACGACCCGAGGGTCAGGAGGGCCTCGGCCTGATCGCGGGCATGCCAGGGGGCAGAAGAGTCCGCCATTGCACCGCGATTCTCTCCCCCGCTATATAGAGGGATCGACCGTACCCCTTAGATACCCTTAATACCGCATGCCCGAGACATTTACCGTGTACGGCACTTACGACCTTTCCTTCAGGTACGAGAAGGACGGCCTCGATCTCTCGATCGAGCCAGAGGATGGGAAGTATCTCTACCGCCGCACCCTGAACGGGCAGACGAAGACGCGGACCATCCTTTCCTCTGGCGGTCGGCTGATCATCAACCCGGTCGAGCCCCTCAACCTCCCCAAGGAGATCTGCCGGAATCTCCTGGTTGAATTCGAACCCCTCTCGATCGAACCGGGCGCCGAGCAGACTGTCTACCTCACCTTCCCTGTCGAGATCGGCGTTTTTGTCGCCGGCCGGGGAAATCTCGAACTCCTGGATATCTTCTCCTGGAATAGCCAGAAGTACACTCTGTACGGCTCGTCAGAGAAAGGGGTGATCGCTCGGTGGTGGCCGAGCACCGCCCGCTCTGCCCCTCCTGATCTCGATCCCCTGAATGAGGGTCTCCTGTCCCTTGAGATCTCCAATACGACGCGGGAATGGGTCGAAGTCTCGAAGATCGTCCTGGACGGTTTCGGCATGAAGATCTACTATGGCGACCTTGTTTCCGTACAGGCGTGGATGCGTGTCCTCAGCACGATGGTGGCGGAGACCGGTTTTTACGACCGGTCTGCCCGTGAGGGGCAGAAGAAGGCGGTCGAACTCTTCACGGTGCATCGACTTGCGGGGGTCGAGCGCCAGCGTTTCCTGATGGACCGGGGGCTGTGAGCAGTGTTTGGCTTCGACTTTGGCCTTGACGACCCCATCTTCTTCTACCCCTCCCTCAGCTGGGGGCACCTCGTCTACATCGTCCTCGTCATCCTCATTGCGGCGACGGTAGCGAAGGCGGCGACCCTCTACCTCAGGAAAACCCTCACCGACAAGATCAAACTGAGCCAGCTCGACCTCCTCCTCAAGGCCGTCAACTACTCGGTGCTCATTATCACCGTCCTGATCATCGTCCCCTTCTTCAAGATTGACCTCGGCGGCCTCCTCGTGGCCGGCGGGTTCGCTTCGATCGTCATCGGTATCGCCAGCCAGAGCGTGCTCGGGAACCTGATCTCGGGTCTCTTCCTCATTCTTGAGCGGCCAATCACCATCGGTGACAACATCAATATCGGGAGCGTGAGCGGGAACATCACCGACATCAACATCTTCTCGACGATCGTGAAGACCTATGACGGCGTCTATGTGCGGATCCCGAATGAAAAGGTCTTCACCTCTGAGATCACAAATTATGTGGCCCACGAGGCGCGGCGGTTCGAGTACGTCATCGGGATCCCGTACGACGACGACGCGAACGAGGCGATCAGGATCATCAGGGAGGTCGTCTGGAGCCACCCCTTCGCCCTGAAGGATCCGTCGCCCTCCGTCTATGTCGACGAACTCGCCGACAGTTCGGTGAATATCAAGGTGCGGATCTGGGCGCCTGCCACCGAGTGGTGGGACGTCCGGACCGATCTCCTCTGGAAGATCAAGGAGGAACTCTCGAAGAACGGTATCGAGATGCCCTTCCCGCAACAGGCGATCTGGTTCCAGAACGAGCTGCAGGGGCGGGTCGCGTTGAGTTCGGGCGATGGTCGGTCGCGGGCCGGCCCTGACGAGGATACCTGAGGTGCATGATGGCAGACGAGATGACAGATCTGATCCTGGCGCTTTCTTCGCAGGATCTCGATAAAAGGCACGAAGCAGAGGAACGCCTTGTGGCGATCGGGGAGGATGCGGTCCTCCCCCTGATCGAGGTGCTGATCGATGAGGACGCCGGCGCCCGCTGGTACGCCGGCCGGGTCCTCGCCAGGATCGGCGCACCCGTGATCAGGCCCCTGATCCTCACGATGATCGTGGAGCAGGACACGCAGTTCAGGCGCTACGCGGCGGCGGCCCTGGGTTCGATGGGTGAGACTGCGGTAGAGCCTCTCATCGAGGCATTTTCAAGCGAAGACCGCGAACTCCGCGGCTTTATCGCCCTCGCCCTCTGCCGGATCGGCGAACCAGCGCGGGGGCCGCTGAAGCGGCTTGCCAGCGAGGGTGATGAGGTGCAGCGGTCCTGCGCCCGCCTCACCCTCTGGAAAATGGGGGAGGAGGGGATCAACGACCTGGTTGGTTCCCTCGATGCCGGGAAGGCCACATAATTTTTTACGTCCTGCAGGCGACTCCGGTGTGATGACAGAGATCACCGGGATACGCCCTGTCCTTCTTGCCCTGGCATGTGCCGGGTCATTCGCCCTCGACGGCATCCTTCATGCAGACCCGGTAGCCGGTGCCGTGTACCCCCACCTCTTCTATCTCCCTATCGTGCTTGCAGCCCTCTGGTACGGGCGTGTCTCCGTCCCTGTCGCGGGCGCCCTCGGCCTTGTGCACGTCCTTGTCTGGTCTTTTGCGCCTGCTGCCGTCCTGCGGGCCGGGATATTCCTTGCCGTCGGTCTTCTCGCCGCCCTCATTGCCATAAGGGCCGCGGCGCCTGTCCCGGCACCTGAGGGCGGCGCCCGTGACCTTGCTCCTCTCCTCCGGAGCCGGAGTCCTGAGAGGCGGTATGGGGCTGCGGTCTCCCTCGGACGGACCGGCGACCCCGCGGCTGTCCCTGCCCTGGAAAAGGCCCTTTCCGACCCTGATCCCGGTGTCCGCTGGATGGCGCTCGAAGCCCTCGGTGCCATCGGCAACCCGGCCCTCCCTGTCCTCGTCGGCCTCCTCGGTTCCGACGACATCGACCTCCGCTGGGGCGCTGCGGTTGCCCTCGGCGATATCAGCGATCCCGTGGCAGTCGAACCCCTTGCTCACGCTCTTGAGGACGGAGACAGGTACGTGCGGACGCGGGCCGCCCTTGCCCTTGCGGCGATCGGGGCCGCGGCCCTGCCATCGCTTGCAGCCGCGGCAGGACACCGGGACGCCGGGGTGCGGTGGGCGTCTGCCCTCGCCCTCGGAAAGATCGGGTCTCCCGACGGTATCCCGGCCCTTTCTAATCTTGTCGCCGATCCCGATGCCGGCGTCCGCTGGAAGGCGGTCGAGGCCCTCGGCGCCATTGGCGGGGAGGACGCGGTCGGCCCCCTTGTCATGGCCCTTGATGACAGGGACGAAGAGGTCTGCGGGGTGGCGACCGCGGCCCTGACGGCGATCGGGGATCCTGCGGTCACCTCCCTCATCGACGCCTTGCGGACAAAGGGGCGTTGGTTCTGTGCGGTGTCGGCCCTCAGGGAGATGGGGACGGCGGCGGCCCCGGCCCTCCACTCGGCCCTCTCCCGGAAGAACAGGTGGGTGCGGATCGGAGCGGCGATGATTCTGGCGGAGGAAGGGGACAGGCAGGGGACGGACGCCCTTGTCGCCGCCCTCTCCGATGCCGACCCCGACGTGCGGGAGGCGGCGAGAGAGATCCTGGAGGTGGGGCTGAAAAAAGGCCCAGAAGGGGGGAAAAACCAGAATTCATCCGTTTAACCGGCCAGACAAAAACCTCTATGTCTCACCCCGCCCATTGTATCCTCATGGTTGCGGTCTCCCCGGCAATGGCCGAGTACTTCAAAAGACTCGAGGTGAACCTCAACGCGGCCCTGGCGGTAGCGGAGGCGGCGCGTGCGGAGGGGTACGACCCCACCACCGAGGTCGAGATCCCGCGGGCGAACGACATCGGCGACCGTGTCGAGGCCCTGATCGGGATCAAGGGCGTCGCCCAGAGGATCCGGGACCTTGAGGCGGGGATGTCCCGGGAAGAGGCCGCCCTCAAGATAGGCGACGATTTCGTGGCTAAAATGTTCGGGGAGACGACACGCGAGGAGATCGCCGACCACGCCATCAGGACGTCGATGGGCCTCCTGACCGAGGGCGTGGTGGCGGCGCCGACCGAGGGGATCGCGAAGGTCGGGATCGGTAAGAACGACGACGGCACCGAGTACCTGAAGATCTATTATGCCGGGCCGATCCGCTCTGCAGGCGGCACGGCGCAGGCCCTCTCCGTGCTCGTCGGGGACTATGTCCGCCGGGGTATCGGGATCGACCGGTACAGGCCCAGGCCCGAGGAGGTGGACAGGTACGTCGAGGAACTCCAGCAGTACAACAACATCCAGTCGATGCAGTACATGCCGAGTGAGGCCGAGATCAGGCTGATCATCGAGAACTGCCCGGTCTGCATCGACGGCGAACCGACAGAGAGGGAGGAGGTCTCAGGACACCGGAACCTGGAGAGGGTGGAGACGAACACGGTGCGGGGCGGCATGTGCCTGGTGGTCGCCGAGGGACTGGCCCTTAAGGCCCCGAAGGTGATGAAGAACGTCAAAAAGATGAAGATGGAAGGCTGGGACTGGATCCAGCAGATCATCGACGGTGCCGCCTCGAAGTCGTCCGACGAGGAGGAGGAACCCGGCGTCCACCCGAAGGACAAATACATCCGCGACCTCATCGGCGGCCGCCCGGTCTTCTCGTACCCCATGAGGGCCGGGGGATTCCGCCTGCGGTACGGCCGGTCCAGGAACACCGGCTTTGCGGCCGCGGGCTTCAACCCGGCGACCCTCCATATCCTCGGCGACTATCTCGCGGTCGGCACCCAGATGAAGACCGAGAGGCCGGGGAAGGCCGCGGGCGTCGTGCCCGTGGACACGATCGAGGGCCCGACCGTCCTCCTTGCCTCGGGCGAGGTGAAGCGCATCGACGACGCAGCGGAGGCAAAAAAGATCGCCCCCCGCGAGATCGCCCGTATCCTGGACATCGGCGAGATCCTGATCAGTTACGGCGAGTTCCTGGAGAACAACCACCCTCTCATCCCCTCTGCCTACTGCGAGGAGTGGTGGCGGCTGGAGGGCGGCACGAAGACGCCGGAAAACGAGATGGAGGCGATCGAGATGGCCCTCTCCGGCGTGCCCCTCCACCCGGCGTACACCTGGATCTGGGACGACCTCGACCCTGCGGAGGTCAGGGCCCTCGCGGAGCACGTCTCTGCCCGGGGCAGGATCGCGGACGGCGCTCTCAGGGTGAAGAACGACCCCGCGATCAAGCACTCCCTTGAGATCCTCCTCATCCCCCAGACAGTGGAGGGCGACGAGGTGGTCCTGCCGACCTACCTTGTCCTCCTTGCCTGCCTGGGCCTGGGCCTCAACCTGAAGATGCGCCCGGCATGGGAGGACGCCCCCGCGGGCCCGTCCCTCCCCCTCGTCTCCCACCTCTCCGGCTTCACGATCCGGTCGAAGGCCGGGACAAGGATAGGCGGACGGATGGGCAGGCCAGGCAAGTCGAAGCCCAGGGAGATGAAGCCCGCACCCCACGTCCTCTTCCCTGTCGGCGAAAACGGCGGTTCCCGGCGGTCTATCCTGGAGGCCGGGGCCTACAAGGCGCGGAGCAATGCAGACGGCGGCACCATTCGTGCCGAGGTCGGGGAGAGACGCTGCCCGCAGTGCGGTGCGGTGACCTTCAAGAACAAGTGCGAGGCCTGCGGCACCCACACGAACCCTGTCTACCGCTGCCCCCGCTGTAACAGGGAGGTCGCCGGCGCCGTCTGTCCCCAGTGCGAGGGGCCGACGGTCTGCCTTCAGGAACTGGACCTGAAGATCAGGGACGAGTACGCCGCCGCATGCGCCCGCCTCCAGATGCGGGAGAACAGCCTCAAACTCGTGAAGGGCGTGAAGGGCATGATCTCGCGCGACAGGACGATCGAGCCCATGGAAAAGGGGCTTATCCGGGCCACCCACGGCCTGTACGTCTTCAAGGACGGGACGGTCAGGTACGACATGATCGACCTGCCGGTGACCCATTTCCGCCCGCGCGAGGTCGGCGCCACGGTTGAAAAGTTGCGGGAGATCGGCTACACCCTTGACTACAATGGCGAGGAACTCGTCTCCCCCGACCAGGTGCTGGAACTGCGCTGCCAGGACATCATGGTCTCGGCCCTCTGCGGCGACTGGCTCCTGAAGGTCTCCCGGTATATGGACGACCTGCTGGAGAAGTTCTACGGCCTGCCCCGTTTCTACAACGCGGAGAAGCCCGCAGACCTCATCGGCCAGATGCTCATCGGGCTTGCCCCCCACACCTCGGCCGGGGTGCTCTGCCGCTTGATCGGGTTCACGAAGGCGAGCGTCGGCTACGGCCACCCCTTCTTCCACGCGGCGAAGAGGCGGAACTGCTTTGCCGGCGACACCCTGATCCGGATACTCGCGGACGGGCGGTGGCAGGAGGTAGCTGTCAGGCAGTTTGTCCTCGAAAACTTCGACATATCTCAACCTGGCCTGGACCATGCCGGCACCCACTGGTCCGAACCGAGATGCCCCTCTGCCGTGCAGGCCGTGGACACGCGGGGCGAGGTCCATCTCCGCCGGGTGACCGCGGTCTCCGTCCACCGGGCGCCCGACCACCTGCTCAGGATCGAGACCTCCCGTGGCAGGGCCCTGGAGGTGACGCCCGACCACACGATGCTCGTCTGGGAGACCGACTACCTCAGGAAGATCATGGCGATGGAGGTGCGTGTCGGCGACCGTGTGCCTGTGGCAGAGGGGGGACAGGTGATCGCGGACACGATCTGTGCGGTGACCCATATCAGGTGCCCTGACGAGGCCGTCTACTGCCTCACCGTCGCCGACGACCACACCCTCGCCGCAAACGGGATCTTCTGCGGCCAGTGCGACGGCGACGAGGACTGCGTGATGCTCCTCCTGGACGGGCTCATCAACTTCTCCCGCTCCTTCCTCCCCGAGACCCGCGGCGGCTCGATGGACGCCCCCCTTGTCCTCACCTCCCGCCTCGACCCCAAAGAGGTGGACAAGGAGAGTCACAACGTCGATGTCGTCGACCACTATCCCCTCGAACTCTATGAGGCGGCGCAGCGCTTTGCCCCGCCGAAGGAGCTTGAGAAACTGATCGACCACGTGGACCTCCGCCTGGGCAAACCCTCCCAGTACGAAGGTTTCCGCTTCACCCACGACACCGCCGACATCTCCGCGGGGCCCCTGGAGTCAACCTACACCGTCCTCGGCACGATGTTCGACAAGATGGAGGCCGAACTCGAACTCGGCGACAAGATCAGAGCTGTGGACGTCGACGACGTAGCCGAGCGCGTCCTGAACACCCACTTCATCCGCGACCTGATGGGCAATCTCCGGGCCTTCGCCTCCCAGACAGTGCGGTGCACGAAGTGTACCACCAAGTACCGCCGCATGCCCCTCGCGGGCAAGTGCCCGAAGTGCGGCGGCAAGGTGAACCCGACTGTCCACGAGGCCTCGGTGAAGAAATACCTCGAAATGTCCCGGAGGATGTGCGAGAAGTACGCCATCTCCGAGTACACGAAGCAGCGTGTCGAGGTGCTGGACAAGGCGATCCTCTCGACATTCGGGGAGGAGAAGGAGAAGCAGTTGGGGCTCGCGGATTTTATGTGAAATTCCGGCAATCCATCTGGGCGACCGGGGGGCACCCTTAAAAATATGGGGTTCTTCGCTGTTTCATGTGGGTAACCTCCCGGCACCGGCATGTCCTCCCCTCACGCTATAGGCCGCGAAGAAACGATTCCTCCCTATCATTCCGATGCCTTCGCGTCTTTGCGTGAGATTCTCCCGGAAAACCCTGCGATCGTCCTGAAACGCTCCCCCCATTTTCACGGCCTGTTGTGTACGATCATCCCCAATGTGCCCTGAGTCATCCAGAGAAGGTAGACGAAGGTGTCCTGGCCACCCACACACAGGAGCGAAGAGCCAAAGATGGGGGCCCTTCAGGAGGATTCTTCGCCGACCGCTGCTTTCTCTCTGGTCGGCATATATTTTAAAAACCGTTTGTGGAAGGGCATGAGTGCGCTGGCAAGAGCGATCGCCCAGACAAACACGGTCATGAGCGGCCAGAATGCGACGGTGGCGATAAGGAAAATTGTACCTATGAGCAGCAACAGTTTCTGATCTTCACTGATCGTCAAAAACCCCGTAGAGATAAAACTGGATTCGGGTAAATATAAATAATGTGCCGGGAGATCAGCCCGCATGGCATCAGAGGACAGTCTCCGTGTCAAGGCCCATAAGACCGTTGACGACGCCAAGGTGGCCGCTCATGAAGTGGTGGACGATGCGAAGGTTGCAGTGAGCAACGCAATCGACGACGTGAAGATCGAAGCCCACAAAACCGGTGCGGACGCGAAGATCAAAGCGCACGAGGCGCAGGCGGAGGCGAAGAAGAAGAAGATCTGAACAGAAAAAAACTTCAGAGCGCCTCATACGCCCGTCGGGGGGTTCTACGGGGCGGCAGGCGAGACCGGGGCGCCGCCTTCCCTGCGTATCCCACCGGGTATTTCCCGCTCGAAGCCCTGCCGGGACAATACTATTATCATCTCCGCCCCCTATCTGCCGATTACCGGAGGGATTGAATCATGGCAGACCTGATCGGACTTGCGATCATATTTCTCATCCTGGCGCTGGTCGCCTACGTGCTGGGAGCAAAGGGCGTTGCAGGGCTTTCGATGACCATCGCGAAGTGGCTTGTGATCATCTTCATCATACTCGCCATTATAGCGTTCTTCCTGTAGTGGCACCCTCTCTTTTTTGAGCGAAAGGGGGGAAATTACGAGCGAGAGGCGGGGCGCCGCCTCACTCCCTGTACAGAAACGCAAACTCCTTTCCCATCAACCTCTTCTCCACGTAACCGGCCGCGGCCAGCCGCAGCAGGTCGCCCCTCGCCGTCCCGTAGGCCACGCCGAATACCTCCTTCACCTCTTGTTAAATGAACAAAATTGTGGTCTTCTTCGCGGCCCTGGCACTGTGCATCCTGGCAGTGCCGGCGATGGCCTCGGAAGAGGGATCCGGCGATCCGAATGCCTTCGCTTCGCCCGGAGACAACATCCGGATCTCCATCTCGCCGATGGAGGCCCATCCGATGTACATCGACAGGCTAGCACCTGTCATCCCGACGATACCGGGCTACCCGATCCGGGTGGCAGTGTACAGCAATCCGTAAAAATACACGACATTCGATGATGACGGCAACGCGATCGTGGTAGAGATCTACGACGAGGAGGCACCGAACTTCACGGTCTCTTCACTGGACGATGTCCCGAAAGAGGACATCACTTTCGGGCTTCCTGACCCTGATGACCCTGCATCCCCTGCAGCGGATGGTGCGGTCTATGGCAAGGTGCACACAGAGAGCGACTATAAGTACGAGTATGTCTTCTATGTCAGAGACCTGGCATACCTCGATACAAGCGTCGAACGGTTATTATTCGTTGCTGAAGGCGACGATGGAACGTACCCGGGACTCGGCCTGATTAAAGTGACTCAGACCCGCGGCGGCGGCGGTCGTCCTGACAACACGGGCGGTGGAGGATCGGGTCACAAGGGAGGGAGGGGGAAATAACCCCTCTTTCCAATTCTGCACCGGAAATTGTCATTCTCCCTGATCTGTGCGCCTCCGGTGCCCGAGATTTAGACGCGATAACTGGAGTGGTCGGTGTGTACAGGGGGGTATGCGCCCCCCTCCCCTGCACGCCCGCGCCCATTCCCGGGAGGAGGGTGCGGTGCCTCTCTCCCTGCCCTGAATATCCCCCTGATCCCGGCCAGACCGGCCCCTCACCTCACTCACGAACAGAATCCCTCAAATACTGTGAGCACACACCTATGATGCACTCTTTGAGGTGTACGGATGTGTCCTGCACCGCGGGGAGGATATGGGATCGTAGGGTAGCCTGGTCCATCCTAGGGCGTTCGGGACGCTCTGACCTGAGTTCAAATCTCAGCGATCCCATCCATTCTCATTGATGCCTTCTCTTCTCTGGTTTCCTCTGTCGGTAGCCGTGCCCGGGCCTGCAGCGATCTGTTCTTATATCCTCGTGCCGACGATACGCGGGAGCAGCGGTGCCGCCCTGACCTTTCCCCGGGGCAGACTGCGGCATATGATGACAGACGGCCGCCTACTCTCAGGTGAATCGCCCATGAAATGAAACTTCAAGCGGTTCTTTGAAAACTACCTCAGTGGTTTTCATGGTAACACCATGACCATCGACCAGATCCCCATCGGGACATTCTCAAGGACCGTGCACCTCACCCAGAAGGCCCTCCGCCTCTACGACAGGAAGGGCATCCTGGTACCCGGGGCAAAGGACCCGATCACCGGCTACCGCAACTACACCATCGGCCAACTCGAGGCAGCGGTGCGGATCAGGACCCTTGCCAGACTTGGCTTCTCTCTCGAAGAGATGCAGGCGGTCCTCGATGGCGACGACGGCGTGGACGTGGTGGAGAGGCGCCTTGCCGCGGTGCGGCAGGAGATGGCGCATCTCAAGAAGATCGAGGAGGTTCTGCGTGCCAGGCCCTCCCTTCAGGAGTTGTTTGCAATGTCGCTGTCCGAACCAGTCATCAAGGAGATTCCCGCAATGCGGGTGATCAGCAAGCGGGAGAGAGGGAGTTATGAAGACGTCTGTCGCCGGCTCATCGAGGAACTGATGGCCGCCGTGTTCAGCCCGGAAAACCGGCGGAACGGTGTGCGGATCACCGGCCCGGTGATGATGCTCTGTCACGACGGGGAGTACAGGGAGACCGACGCCGACATCGAGGTTGCGGTCCCGGTCGCCGGCCGGGTCAGCGTCGGTGAAGAGGTGGAAGTGAAAACTCTCCCGCCGGTTCAGGTCGTTTCCGTCCTCTCTACCGGGCCGTATTACAGTCTCAACCTGGCCTACGGCAGGATCCTGAAGTACGCCGGGGCGCACAGTCTCGCCCTCCGTGGGCCAGACCGTGAACTCTACTACAACAGCCCGCACGAGGTTCCGCCTGAAGAACTCAGGACCGAGGTGCAGTACCCGGTCGTGCGGGCCGACTGAAAAACTCTCTTTTTACCCCTGCCCCGCGAAGAATTGATATGCCGCGGCCGCATGGGATGGGCCATGGAAGAGATTACCGGCGCAAGAAAGATGGCGAACGGCGTTCTCGTCGAGTACAGGCGGGGCGGCGTCTCCCAGATGGTGGGATTCACCTACGAAGACCTCATCGCCATGGAGATCAATGTCCTCGACCTCGTCGAAAATCCGCGGGACTATGAGGTCGACCCCGAGGGGAAGGCGATCTTCGCAAACCCGGCGAAGTGCGAACAGCCGCCAGCAGGGTAGCGGAAAGGGCCTTCCCATGCTACGCCCCACGCGTGGGCATGGTGGACGGAGAAATGGCTGGCGCCAGCCTCCGCAGGGCGGTCCTGACCGATGCCGGCATCATCGCCGCATATAACATCGCCATGGCAGAGGAGACCGAAGGGAAGGCCCTCGGCCCGACGACAGTCCGGACGGGTGTCGAGGCACTGCTCGCCGACCCGGCAAAGGGCTTCTACCTCGTCGCCGAGATGGGGGGCCGGGTCGTCGGGCAGGCAATGATCACGTATGAATGGAGCGACTGGCGGAACGGCTCTTTCTGGTGGGTCCAGAGCGTCTATGTCCATCCCGACGTCAGGCGTCAGGGGATCTTCGCCGGGATCTTCCGGGAGATCGAGAGGGAGGCGCGGGAACTATCCGGCGTGGTCGGCCTCCGCCTGTACGTCGATGCGGAAAACCTGCGGGCGCAGGAGACCTACCGGAACCTCGGGATGGACGAGTCGAACTACCTGATGTTCGAAAGGGAGTTTTGACGATCCTGTCCCCGGACCGGTGACGGCAGTATTTTATCTGCAGGCGTGAAAGTGCCTGATATGACCATGGCCGACGAAAAACGTGCTGAACTGAAAGGGAAGGTTCTCCACCTCAAGGGCCTCGTCGAGTACCAGGACGGGACAGTGGCAAGCCGGATGCTCGTCAACAGGCCTGCAGGGAGCATCACTCTCTTCTCCTTCGATGAGGACGAGGGCCTCTCCGAGCACACGGCGCCGTACGACGCGGTGGTGACGATCCTGGACGGCGAGTGCGAGGTCTGGCTCGCGGGCGAGACCCACCAGATGAAGGAGGGCGAGACGATCATCTTCCCGGCGAACGCCCCCCATGCCCTCTCCGCGGTGACGCGGTTCAAGATGATGCTGACCATGATCAGGGAGTGAGAGAGATGCCGGACGAAGGGAGATACTGCACCATCTGCGGCGGCGTCGTGCCCGAGGGGCCGGAGATCAGGACGGTCCTGGTCGACGGCAAGGCGACCGGCATCGACCAGCTCTACCGCATCCTCTGCGATGTGATTGCTCTCGACCTGACGCGGGAGGACGAGATCCGGGAGGAACTCCTCAAGAGGGTGAAGGCCTTCAACTATGTCCCGACGAAGAAGACCGACGCCTATGCCGACGCCCTGATGGCTGAATACAGAAAATTATCTGCCGAAAAGAAATAACAGGTCCGCATGTCTGATCGATCTGAATGTGCTGCACGGGCGTTCTCCGGCGGCCTGAACTGTGCCCAGGCGGTCGCCGGTGCTTTTGCCGGGGATTATGGCATGGACGAGGCCGTGGTCAGGAAACTGGCCTGCGGATTCGGCGGCGGTCTCGCCCACACGGACCGGACCTGCGGGGCGGTGAGCGGCGCTGTCCTTGTCCTCGGCCTGGCCCGCGGCACCGCCGTGCCCGGTGACAGGGAGGGGAAGGAGCGATGCTACGCACTGGTGCGGGAGTTTCTCCGCCGTTTCGGCGACCGCCACGGCTCGGTGGACTGCACCGCTCTTCTGGGCTACGACCTCTCGGATCCACGGAGCCTTGACGCGGCCAGGGAGGTCGGAGTCTTTTCCGTGCGGTGCACCCTCTATGTCCGGGATGCGGTGGAGATCCTGGAAGATATCCTGCAGGGATCCTGATCTCGGGAGTCTGTGGCTGTCTGCGGCCGTGTCAATGGTGCCCTCGACAGATCCTCCATCCTGCACCTTCGCCCCATCCGGCGCATGTTTATCTCTCCCCTCCTCCCTTTTCCGCGCGAAGACCATGGAAGAGATCGCTCTTGTCGATGTCGAACCACAGCATGTCGTCGGCATACGGAAACGCGGGAAGTACGAAGAGATTCCCGACATGATCAGGACCGTGTACGAATATGTCCTCTCGCAGGGCGCCGCATCCCCGGGTTGCCCGATCTTTGTCATGCATGAGACGAGCGAAGAGGAGGCGGTGAAGGCCGATCTCGAAGGTGCCGCCGATATCGAGATCACCGTGCCTGTTACGGAACGACTTGCCCCCGCTGGCGGCATCGCCTGCTACGAGCTTCCGGGAGGCAGGATGGTGCGTGTCGTCCACAGGGGACCGTACCAGGAGTGCGGGCCGACCTATGAGAGACTCTTTGCATGGCTTGCCGAAAATGGGCTGGAGATCGCCGGCCCTATCAGGGAAGTCTACCTGAACGACCCGCGTGAGGTTCCCGAAGCGGAGATCCTCACCGAGATCTTTGTGCCGGTGGCCTGAAGGCTCGGGTGCGGAAGGGTTATACCCCGGCCCTGCATGATGCCGGTGCGACGATGGTCGGGGTGTGTGCAGGATGACCGGGATGTCTGTCTGGACGGCGTGCTATCTTGGAGGCCTTGGCATCGGCACTCTCATCAGGGCCGCGTACGGCCGGGGCCTGCGGGAGAGGGGGGCCTGCGGGAGAGGGGGGCCCCCGACCTCGGGTCAGACCCCCTCGATACGGCCCTCATGGCCCTGAGCGGCCTCGGCCTCCTCATCTTCCCCCTTCTGTACGCCTTCACCCCCCTCCTCTCCTTTGCCGACTACCGCCTCCCTGACACCGCAGGCATCGCCGGCGTCATCATCTTTGCCGCCGCACTCTTGCTTTTCTGGCGCTCCCACGTCGACCTCGGGGAGAACTGGTCGCCGGTCATGACCGTCGCCGGCGGGCAGAGGCTCGTCACCGCCGGAGTCTATGGACACATCCGCCACCCGATGTACCTGGCGCATCTCCTCTGGGCGCTCGCCCTCCCCCTCATCCTCTGGAACGGCGTGGCCGGGTGGACGATGCTCGTCGCCCTCGTCCTCCGCCGGATGCCGCGGGAGGAGGCGATGATGCTCGACCATTTCGGCGAGGATTACGGGGCATACATGGCGAGGACAGGGCGTCTCGTCCCCCGACTGTGGCGGCGATAGATATTCAAGGAGGCCGAGCGAAAAATCATCTGCACCGTGCGAGAGTAGCCAAGCTGGCCAACGGCGACAGACTCAAGATCTGTTCCCGCAGGGGTTCGTCGGTTCGAATCCGGCCTCTCGCATCTGTTTTTAGGGGGATGTCCCTTCCCACCTGTTACTTCGTCCCGTACGACTGCACGTGCTCCCATGCCTGCCCAAGGTCTGGCCGCAGCGAGGGATCGCTGTAGATCCCGATATTCTTCCTGCCATAGCGTGTGCGGTCCCTCCCTATCGGGCAGACCCTGACGCATATGCCGCAGGGTGCGAGACGGCGCTTCTCAAGTCTGGCACTGTTTTCGGCACAGGCCCTTTTGTCGGTGAGACCCGCAGGGTACCCCTCGTCATTGAGGGCCGAGACCGGGCACATCCGCACGCATGCCATGCAGCGGGTGCAGAGTTCCTCCTCCATGAGAGGATCGGGCGGGAGTTCGGCGGCGGTGATGACAGAACCGAAACGCACCCTCGGCCCGTACTCCGGAGTCAGGAGCATGTTGTTAACCCCGAAGGTTCCGAGTCCTGCAAGGAAGGCGGCGTGGCGGTGGGAGAAGAAGGCGACCGGCTTTTCGAGGAGGACTTCGATGCCTGTGTAACCGTCCCGAGGCACAAAAACGGACGGATACCCCTGCTCGGTGAGGTGTGCGGCGATCCGGTAGGTGTACTGGTCGAGGAGGGTGTTCATTGTTCGGTAGAGTTCCCTGTACCAGATCGACGGTGCGGTTTCGATGACAGGCAGGGGGACGGGCAGGCCGATCACAATCACCGACCTAGCCTCCGGAAAGATCGATTGCGGGTAAAAGGCCTCTGACATCCAGGGCTGGAAAGGTGGGTTCTCCCACCGCCCGACATCTGCCACCCCCACAAGGGGGATCTCCATCGCCGTGCACCTCTCCAGTATCGCCTGTTTCAGTTCCTCTGTCATAGGTCTCTGGATCTCTTGGTCGGCACCTGGTATGAATAACCCCGGTTTTGCACAGGTGACGGACTCCAGAATAGGAATTCTCATGAACCATAAGATAGACCCTTTACAGGACTGTGCGGATATCGCACAGGCGGAAGCATGAGATCGTGGCCCAACTGGATGATTTTCTGGATCCCCTGAACGGCGGTGTATGGGAGGTCGCCGTCCCGAAGGAGGCGGTGACAGAAGCGCTGGACAGCGGGTGGAAACGGTCTCCGATCAATGTTCCGTCCCCGGGCACCCTCGCCAGCTACCGGAAGGGGAACTATCACCTCCACGAGACCGCCACCGAGTGGCGGGTGCATTATGACCGCTATGACCCCAAAATGCACCCTCTCCTCCACCTGGTGGACGACGCCCCCCTCATCCTGATGATCGGGGACACCTTCCTCGCCCTGGTCATGGACGCCCGAGCCGCCAGGAAGGATGAGGCCCGCCTCATCCTCAAAGGGCAGAGGACGACCTGGCAACTCCTTGTCTTCATCGGGTGTGCGGTCATCCTGGCCGGCACCGCCATCATCGCCAACCCGATTGTTTTCTATGCAGGGATCATATCTGTCCTGATCCCCCTGCTCATTGCCGGGCTCGGCCTCCTTGTTGTTCTGAAGGGGTTGTCTATCGAGCCCTTTGCCGTCACCTCGAAGGGGAGCGTCTTTCTCGGCCTGTGCGTGCTTGCGCTGGGCATCTCACCCTCGTTCCTCCCGGTCGGCCTCTGGACAGTGGTCATCTTTGTCGTGCTGGCTGTCTGGATGTTTGCCAGCGCCCTGGTCTCCTTCAGACACGTCTCTCGGGGGAGGGCGGCAGTCCCCGAAGGTTTTGCCAGACGTCTCTACCTTGGGCTATTCTCGCTCTTTCTGGGGTCTCTCATCTTTCTGGCGCCGAGGGCCTTCCTGACCATCGTGCTGGACGCCCTGGGTATGATCCTCCTCGTGCTCGGCGTCCTTCTGATCGAGAACGGCACGATACTTCGTCAGAGGATGACAGGATCCCTCCGGACGTCCTGATGCCAGGCAAACAACTGCTATCCTGTTTCTCCCGGATGCTGTCTTTATATCGCCGAGCCCTTTCCCCGACTCGATAGGTAATAGAGCATCACCATCTCGATCCCTTCGAGATATCTATCGATATCGACGGAGCGGATCTCTTTCCCGACCTCGATGATCCTCTGTCTGTTCTGCTCCCAGTCCCGGAAAAGGTTCTCTTCGACACGGTTTTCCGTAAGAAGGGCGATGATCTCCCTCTTCTTCTCCGCCCGACCGATCTCCCTGAGATCTGCCGGCCTGATCACACCTGTGCTCATCCCATACCCGACGACACCTGACGTCACGTCCTCGTCCCTGACCTCTCTTTCCCAGGTGCTGACGCAATTCCCGATCCTGCTCATCTGCTGGGCATGCCAGATCGCCTCACGCAGCTTCGGGGCCTCTTCGATGTCGAGAGAAGGGGAGAAAATCGCGTCGATATCGGCGAAGATATAGAACATCATGGTATGTGAGGTGTAGATCCTACTCTCCGTGATGTTCATGAGTTCAGGGTGTGTGTTGACAAGATAGGCATAGACAAAAGAGTTCCTGGTCTGCCCGAGGTCGTAGTACAGCGCGGTCCTGAACTCCTCCCACCGCGGCCCGGCGGCGAGAACTTCGTGGGCGGTAAGGAGTGTGTCCCTGACCAGCATCGCCCGGAGATATCCTCTCTCCCCGAGATCATCAGGGAGGGTGCACTCGCCGTCAAAGGGGATCATGAGGATGGCATCCAGCAGGTTTTTATCCTTCAGGGTGTCGGAAACGTCGTCGATGAAGGTTGCCGCCATGCCGAGCAAGGATTTTGCCAGTGCAGCGTCTCTCCGGTACTTTTCAGGCACCGATGAAAGCATGAAGCCTGGATTTCGGGCATACTGGAGGTCCCAGCACCATTTCCAGAGGTAGACGTCTCTTTTCCCTCCCATGTCCTCGTATCTCCTGGCAAAACCGGCGAGTTCAGGGGGAAGATCGACTGCATAGATTTTTTCGGCGAACGAAGCCATTTCGATCATGCTGCGTGCCATCAGGTCTTCTATAGGGGGGCGTGTGCTGTTCATAGCGCTCACAAGGATCCGATGGACGTCAAAATATATTACTCTTTACAATTATTATTTTTGTATATTTTTACTTGTTTTTTCCATCCGATATGCTCTTCAAGCCCAGTGAGATGCCTTTTCTCTAGGTCTTCCCTCAAAAGTCCGAAAAGAAGGCGGTCGTGATAACCTCCGCGGGCATGCCAGTACCGGCGCTGTCGCCCCTCTCTGACAAAGCCGCACTTCTCCATCACCCGCACAGAACTGGTGTTCCCGGCGGCGCAGTCCCCGTTCAGCCTGAAGGCCCCGAGGATGGTGAACGCATAATAGACAAGAAACTCGCAGGCCTCCGTCCCATAGCCCCCCCGCCACCAGGGCTCGTCGATCTGGTACCCGACCAGGTAGGCCCCAGGGCTGAAGTCCACAGGGAGGAGGGCGCACTGCCCGACAAATGCCTCGCTCTCCTTCTCTCTTATGGTAAAGACCGGACTCTCCGGCACCTGTCCCTCCTGACATGCCTTTTCGATGGCTTCGATGAGGGGAGGGAAGTACTCCCTCGTGATCTCATCGGTGTTCGGGCCGAAAAAAAGCCATTCGCAGACAGACTCACGCGCAAGCATCCGGCAGATCGCCGGGAGCCATGAGTGCAGGGTTCATCCTTCCCCCGTCCTATCGCAATCCCGGGGGCCGCGAGCGTGCGGGAAGGCACGTCGACCAGATGAACTCCTCAGAACAATTTTCATGCGATATGCTTGAGTCTCCCTCCGGGGCTCATGCCAGATTCTACAGATCTAAAATATGACTGTGTACTATCGGCACCCTGTTCTCAGTGTGGCAAAAAAAGGTTATCTGGTGCCGAAGAGACGGTCCCCGGCATCGCCGAGGCCGGGCATGATATAGCCCTTCTCGTTCAGGCACTCGTCGATCACTGCGGGGATGATCTCCACGTCGGGATGGTCCCTCTCCATCTTTGCAAGGCCTTCTGGCGCTGCAAGGATGCAGAGGACCTTGATGCTCTTGACTCCTGCCTTCTTCAGCAGGGAGCAGACGGCGGACGTGGTCCCGCCTGTGGCAAGCATCGGGTCCAGGACATAGTTCCTCCTGTTCTGAACGTTCTCCGCCAGTTTTGCATAGTACTGTTTCGGCCTGAGGGTCTCCTCGTCCCTGTAATAGCCGATGTAACTGATCTTGGCATTCGGGATGATGCTCAGGAACCCCTCCTGCATGCCGATGCCGGCACGGAAGATCGGGACGATGGAGGGATCCTCCTCCAGGAACATCTCAACCTCCATCTGTCCCCCCTGCCACTCGTTGATGGTGGTTTTTTCGAGCGTCAGGTCGCGGGTCGCCTCGTACGTCAGCAGAGAGGTGACTTCTGTCACGATCTGTCTGAAGTCCTTGGGCTTTGTCCCGATGTCCCGCAGCATATTGATCTTATGGGTGATGACCGGGTGCGACACAGGCCGTACCGTCATTACGCCTTCACCTCCTGTGTCTCCGGGATCGCCAGGTTCAGGAGGACACCGATGATCGCCGCAAGGCCGATCCCTGCTAACTTAAAGTCCCCGATCGGGATGAACAGTCCGCCGATACCGGTGACCAGGATGATAGAGACGATGACGATGTTCTTCTGTGCCGAGAGGTCGACCCTGTTCCGCACCAGCTGGTTGATGCCCAGGCTTGCGATCAGGCCGAAGAGCAGGATCATGACACCGCCCATCACGGGGACGGGGATGCTGTGGAGTGCGGCGCCGATCTTGCCGATAAATGCAAATATGATCGCACAGACGGCTGCCGCGGTCATGATGAGCGGGTTGTACTCTCTGGTCAGCGCCACCGCACCCGTGACCTCAGAATAGGTCGTGTTCGGCGGCCCGCCGATGAAGGACGCCACAAAGGTGGCGATACCGTCCCCGAGCATCGTCCTGTGCACGCCGGGATCTTCCAGGTAGTTCTTCCCGGTAACAGATCCGATGGCGAGAATGTCGCCGAAGTGCTCGATGGCCGGCGCGATGGCGACCGGGACGATGAACAGGATCGCCGCGAGGTTCCATTCTGGCAGGGTAAATGCCGGGATAGAGAACCATGCCTCCTCGACGATCTTCGTATAGTTGATGATCCCGAGCGCGGCCGAGAGGGCGTACCCCACTGCAATGCCGCAGAGGATCGGAATGAGTTTGAGCCATCCCTTCCCGAAGGTAAAGATCACGAGCGTCGTCAGGAGAGATACCCCTGCAAGGATGAGGGCTGTCTCGACAGGCACCACCTGGACGCCCCCGTCCATGCCGAGCGCCATGCCGACCGCCACCGGCGCCAGGGACAGGCCGATGATGCAGATCACCGGGCCGACCACAACCGGCGGGAAGATCCTGGTGACCACCTCTATGCCGAACACCCTGATGACAACGCTCAACACCACATAGAGCAGACCTGCCGCGGCAAGACCGCAGAGGGTGCTCGGGATGCCCCATGTCGCCACGCCGTAACTGATCGCAGGGATGAACGCGAAGGACGATGCAAGAAAGATCGGCACCTTCATCCGCGTTACCACCTGGAAGATCAGGGTTCCGATCCCTGCCGTAAACAGTGCGACATTCGGGTCCAGCCCCGTGAGGAGGGGGACGATGACAAGCGCACCGAAAGCGACGAAAAGGATCTGAACGCCCTGGAACATTCGTTTAATACCAGTAGTCACTCGTTCGATGTCCATAGATAGACCTCTTAATGAATGGAAATGTGTGAATGAGGAACGAGTATGCACCGGCACGACCCGTCGGACGCGGTGCTCCTAACTTCCGTCAAAAATTTTTCTGATTAACGATGAATATACCTATCCATCCTCTCTCTGAAAATTGGCCGGATTCACCGCCGTGCCGGCGTATCCGGGCTGAAGACGCAGGGCGGCATCGTCTCTCAAATGATGGAATGTAACAAAAGGGTGTTATGGGGGCGGCACTCTTTTCAGCCAGGCCTCCCTCCAGTAGCAGAAGCAGGAGCGGTCGCACCCGCCATATGCCGTGCCGTCACAGAGGGCCCCTTCAAGGAAGACGGTCGGTGTCATGATCCTCCTCATCTCGCCTGTCGTCTCCAGCATGATCCTCTCGACCCTTTTGAATACCCTGAACCGCTGTCCACAGAACTTATCCATGCCGCGCATGAAAAAAAGCCCTTTGTGCCTCCCGTTCTCGTCGAGTGTGGCCGATATCTCTTCAAGTGGCCTGACCTCAACCCACTCGCCGGGCTGGAGGTTCAGGTTCTCGTTCTGGTATGGGACTGTTCCGGCTCTTTTCGGGCCGGTCAGGGCGAGTGTCACCCCATGGCACATATAGGGCATGTTCTTCATGAAAGGCGCCAGGAACGGATACCTGTGCGTTGCCGTAAGGATCGAATGGTTCCATCTCCGTACCAATCTTTTTTTCGTGCCTGGCTCTTCGACGGAAACGGTTGCCGGGATTACGCTCCAATAGGAAAAATGACAATTTACCCCCCTTCTGGTCATTGTATCTGCTCCTCCGTAATTTTTAACGGTGAGATTGAACCGTCCAATAGTTCTGGCGCTGAATAGACGTTACTAATATATTACTCTTTTTATCGCGCAGGGAGATGACGTCACGAATGCATGAATTCTCGCATGTTCGTGCGGTCTCCTGGCAGATGGGGGGTGTCCTTCTCTGCAACGGGAGGAGAGGTACGCCGTGAGGCGAGGGATTACCCCCTTCCCTGTACTCTTTTCTCTATCCGGCATGCACCAGGCTCCCTGATCCCGTGACCTCCTGGACCAACCGTTCCGGGTTGCCCTGGTAGATGACCGTCCCGCTGCCTGAGATGACTACGTCCAGCGCCTCGGTCGCAAGGACTTCAGCTGTCCCTGACCCGTCTATCGTAACCTTCGAACGTCTGGTCTCAAGGTCGAATGCCGTTACCTTTCCCGATCCGCTGACGACCGCCGTATGATTTGTCGCCGTTCCCTGCAGGGTTGTGCTCCCCGAACCGGCGATGTTCGATGCAAGGTCGGTCACATTCACCTGGAGGTCGATGGCCCCTGACCCGCTGACCCCGGTTTCCAGGTTCTCTGACCTGATCTCGTTCTCCCCGATGACAGTCCCCGACCCACTCACCGAGACCCTCCTGACCCCATCTGTCGTGACCCTGAAGACGACCGGTTGCGTATTCCTGAAGCACTGTCCGTTGTGGTCTATGGTTAACACGCCGTCCGTGACCCGTGTCCTCAGGAGGGGAAGGATGTTATCCTCGGCCTCGATCCGTACAGAGGCCGGTGTACCCTGTGTCAGGTAGACCGTGCCGAAGGCAGCAAGGTCCACGCCATGGAAAGGCTCGACTGTTCTCGTCTCGGAAACAACATTTCCCGACCCATCGATGCAGGGTGCAAACTGTGTACACCCTGCGATCAGTGCTGCCGAGAGGATAAGGATGCCTGCACAATACCTGTTCACATGCCATGCCTCCACGTAACTTTCCCGGTCTATCTCCTCTCCTATGAATAATGTTGCCCGTCTGCCCGGCGCCGGTGCGCCCTGCCGGGGTTGGAGTCTCTATGAAGAGGATATTTCGCCTATTTTGACACTTTGGGGCCGTATCGCCCACCATCTATATGTCCCTCCCGGACAATGTATGATGATACTATTCCCTATGGTTGCCCCATCACGTCTGCCCTATCTCTATGCCCTCCTTGCCGCCCTGCTCTTCGGCTGCGGCGCCCCTGTCGCGAAGGTTCTCCTTGGCGACATCGGGCCTGTCACCCTGGCCGGACTCTTCTATGTCGGCAGCGGGAGCGGAGTCGCCGCCTATCTCCTTGCCTGCAGGGTTCTGGGCCGTGACAGGAACGGGTCAGAGGCGGCTCTCACGCCGGGTGATCTCCCCTGGATTATCGGGATCGTCCTCTGCGGCGGGTTTCTCGCCCCTGTCACCCTGATGCTCAGCCTGCAGTCGACGCCGGCGGCGACCGCTTCCCTCCTCCTCAATTTCGAGGCCGTGGCAACCGCGGTCATCGCGGCGATCATCTTTGGCGAAGCGGTCGGGAGACGGACCTGGGCCGCGCTCGGACTGATCACCGCCTCCTGCATCATCCTGTCCTGGGAGTCCGGCGACGTCGCGGGTTTCTCCCTTGCAGCTCTCGGCATCCTCCTTGCCTGCACCTTCTGGGGGATGGACAACAATTTCAGCAGGAATGTCTCGGCAAAGGATCCTGTCCCGACCGTGGCGGTGAAGGGCCTCGGGGCCGGTCTCCTCTCCCTGCTCCTCGCCCATCTCCTCGGCGAGGCGCTGCCGTCACCGGGCACCTGCTTCCTCGCCATGCTGGCCGGTTTCCTCAGCTATGGCGGCCTTGTCAGCGTCCTCTTCCTCCTCTCACTCAGGAGTGTCGGGACGGCAAGGACCGGTTCGATCCTTGCTGTCGCACCGTTTTTCGGGGTTGCAGCGGCGGTCGTCCTCTTCGCCGCCCCGCCCGATGCCGCGTTCTACCTCGCCCTGCCGGTGATGGTCGGGGGGGCGTATCTCCTGGTCACCGAGCGCCACTCCCATCTCCACCATCACGAGGCCCTTGTCCACGAGCACCGCCACAGGCACGACGACCTCCACCACGACCACGAGCACCCGCCCGGCACGCCCCCTCTGGACCGGGCCGGGTACCACTCCCATCTCCACGCGCATGTCGAGGTCCGGCACGACCACCCCCATGTTCCCGACATCCACCACCGCCACCGCCATGGAGGTGAAGAATAATGGCTTTTCCGGTTTTTCCGCTTTCATGGGCGGGAAAACCGGTTTGTAGATCCTGAAAGATACTCTTATATCCTCTCAGCAGAAAAGGTTGCAGAACACACAGGAAAAGTATGGAGTTGATTCCCTGAGTTATTTCAAAGATAAGGATAGTGGACCGGATGGGGAGATCATACGGGTCCGTCTCCCGAACAAGAGAAACAAAGAGATGTTTGCAAACGCGGAGTTGATGCTCGGCGCAAATCATATCAGAGTCAGGTGCTATGACGGCACGACGCGTGTCGGCCGGATCAAGGGCAAGATCAAGAAGCGGGTCTGGATCCGCGAGGGCGATATCCTGATCGTCACCCCCTGGGATTTCCAGGCGGACAAGTGCGATATCATCTACCGCTACACCCGGCCGCAGGTCGACTGGCTCCGCGGTCACGGATATCTCTGAAAAAAGATACTTTTCTGGTGCTCAGATTGAGAGCACCTGGATCTCGTATTTTTTGATGATCAGGCGGTTCACACCGCTCTTTGTGTACGTGCCGCCGCTACCGGTCATTTCCAGTTCCTGTCCGGTGAGATAGTTCTCCCAGGCCTTCGAGAAGTCTCTGGCCGGGTCGGGGGTATAGGTGATCTCCACTGTCTCGGCTGATGCGAAGGATTCTATGTGCGGCGGATCTGTCTGCACGAGTTGCAACCGCACTTCCCCCATGCCTGTCCTCGCCATGGGTGTGGTCGTATCGAGGGCGACAAGGTTGATCACCAGTGTCTTCTTTCCGTTGGCGTCGTCGGTGTACCACCGCGGTTCCGCGATCATCGCCGAGCCGCCTGCCTGCGCCCTGATCACCCCGCCGTTCTCCAGGGCGATGGTGGCGTCCTGCCCGTCTGAGGTGTAGGCGAGCATGCCGGGGGAGAAGGGGGATAGGCCAGCGGTATGGATTCTATCCGTTGCCATTGCATTATTCTGGACGCTGATGTTGAAGGTCTGCACGGTGCCGCTGGCGCTCTCCATCGCAAGCGACCCGCCGCTCACCTGCAGGGAGGTCTCCTTGTACGGGACGCTCTTGAAGCAGAGGGCTTTCATGTCGTTCTGCAGCACCACCATCGTCTGCTCCATGTTCCGTACGTCTGCGTTGCTCTGCTGCTGCATGAGCATCGGGTAGCCGTACAGGGTGATCAGGGCGATCCCGGTCAGCACCAGTCCGAAGATGAGGATGAACCCTATCGCCTCGGATACACCCTCGTTGTTCTCGATTCCGAATCTTTTCATCTTACACCCCGCTTGAGTTATAGGTGAGCCTGTTGATCCCGCTGCCCATCGTGCTCCCTGTCACGCCCATCGTCGCCCCGATGCCGGCGATGGAGATGGTGCTCATGACGCCGCCCCGCGAGACCACGACCTTCTGGTCGCTGCCGCTCACCCCCCTATTCATCTCCACGAAATAGTCAGCCCCGGCGACGTCGTCAGGGATGTCGAAGTCGGTGGTGATCGTCCCGTTGTCGGGAGCGATCACGTAGATGTCCACGATCCTGGTCGAGATGCCGTTCCCGACGTCGACGAAGGAGTGGTAGGCGAGCCTGTCCGAGGGCCCCTGCATGAAGATAGCATTTGTCGCGAAGATCGTGACGATCAGGAGGATCATCAGGATGCCGGTGATGGTGACGTACTCCACCAGGTTCGCCACGCCGCTCTCGTCGTCAGATATATGTCGTCGCGTCATAGGTGGTCACCCCGTTGTTGAAATGGATTCTCGTCCTGTTGTACTTCCCGTCAGGCACCGGGTCGTCGATCTGCACGATCGCATTCTTTCTGGCGCGTTCGAGTGCTTCGATGTCCTTTTCGAGATCTTTCCAGGTATCTCCATGGTTGAGTGTCGTATTGTGGACTATGTACTGGACCTCGGACGTGACGTCCCTGATGTCGCTCTTCGGGAACTCCAGAACACCTTCGGCCGTCGTCTGCCCGACCAGGGTCGCCTGGTTGACCACCAGGGCGAGGAAGAAGAAACCGACCGCGACGATGAAGCCCATCATCACGACCCACTGTCCGTCGTCGTCTAACCTCTCCATATGAGCACCTCCACCATCACGACCTGCGGGACGTCCCTGACATCAGCAGGTGAACCGTCGGGTTTGCCGGTGATGGTCACGAGCCTCGTCACCCGCACTGCCTGCTCGTAACCGCTCCGTGTCGCCGATGTTCCAAAGTCCTCCGTCGTGACGACTCCGGTGGTGTTCCGGTATGAAACCTCTGCGGCGAACTGGAGTCTGTCAGTCCCGTCGGTCTTTTTATTCAAGAGGCCTCCGAACTCGGCGTTGAATGCACTGTCGTCCCATGCCGCGATGTACTTCGTGAGGTTGCTCTCGGCATCGGCGCTGACCGGCGTGTCCATCACGGCCAGCACGTCGTTGCCGAGGACTTCAAGCTGCATGTCGGTGATGTGCGAGTCGCCGGGCGTGTACACGCTCGTCGTGCCGGCGACGAGGTACGCCGTCGCCAGGACGATGAATGCCGCCGCAATCCCCTCCATCGTGTAGAGTTGCGCTGAATCGTCTACCATACCGCCACCTCCAGCACGGCCGGTTTCAGGTGGGGAGGCGGGGCCGTGGTGTCGTCGTACGCGAATGTCCTGCTGGCCCATGTTTCCGAACTATCGAAGAGGAATCTGATCTCCATCTGGCTCGTCTCTGATGCCTTCCCGCTGAAGAATCCCGGTTCGAGGGAGAGGGTGATATTCGTGTCTTTCCGGATATTCTCTGCCGGTACCGCCGGAGGCACCCAGGTGTTGCCGCGGTATATCCGCACCCCGGTCAGGTTCCCACTGGGTATGTTCAAATTTGTGAGTGTGATATTTATCCGGTCTCCGAAGGGGTCGACCCGGTAGGCCGCCGGCTGACCAAGGAGTTTAGAGAAGTTCATCGCGACTGCGAAAGTGCCGTTGGTGGGAGGTGAGGTCGTGGTCCCTGTGTCGACGTCAAAGATCGCCTCGGCCGGTTCCTTCACCATCACCGTCCGCCTGATATACCCGTGGTCGCCCTGAGGCCGCGGGTCGCCGAGTGTAAGGGTCTCATCCTCCATCTTCAGGCTGATATTGAAGGAGTACGGATAGTCCGAGAAAAAGACCGTTTCCCGGTAAACATCGGGGTTGTTTTGATAGTGTGTCTCGTTGAAGAACGCGTCTATCTTCCCCATGGAGAGGACGTTCGGCGTCTCCTTTGAGACCGCAAGCCCCATTCTCTTCACGCGATCCATCGCCGTCTTTTCTCCTTCCCAGCGACTGTTCCCGGTCATGGTGAACTCGTCGAACCACCACCCCGGATCTTCGGCAAGGATCACCGAGGTCCGGTAGGCGACGCCGTCGTTGTCGATGGTGGCGCTCTGGAGGCCGGCGAGCATCCCCGGCACCATCCCTGCCGCGACTATCAGGGCGAGGAGGAAGATGGTGAATCCTGCCAGGAAGTCGATGGAGAGCATGGCGGAGTCGTTGTCGAGGGCCGTCAGATCACCTCCCCTGTCTGTGCGTCAAAACTGAGTGTCTCGGGGGCGGGAGCGTGCGACCTGAGGGTGTACGTGCCGTTCTCCAGGGTGAGGTCTGTCAGAGGCCCGAGCCCTTTGATCGCGTCGGCATGCATCTCATAGAGGTCGCGGGGCATGAGGATCATGTCCATGGAGATCTCCCCGCCGTCCAGCGGGTGGTTCCAGTTCAGTCTCGACCAGGTGCCGTGCGAGTAGACAAGGAACGAAGGGTTTCCGTCCTGCCGTATGCCAAGGGCCCAGGTGCTCGCGTTGCCTGCGGTTGCGACATCGGTGCCGCTCACCGTGACGACCTCCATCCCGGTGATATTCTCGAAGCCTTCCCCTGCAAGCACCTCCAGGTCCGTGAGGGCGGTATCGAGGTGTGTCTTCTCCTCTGCCATGGAGGGTGTCACATCCCTGATACCGCCGCCTGAGGCTCCGTCTGCGGATGTAGTGGTGCAGCCAGAGGCCCCGGAGAATGCGAGTATGCAGAAGATGAGGAGGGCAATGGTATGCGAGGGCTTCATAGCACGGATCCATTTTAGGGAGATTAGTATAAATAGTGTTTGAATCTGTATTGGCGCATTATATCTTTTTGATCCGTGTTTGGGGTCTTTTTGTCCCTGATGTGGCCGCCCGCCCCCTGTACGATTCCGTGGGATGGCTTTCTGGAATGGATGTGCTGTTTCCTCTTCTGGTCAGGACACGGATAACACTATTCTGTCGTGTTCTCCGATAGTAATACTTTTCCGGTAAAAAGTGTCACATCCTTCTCATGCAGAACCCCACCTTCGAGGAGGCCGTCCGCTTCCACGGCCACCGCTGCCCTGGCCTTGCCTTCGGGTACCGCGCTGCGGAGATCGCGATGGAAAAGATCGGTGCCGTCCGTGCTCCCGACGAGGAACTTGTGGCGATCGTCGAGAATGACGCCTGCGGTGTGGACGGCATTCAGGTCGTCACCGGATGTACCGTTGGGAAAGGGAACCTCATCCTCCGTGACCTCGGCAAGGGTGCATGGACCCTCATCAACCGCACGAGCGGGAAGGCGGTGCGGATCATGACCCGCCCCGACTTTTCCGTGGATGTCGTCGACCCCGCGTTCCACCCCCTGCGGGCGAAGGTCCATGGCGGTTCGGCAACGCCGGGGGAGAGAAAGGCGTACAGGGAGCACCTCGACGCCGTCTGTGCCGCCATCCTGACGCACCCTGCCGACGAAGTCTTTGCGGTCAGGGAAGTGGCGCCCGACGTGCCCGAGAAGGCCAGGATCTTTGCGTCGTACACCTGTGCCGTCTGCGGGGAACAGGTCGCCGAATCGCGGGCGCGGGTCAAGGACGGGAAGATCGTCTGCATCCCGTGCGCCGGAAAATATACGAGAGGGTGGTGACCCCCCTCAAAAACTGTTTTACTCTTTCTTCCCTTCGCCGAGCGTGTGGATCACAAGCCCGGAGAGGAGTTTCGGTTCGAACCAGGTCGACTTCGGGGGCATGACCATCCCTGCGTCCGCGATCTCCATCACGGTCTCGACATTGACAGGCTGCATCGAGAAGGCGACGGCAAACTCGCCTGAGTCAACCCTCTCTTCGAGGTCGGCAAGGGGCCTGGCACCGCCGAGGTACTGGAGACGGGCGTCGCCGCGGGGGTCGGTGATCCCGAGCATCCCCTCGAGCACCCTCTTCTGGATGACGGAGACGTCGAGGGAACCGATCAGGTCGTCGGGGTTCTCGACAGGGCAGGTGATCTCGTACCAGACGCCGCCCAGGTACATGTGGAAGACATGGTGGCCGTCGGCCCCCCTGAGGGGCGGGACACGGAAGACGGTGTCGTCTATCTCGCCGTACGCCTTCACCTCGAAGCCTTTCTTCAGGGCGGCGAGGAAGGACTCGGGCGTGTACGTGCCGAGGTCGGTGACGAGCCTAGAGTAGCCGTGGATCTTCACCCTCTTATGGGCGAGGAGGATCGCCATGAACCGGCCGTCCTCGGCCTCATAGGTTCCGGCCTGCCGGCGGTCCCCGGCGATCGTCACCGCGGATTTGGCGCGGTGGTGACCATCGGCGATATAGGTGGCCGGCACGCGGGCGAAGAGGCTCTCGATGTGCGCGAGGCGGACAGGGTCGCTGATCCTGAAGAGCTCGTGGACATTCCCCTGCTCGGTCTTGACGACCGCATCGGGCTCGCCCTCCTGGAGGATGGACTCGATGTACCCGAAGATGTCACCCTCGTCAGGGTAGAGGACGACCACGAGGCCGGTGTTGGCGTTCGTGGCGTCGATGTGTCTGGTCCGATCCCTTTCCTTGTCATAGCGGGTGTGCTCGTGTTTCTTGATGACGTCCTGGATGTAGTCGTCGACGTCGAGGCAGGCGACGAGCCCGAGATAGAGGTTGCCCCCCTGCTTCACCCGGTAGAGGTACATCGACGGGGCGTCGTCCCGGCGGAAGATCCCCTTCTCCTGCATCTCCTGGAAGGTCTCCCTCGCCTTCTCGTAGATCTGCTCGTCGTCGGCAGGGATGTCCCTGAGGATGGCGTCTGTCCTGCTCACGCTGAGAAAAGAGAGCGGGTTTTTCCTGATGACCTCTGCGGCCTCGTCTGTCGTCACCACGTCGTATGGCACCGAGGCAATCTTCGCGGCATATGCGCGCTCGGGCCGCAGCCCTGAAAAACGGTATACCTTTACCATGGGGATCACGTATCTTGAAGCTGCTAATACTTTCCCCCGGGTCAATATATTTCCTTGCGCACGAGGTAGATATGAACAATGTCAGAGCCCGGGTTTTTCCTGCGAAAGGCGACAGCGGCAGACCTCCCGGCCATTGTCGCCATCGAGCATGAGTCCTTCGTGGACCCCTGGAACGAGGAGACGTTCCTCCAGGCGCTTGAGTGCTGGGCCGAGACCTTCTTTGTGGCGGTCGTGGACAGGGAGGTCGCGGGCTTCATCGTCGGGGGGATCGAGGATACCGGCGAGGCGGTGTACGGCCACATCTGCAACTTTGCGGTGGCAGAGAGGTTCAGGCACCGCGGGATCGGGAGGGCGCTCGTCCGCAGTGCCGAACAGCAGTTTGCCATCGCCCTCGCCGAGGGTGTCCAGCTGGAGGTGAGATACTCCAACACCGCGGCCCAGAGGTTCTACCGGAGACGGGGATATGAACCGGTCTTCACCGTCGCCGGCTATTACTCCAATGGAGAGGATGCCATCGTGATGATGAAGTGGTTCTTCTGAGGGGCATGGCCGGGGGGCAAAGCCCCCCGGACCCCCCACTATCAGGATAGGAGTGGGGACGGCGGTGGATCCACACCCATTCAATGAAATTCTGGGGGCGACATCAACCTGAACATGAGGGTTTCTACAGATCCCTCAGGACCCTCTTTTCTCCCCGAAAAAAAGATTATCCCCGGCCGAGTTGCTTGTGGGCCCGGGCCAGGTGGTTGGCGGCGAGGGCGCCGAGGAGGGAGAGTTCGCCTGCAAGGACGCCTGCGCCGATGATCTCGGCGAAAGCCTTTGCATGCGTCCCTTCTGGCTCGCCGCCGCCTCTGACGCCGAGGAGGTTGAGGCAGGCGCTCTGGGTGTCGATCCCGGTGCCGCCGCCGACGGTACCCACCTGCACGGCCAGCAGGGTGACGGCCACATAGGCCCCGCCCTCTGTCTCCTCGACGGTGGTGATGGCGCTGCTCCCCTCGACCACATGGGCGGCGTCCTGGCCGCAGGCGAGGTACAGGGCGGCGATGATATTGGCGGCATGGGCGTTGAAACCGAGAGCACCGGCCCGTGCCGACCCGACGAGGTTCTTGCGGTAGTTCACCGCGGCGAGAGTCTTTGCGTCGGTCTTGAGGACCGTCTGGATCAACTCGTCGGAGAGGTGCACCCCGGCGACGACGGTCTTGCCCCTCCCCTCGATGAGGTTCATGGCCGCGGGTTTCTTGTCGACGTCCATGTTGCCGGAGAGGGCGACAAGGTGGGCCCCTGTCTCTGCCTCGACGAGGTCCGCGATCTCCGCCGTGGCGATCGTCGCCATGTTCATGCCCATCGCGTCCTTGGTGTCATAGGCGCAGCGGAGGAAGACGTTCGTGCCGACAACGTACGGCGTCACGGAGAGGAGTTTCCCGCGGGAGGTGGTCTTTTCGGCTGCAGCGGCGAGGTCGGCGAGATGGGCCCCGGCCCAGTCCGCGACCTCCTTGGCATGCACGATATCGCGGGCGGCAAAGACAGGGGCCCGGGTCATGGCGTCGGAGAGGACTCTCACATCGGCCCCTCCCGCCTTCGTGATCGCGGAGGCGCCCCTGTTGGCCGAGGCGACGAGCGCGCCCTCTGTCGTCGCGAGGGGGAGCCAGTAGGTGCCTTCCGCGTACTCGCCGTTGATCTTCAGGGGTCCGGCGACACCGACCGGCACCTGGACGGCGCCGATCATGTTCTCGATGTTTCTCTTCACCACCCTGTCGATGCCGATGGAGAAAGTGCCGAGCGCACCGAGATCGGCCCCGCTCTCCCCCTCGATATACTCGCGCCTCACCCTGACGGCCTCTTCGGGCGGGAGTTCGGCCTCCAGGGCGTAGAGTTTGAGAGTTCCATTTTTTAGTCTTGCGAGAGCATCATCCATGAGATCAGTATCGGGAGTTTCGGGGATAAAGATGCACGGTGAGGACGGCGACGAGATCTGGTGCCTGCGAGTGGCAAAGAAGCATGCGGAAGAGGCGAGACGGGACCTGATTGCACGTGAACTCCTGGACAGGGCCCACAGGCCGCGGGCCGAGGGGGACGACCTCCTCCTGCCCCTCCTGGAAGAGACGGCCGGGGCTGAAAAGGCGGCCTTCGCCGCCTTCCCCAGGCGGGAGGAACTTCCCCGCCACGAACTCGTCGGCGGGATCGCGATCCTCCTTGAGGAGGACAATGAGGGGGCCGAACGGGTGCTCCATTCCCGCCCGTCTCTCCATACTGTCCTGTACCCGACAAGTCCGGTGGAGGGGGAGTTCCGGACGCGGGAGTTTGCGGTCCTTGCCGGTGAGGAGACGACGCGGACCGTCGTCACCGAGCACGGCCACCGCTTTGCGGTGGACCTTGCGCACGCCTACTTCTCGGCCCGCCTCTCCACAGAGAGGCAGCGTGTACAGTCCGCGATGCGGGAGGGCGAGCGGGTTGTCGACATGTTCGCGGGCGTCGGGCCTTTCGCGATCTCCCTTGCCGACCAGGCCTCCCTGGTCGTCGCCGCGGACCTCAACCCCGCGGCAGTCTCCCTGCTCTGCGAGAACATCGCGATGAACAGGAAGAAGAACGTCCTGCCCATGCTCGCCGACGCTGCCCACCTGCCCGGCATCTTCGGCCGGACCTTCGACAGGGTCATCATGAACCTCCCGATGGAGTCTTCCCACTTCCTCTCCGCCGCCTTCGCCCTCTGCAGGCCTGGCGGCACCATCCACTTCTACGCTCTCCAGGACGAGGAAGGGAAGTACCTCGACGCGATCCGCGCCTTCCCGGTTGCCGAGGTCGTCGAGAGGCGGGTGCGGAGTTATTCGCCTGCTGAGTGGCACGCGGTGTACGATATCGTGATCGGGGAATAATCCCCTGTTTCTGGAAAAAGGGCTTTTTAGAACCGCCTGAAACGTCGTTTCATGAATGTTTCATCACAGCTGAAAAAATACACGTATCTATTGGCGCCGTCGCATCCGTGACGGCGCCGACTTTTTCGGATCGGAGTTTTTTCAAAAGAAAAGGAGGAATCGGGTCTCACATCGGCACGAACTTCGTGCCGTAGTAGATGACGCCGCTCTCGCCCTCGGTGCCGAGCTTGCGGAAGACCGACGTGACCGGCATGCCGATATAGGCCTCCTCAGGGGAGCAGACGATCTGCGCCGTCATCCTCGGCCCCTCGTCAAGTTCGACGATGGCGAGGACATATGGGGTGAGTTTCGCAAACTGGTCGCTTGCCGACCTGATCACCGAGAAGGTGACGACCTTCCCTGTGCCCTTGAAGGTGTGCTCGACGATCTTCCCCTCGCGCCGGCAGGTCGGGCAGAGGTTCCGCGGCGGGAAGAAATACCTGCCGCAGGTCTCGCAGTGTGTCCCCTCAAGGTTGTAGCGCTGCGGGATCTTTCTCCAGAAACGTGGTACCGACATTTCAGTCCCTCCCGAAGATGTGGACGGCGACCGTTGCACCCGTGCCGCCGACATTGTGCGTCATGCCGATCTCGGCACCGTCGATCTGTCTCTTCCCGGCCTCACCGCGAAGCTGAAGAACCGACTCACAGACCTGCTTGATACCGGTCGCACCGACCGGGTGGCCGCAGGCCTTCAGCCCGCCGCTCGTGTTCACCGGCAGTTTGCCGCCGAGGGCGGTGACCCCTTCCTCGGTGAGCTTCCCGGCCTCGCCCTTCTTGCAGAACCCGAGGTCTTCGATGGCGCAGATCTCGGCGATGGTGAAGCAGTCATGGACCTCGACGAAGTCGATGGCCTTTCTTTCGAGCCCTGCCATCTTGAAGGCCCTGTTGCCTGCAGCCACCGTGGCGTCGAGGGTGGAGATGTCGCGGCGGTCATGGAGGGCGATGGTGTCGCTCGCCTGCGCCGTCGCCAGCACCTTGATCGGCGTATCGGTGAACTTCTTCGCCATCTCCAGAGGTGCGACGACAACGGCCGCGGCGCCGTCGGAGATCGGCGAGCAGTCGAAGAGCCGCAGCGGATCCGCGACAAGGGTCGAGTTCAGCACGGTGTCGAGGGTGATCTCCTTCTGGAACTGTGCGATCGGGTTCCTTGCGCCGTTGTAGTGGTTCTTCACCGCAACCTGCGCCAGCTGCTCGCGGGTCAGGGGGTAGCGGTGCATGTAGTCGTTTGCGATCATCGCATACAGGCCCGGGAAGGTCGCCCCGACAAAGCCCTCCCACTCGCGGTCTGCGGCGCCGGCAAGGGCGTCTGTGGAGAGGCTCGTGTCCACGTCCGTCATCTTTTCGACGCCCGCGGCGACGACGATGTCTGACATCCCGCTTGCAACCGCGGTCACGGCGTCACGGAAGGCGAGCCCGCCCGATGCACAGGCGGCCTCGACCCGCGTCGCCGGGATATGTTCGGCGGCAAGACCGGAATAGTCGGCGATCAAGGCGCCGATGTGTTCCTGCTCGATGAACCGGCCAGCACTCATGTTCCCGACGTACATTGCGTCGATCTGTTCGCCTGCAAGGTTGGCGTCCTCGATCGCCTGAACGCCTGCCTCGACAATGAGGTTCCTGAAGGAACGGTCCCACCATTCGCCGAATTTGGTGCATCCGATCCCGATAACTGCTACGTCTCTCATTTCTGCACCATGATCTTACCCTTGTGTTTGGCGTACTGTGCGTAATCGAGATAGATCGGGTTGGCCAAGAGTTGCTCCACAGAGGGGGCCGCCGCCCTGTCAAAGACATCTGTGTCCGCGATCCTGTCGGTGACCGTGATATCGAAGGCGTCGCTCCCTGCGCCCGAGCCGAAGGAGGTCACGAAGACGTGGTCGCCGGGTTTTGCGATATCGAGGGTGGCGGCAAGGCCGACCATCGAGGCACCCGAGTAGGTGTTGCCGAGACGCGGCACCACAAGGCCGGGTGCGATCTGCTCCCTGGTGAAGCCGAGCATGCCGGCGACGCGCTGGGGGAACTTCGCGTTCGGCTGGTGGAAGACGGCATAGTCGTAGTCGGAGGGCTTCGTCCCCATCTGTTCGAGCATCATCCTGGCCGCGCCCTGCACATGCTTGAAGTAGCCGGGGTCGCCGGTGAACCGCCCGCCATGGCGGGGGTACGCCTGTCCCTCGCGCCGCCAGAAGTCTGGCGTATCGGTCGTGTACGAGCAGGTGTGGTTGATCTCGGCGATGGGTTCGTCTTTCCCGATGATCATTGTGGCCCCGCCCGCGGCCGCCGTGTACTCCAGGGCGTCGCCGGGCGCGCCCTGCGCCACGTCGGCGCCGACAGCGACGCCGTACGTGACCATGTCACTCCCGACAAGGCCCATGCAGGTCTGCACGCCTGCCGTGCCGGCCTTGCACGCGAACTCGTAGTCGGCCGCAGTCATCACGGGTGTTGCCTGGATGGCCGCCCCGACCGTTGCCGCCGTTGGCTTGACGGCATAGGGGTGGGACTCTGACCCGACGTAGATGGCGCCGATGGCGTCGCGGTCGACGTCTCTCCTGCGGAGTGCGTTGCGTGTCGCCTCGACGGCGATAGTGGCGGTGTCCTCGTCCATGTCAGGGACCGATTTTTCCCTGACCCCGAGGCCACCGGAGATGTCTTTGGGGTTGTCGCCCCAGACCCGGGCGATCTCCTCGACTTTGATCCGGAAGCGGGGGATATATGCCCCGTACGTAATGATGCCTACCATTCCTTTTCCCTCAAGGTGTTGACAATAGATTCGACGTCCATCGATGTGCACAGGACGGTTATCCGGTCCCGTTCAGCAAGGCGGGGAACGAGCGGGTGAACCTGCTCCACCTCCAGTCCCTGGAGGATGACGCAGCGCGGCTTGAAGGGGGTCACCCGGATCGCCACGAAGGGAGATTTCCCGGTCGAGACATTCGTGAAAATGAGTGCGCGCTCCGTGCTCCACCCGTAGATCCTGTTGAACTCGTTTGCAGAGAGTTGCAGGATCGCATTGAGGCTGTTGACCACGGTATACCCGAAGATCGAGAGGTCGAGGGTGCCGCAGAGCGTGCGGGCGCCGATGGCCTTCGCGAGGTCGGTCAGCTGGACTGAGGACGCGTAGTCGTGGATGTCGTAGATGACATCCTCGTCGATGTTGGTGAAGAGAATTCTCGAAAACCGCTGGATATGTCTGCCGCCGTTCTCCTCGTCGATTGCGAGGATTGTGTCGACGATTTTGCCGACGACGGCGGTTCCGGGGCTTTTCCGCCTTCCTCCCTCATAGTCGGAGATGACTGAGGGAGAGACGCCGAGCCTCTCTGAGAGCACCCCCTGGGGGATGTCGAAGCTCATGCGCCATTTTTTCAGCGCTTTCCCCGGTGAGTCCGAGAGCGTAATCTCACCTGCCATCTTCTCAGCAAGCTGCTTACGCAGTTCGGAGTTCATGGTTGTAGATATCAATCACGCACATTAAAAAATTAACGAATCGCACATCGACAATCTACGACATTTTCCGATTGGCAATCCATATATAGGATGCATCTCAATTGTGGTATGTATGATGGATGCAGGAGATCTCCAGTGCCTGAAGGTCGTTGCGCTCATGGGCGGCCTGCGGAGCTCAGCCTGGATGTCCTCGCAGTCTCTGGCGAATGCCCTGAACATCAGTCCGCAGACGGCCTCCCGTCGCCTGAAGTCACTCGAAGCAACCGGACTGATCACGCGCACCGTCAGGCCTGACGGCCAGTATGTCGCCGTCGCCCCTGCCGGGGAGGAGGAACTGCGGCATGAGTTCTCGGCGTACACGCGGATATTTTCGCCGGAGGGAGGCTACTATATCCTCAAAGGGACGGTGATCAGCGGCCTTGGCGAGGGACGGTACTATATCGACCACCCCCAGTACCGTGAGCAGTTCCTGGAAAGACTTGGATTTGATGCCTATCCCGGCACGCTCAATGTTCGCCTGGACCCGGAAAGCGTCCGGGTGAAGCGCCGCCTGGAAGGTCTGATCTGGATCGGGATCGAAGGCTTCGAAGCCGACGGTCGGTCTTTCGGAAGTGCTCGATGTCTTCCGTGTAGAATCGGAGACTGCCCGGGTGCGATCATCGAGCCCGGACGGAGTCACTACCCGGAAGAGATTATCGAGATCATCTCGCCGGCCCCTTTGCGCGAGACATTTGGACTGCATGACAACGATAGTGTACAGGTAGAGGTTACCCATGATTGAAGATGCATGTGCCGCCCTGAAGGCGGGCAAATTTATCCTTCTCTATGACTTTGACGACCGTGAACGTGAGACCGACCTTGTTATCTGCGCCGAGGCCGTCACCCCGCACGACGTGCTGACGATGCGGAAAGACGGCGGTGGCCTCATCTGTACTGCCGTTCACCCGGAAGCTGCAAAGAGGCTCGGCCTCCCCTTCGCTTCCGATCTGCTTCACGATTTCGAGGCCGTCGAGCACCTCGGCGACATCCCGTACGACCGTAAGAACCACTCGTCCTTCTCGATCTGGGTGAACCACCGGAGCACCTATACCGGCATCCCTGACCGTGACCGGGCGACGACTATCAACGCCATCGCCGACCAGGTACACAAGTCCCTCAACGGCGGCGGGCACGACTTCAAGGCAGAGTTCAGGACCCCTGGCCATGTGGCGCTCCTCCGGGCCGCCGAAGGGTTGCTCGACGTCCGCAGGGGCCAGACCGAACTCTCGATCGCCCTCGCCGCCATGGCCGGGGTGACCCCGGCCCTTGTTGTCTGTGAGATGCTTGACGACGAGACCGGCCTCGCCCTTTCCAAGGAGGATGCACAGGCCTATGCCCGTGATCACGGTCTGGTGTTCATCGAGGGAAAAGAGGTTCTCGAACAGTGGGAAAAGAGATCTGCCTGATCGCCGCGTTTTTGCTTGTTTGCTTGATTGGGCCTGAAAATGGGGGCGCTCCCCTCTCACCATTTTGAAATTGTTCCAAAGTTGTGGCAGGTCTTGATCAAAAAACGTAAAAACTATATGTTCTCGAATTTGAATATTTCATATGAAAAAGGATGCCGTAGCCTACCTTACCACGCGGAAAAGGGGCGACCCGGAGCATCAAAAAGAGATCATTGATGAATTTTGCAAATATCGGTTTACCGTTAATAAATTCTTCAGTGATCATCGAATGACCAACACCGCTCCCAGGATGCGCGAGGGCTATCAGCAGATGCTTGAATATGCACGGGAAAACAGGGTTGAACACCTTCTTTTTCCTGATCTCCCCGCTCTTGCAAAAAGTCTGGAATTCGAGGTTGAGGAGTTGAGGGCCCTTGTCGAGGAAGGTTTTGTCCCCTACTTTGCGAAGGATGACTTTTTCGGCTACCCCGATGACCCCGCACTCAGGATCCTGGCTGTCAGGAATTTTGTCGAGTACATGGCCCCCTGCATGGAGACGATGAAGAAGGCGGCCCGCACTCCGGCACGTCCGGAGTCCGGATCCCGGGGCACCATCGGGCGGCCACGCGCCCTGAACGACGGGCAGATCGAGGCACTGATCACCGTCCGTCGTTCCGGAACCAGCATCTCCCAGATCTGCCGGATGTTCAGCGTGAGCAGGAGCACGGTGTCAAAAATCCTCGCAGAATATCCCGAACTCAAGGGCGAGTGGAAGGGGAAGCGTTCTCCGGCCGAAAGTGCCGAGAGCGAGTAATACTTTTTTTCGAGCGTCACCCTGTCCACGACAGGGGGAGGACAATTTCCCTTCGTCGGATCTTAGATCCTGTCTTCTCCGATCCCCATCCTGTCGGGACGACCGAAGGAAATTGAGAAAATCGGCTCTGTAGAATCACTGATGAAACGAAGTTTCAGGCGGTTCTTTGAAAAATTCTACAGGGGTTTTCATGGTAAACCATCATATTGAGGGTATTCCCGGAGTCCTGATCAGGGCAATTTCCAACCCCGCTCCCTCCCCCTCCCCGGCAGCAGGGGTGGCCGGGAGAGGGAGCATTACCTGCAATCATACCGGGGCTCTGGGGGCGTTGAGTCCTGCCGGATTTCATTCTGTTCTGCCCACGGCCCCTGCTATGCCCGGATCATCGGATCTCTTCGATATGGCCCCGAACAGTAGGTCGGATCCCCTGATTGGAGGCAAATCCGGGCGTATTCGACCCGGGCCATGTCCCGCGGGGTCACACCCTCCTGACATGCAGGTACCACAGGGATAGGATCTGGGGTCTTCCTGAGTGAAAAGGGCCAAAAAAGGTTCAGATGGTGATCTGGGCAAGCGCCTCATAGACCATCCGGCGGTACACGTCGAGATTTGTGGCGTAGTGCTCCCCGGCAAGCTTCGAGTCCTCGGTCGTCCCGAAGGCTTCGAGCCTCTTCAGGGTTCTTTCGGCAGCGTCAAGAACCCAACAGTTCCGCATATCCTTGTCGACGACCGTCACCGACTCGGCCCGCACCGAGACGAAGACCCGGCCGTCTGGCGCCTCGTAGACACTCGGTTTTCCGACGACTGCGACGAATGCCGGGGGCTCGATCTTCGAGACCTGCGTCATCGCCTCCTGCTGGAAGGAACTGGCGGAGACAAAGAAGGTCCCTGTCGGGTCGGAGACGCGGATCTGGTAGAAGATGTTCTGATCGCCCCGCTTTTCCTTCTGGGTCATCGACCCGATGATCAAGACCCTGTTGCACCTCTCCCCTGTCGGGAGGAGGACATAGGTCGGGCTCTTCTCGTCCTCTCCGTCCTTGAAATGGTAATGTGCCTCGCGCAGTTCGGCCGCGAAGACCCTGCGTGCCGGCTCGCGCTGGTAGCGCGGCGTGAAACGACTTTCACTCTGCATGTGACTCGCCTCCGATCTGGTTGAGAAGTTCTGTATGCCGGTCTGTATCAAAGGAGAGGGGCCTGCACTCCCTTACAAGGAGAGTGTCGCCGAGGTCGCTCCCTGAACAGGCGAAGTAGCGGCCCATCACGGCATCCCTGATCTTGTAGAAAACGTCGTCCAGTCCGAGGGGGCTTTCCTGGGCGATCGTTACCGCCTCGTCGAGAGAAAGCCCGGTGACCGCCTCGACGACATCCTTCTGCATGAGGATATTGTGTGCCGTCGTCCCGTCGTCGAGCACCCCCTTGATCCTGATATCATATCTGAAGTTGTCCTGGACCTCGTGGACAGGGCAGTAATTCCGCTTCGAGAGGACGCGGTTGCACCCCTCCACAGGGCAGCGCTTGACAAGGCCCGATCCCGGGCCGACATTCACGATAGCCCCTGTGACGGTGGCCGCGCCGGTCCCGACGGTGATCTCGGCCTCTTCGTCAGGGAAACACTTCGCGCCGTTGAGGGTGATGGAAAGCCGCCCCTGGTATTCGTCCACAGCCGCGTAGAAGATGTTATAGACCATCCCCGGCTCGAGCCGCTCCATGCCCTCCTCTTTCCAGATGGTGAACTTGATCGTGCCCGACTCGTCGCCGACGATGCCGGTCTGGAGGATCCGCTCGTGCCTCGCCTCCCATTCCTGGACCATCTTCACCTTCACGCTGGCGACGCCCGGCCGTAAGTCGGCGATCCTGGCCATCTGCGGCATGATCGGGATCTCCTTCTCGATCGCCGTGATCGTCGTCCCGCTGTGGAAGTTCAGCTTCGGCGTGCCGCGGTACTCGTCCACGACCGCGGACTCGATCCTGTACCACTGCCCCTCTTCCATCAGGGGTGCCTTTGCCCTCTCCCAGGCCGTGAACTGGATCGCGCCTGTAGCGTCGGCGATGGTCCCGCTCTGGCTGATCGCGGTCGAGGCTGGTTTTGCGATGCCGACGATCTTCCCCTCGACAGTCGCCCATTCGCCAGGAAGGAGAGACCCGATCTCGCGCATCTCTGAGGACGGGCCAGGCATGGACGCGAGGTTGTGATCGCGTGCGAGGTTCTCGGATACGGTCTTTTCGGCCTCGGTGAGGTTGACGCCGAAGTCCTCAACGAGGGTTCGGAGTTTCTTTTCCACCTCTGCGGGGTCGATTTTGACCTTCTGCGACTCGAACTTTCGGGAGATTCTTTGTGCTGCTTCGGATAGATCCATCTACATCTCCAGATGAGCATCGTCACCGCTCGATATAAAATGTGAGGGGCGGAGGGTGAAAGTTGGTACAGGCCCCCTGTTGCACTTTTAAGTATTGGAGCGACCAACCTCTGGGTATGGCGATCACCGCTGACAGTACGATCCTGGAACTCCTCCAGGCAAAGCCCGAAGCTGCGGAAGTCCTGATGCGTTTCGGCATGGGGTGCCTTGGCTGTGCCATCGGCAGAGGCGAGAGTATCCGGCAGGCCGCGGATGCCCATGGCATCCCGCTCGAAGAACTTGTTGCCGCGCTCGGCATCCAGGAGTAAAAACTATTTTTCCGGCTTCCCTCTGAGGGAAGTCCGGTATTTTTTCAGCTCTCCGAGCGAAGCCTCGGGGTTTCGCCGCAGGTATGCGGCGACCGCGGGCTCGTGGAGGAGGGTGCAGCGGCTGCAACTCCAGACCGTCCCGCATGACGAACTTTCGACCTCTTCGCCGAGATCCCTATCCCCGCAGGGGTAGAACGGACAGTAACAGAAGTCGCAGGCCTGCCCCGGGAAATGACAGGGATAGTAGGGACACCCTTCAGGCCGCCACTCGACCCAGTGGTCGCCCCCGTACCGGGAAAAAATGAAAAATGATGGTTTGTCCCGGATGATCCTCCCCTGCTGGCGGGCAAGCGCCTCCTGGACTCCCTGGAGAACGGCGGCATAGACCCGCCTGCCGATCCCGGTAAAAGTGCCTGCATAGGTGTGGGCCACATCCCCCTCGCAGGCGACCGCCACCGCATCGGTGGTCGTGCCGGTGAAGTCGTACCCCATCAACCTGAGCGCCTGCGCCTTTGCCTCCGTGGCGGTGATGATCGTCTCCAGGAGGGCGCCGTCGGAGAGGCCCTCCCGAGAGGTGACGATGATATTGATCGTGTGGGGATGCCCGGGGTCAGGGTCGGGGTTCGGGTTCGTGACGCCTGCCGTGACGAAAGCCGTGATATAGTCGTACTGCAGGACACAGAGGTACTGCATCGGGACAGCGGTCAGGAGGCCGAAAAAGTCGCCGCCGATCCCGGCCGAGGCCGCGATCTCCCGGAGATAACGGGGGGGATCGGCATGGTCGAAATTTTCCGGGACCGTGTGATTGAATATCGTCGACACTCCCCTGACCCCGCCGCCGATCCCGGTGCTCCCGGCCCTGAAGGTACCCCGCACAAAGAGGGTGTCACGGGTGTGGTAATATCTCATGCAACGGTGTACCTGACCCTGTCTTTGAGTTCCTGCTGTTTTCCGGCATTCCAGCCGGAGACATCCTGAAGGTATCCGGTGACCCGGCTGATCTGGGTGACGTCGTGGGTGCCGCATTCCGGGCAGACCGGGGCACCGCATAGGGGGCAGTACTCGATCCCCGAGACGATCTCGTGAGCACAGTGGGTGTGGTCGAGGGGGCACATGATCTCAAGCTGGGTTTCGCCGCAGACCGGGCAGGGATCGGTCCCGACCACATGGTTGCAGGTGTGGCACTTGTACCTGCGCTCTTCGACCGGGATGTCAGATAACTTCCTGTATTTTTTTGCCAGCGCCAGTTGCTCGTCGCTCCACTGCATGCTTAATCCTTCCTGCTGAAATTATTAAAGGGTACTTCTTTCGGCCGGTTGCCGGTGGGAACCCATGAAAAGACCCGTCTTACTTCCCTTATCCCGAATCGTAAGATATTATAATCTAATCCTGTTACCTTATACCAATGCATTCAATAAATTCCCTTGTCTCCCATTTTTCAGGGGAGAAATGGGGTGGCAGGAGTTGTACACGATATTTCCTGCTCGCCGCCCTCCTTTTTCTCATGGGGTGTGGTGTCCCGGCCTCTGCCGCCGTATTTTCTCATGAGGAGAACGGATCGGGCGTCCCTGGTCTGCCACCCCTGCTGGGGCCGGCTTCAGGAAACGAGCAACCCGCCCCTGTGATGGCCGCGGCCGTTGAAGAGATGGATCCCCTCTCCCTGTATGCCGCACAGGCCCGGGAGGCCGTGGACGAGATCTCGGGTTCTCTTGCGTCTGCCGGGAATAATACGGGCGTGACCGACGTTACGGCCTTTCCCCTCATCACCGACCCTGACCTTGCCAATACCGGCTATCTAGGGCGTCCTATGGGTGTGAAAATTGTGGTCGTCTGCCCGGCCGAAGGCGACCGTCTCCAGAATACCCTCTGGTGGTATGAGAAGGACGCGACGGCGATTGCCAGGGCTCTCTATTCGGGGGAGATAAAGGACAGACTCGGCTTTGTCACCGTCGTCTTCAGGAAAGCTGACGGGAAGGCAACTTCTCTCAAACTTGTCCTGAATGCGGCCGAATCTTCTCTGGCTATCTCAGGTAATGATACCGCCTATATCCGGAATATTGACTGGTCAGGTGTGGAGATAGCGAAAGGTGTGTCGATCGCCGGCTATGAACCGCCGGGATCTGCGGTACGGGGGCCTGTGAAGGCCGGGAATGGTGGATCGACACGGGCCATTCCTCTGGATGTCCTGAAGGCTGAGGTTGCCGACGGCACGAATATGATGAACGTGAAGATAGATGAGATATCCCGTGCAGAAGACAGGAAAGACTATGCCGCCGTTGCCCGGCTCTCCGATGAACTTATTGGCATTGCCCGGACGCGGGAAAAGGATCTTCGGTCCTGCACCGTCCCTTCTGGATGTGCTCCTGCCCTCAATGAATACGGTGCCGGGCTCGGGAAGTATCAGGAGGCGGGGTCTCTCCTCTGGTATGGTGCGACCTTTGTTGATGACGACGCGTTTGCCCGCGGGAATGAGTGCCTTGTCCAGGGCCAGGCCAGGATCGGCAGTGCCCTGGAAAAACTTTCCCTGTCTGCCCCGGTACTCGGAGTCCAGGTGATCGCCGCGCAGTCTCTATACCCTGATGCCCTCGCTCCCCTGGGCCGGTACAAGTTCAAGGACGCTCCCGAGGGGAACACGATCTCGGTGAAGGTCGGCCCGGTCACGCGGCTGGACCGGTACACCACAGAGAAGGGTGATACAGTGACCGAACACCTGCCGCCGTACGGGAAGGAGTTCCTCTGTGTGCTCGTGGAGATCAACCACCTTGGATACGGTGGAAAGGGGAGCCAGACATTCAGGACGCCGAAAGCATCAGGTTTTACTCTCCTTCTCGGTGGCGACAAGTACGTCCCGAAACAGCCTGAAGCATATATCGAGTGTGTCGGTTCTGTTTACTCTGATGTGACTCTCAAAAGGAAGGACCGTACCATCGGCTATCTCGTCTATGAGATCCCGATCGCCTCTGACCCTGCGTCTGGATATCTTCAGGCAAACTTCGGCAAGGGCGGTTCTCCCATCTGGAGACTGGGCTGACCCTTTCCTCAAAAAATACTATTCTTTTTTGACATATTTCGCACACCCGGCCGTCGCCGGGTGCCGGAGCGGGAGAGGTGTTCTGCCCGTGCGGTACGAATTGATGAGAAAAGTGATGGTGGTCAGGCAGGGTCAGACCCTGCCTGCCGCCTCAGAGGACTCATAGGGTTCGTCAGCGCCGGATGGTCCGGCTCGGAACGGTCGTTCTCATCATCGGCGGTAGGGTGCGTAGGCCCGGGCGGCCGCCGCCGGGTCTGCCGCCCCGTAGATGGCCCGGCCGACGATCATGCCGTCGACGAGGGGTGCGACCTCCGCGGGATCGCCGCCCTGCGCCCCGATGCCCGGGGAGAGGATCTTCTTTTTACCGATGAGGGTGCGGAGGGCCTTCACTCTTTCTGGCCGCGTCGCCGGGGCGATGATGCCGTCGGCGCCGGTCTGTGCGACGACCTCGCAGAGATGCTCCGGCACGCCCTCGGAGAAGAAGGTGAGCGCGCCGGGGTGGCTCATCTCGGCGACGACATAGCACTCCCCGTCGTGGGCATGGGCGGCGTCGACACAGGCGGCGACAGAGTCCGGGCCCGGGAAGCCCTGAGCGATCACCGCGGAGAAACCGGCCGCGAAGACCTGGTCACAGATGAGGGTGTTGGTATTCGGGATGTCTGCGACCTTGAAGTCAGCGATGAGGGGCAGCCCGAGGCCCGCGAGGTCGCGGGCGATCCCGAGGCCGGCCGCGAGGACGAGGGGGTAACCGATCTTGATCGCATCGACTTCCCTTGCGCAGGCCGCTGCGATGGTGAGCGCAGATGCCCGGTTGGTGACGTCGAGGGAGAGGACGAGGTCAGTCATGTTCCAGCCTCTCCAGGACCGCCGCGGCGATGAGGGGGAGGTTGATCGTCGCATCGCCATAGACGGTGATTGCGGCCGCGTCTTCGTTGATCTTGCCCCAGGACTGCGCTTCAGAGAGTGTGGCGCCGGAGAGGCCGCCGAGGTCCGGGCGATCCCCGGTGAGCTGGATCGCGTAGTCGAAGCCTGAGGGGGTGATCATCTTGTTCTGGAAGATGAAGTTCTTCGGGACGCCGCCACCGACAAGGAAGGCACCGGCGTGTTCGGCTGCATAGCAGCGGTCGATGATGTCGTGCATGTCGCCGAATGTGTCGACGACGATGTGGTGGGTCTGGTTGTAGAACCAGAACTGCATGCCGAGCATCGAGTCCTGGACTGCGGGGCAGAAGACAGGGACGTCGTTCTTTGCCGCGGTTGCGAGGATGCCGTGGTCGAGGTGCTCGCCGATGTGGCGGAGGAGACCTGAGATGGTGATCACGGATTTATCGGGGATATCAGAGAGGCAGTCCTGCATGAACTCCTCGAATCGGATGAAGGCCTCGTCGGGGAGGAAGATGTCGTAGATGCGGTTGATCTCCTCTTCCCTCAGCCTGACGTCGTCGCAGGTCAAGTTGCCGTGGTAGTGATGGCAACCGATCGCCTCGATGGTATCGTGGGTGAGGTTTGCCCCGGTCGAAACGAGGATGTCGATGTGCCCCTTCTCGATGAGCTCGCTGACGATCCCCCCCATGCCGGCAGGGACCATCGCCCCGGCGAGCCCGAAGTATTTTGTCGCCTTCTCGTCCCGGAGCATTTTTTCGTATATGTCGACCGCTTTTGCGAGTGCTCCGCCGTTATAAGCTCCTGCTCCGCCGATTGCGCGGACAAGTTCGTTTGCCGTCATACCTGCCGAAAGCCTGACCTGTCTGACAGGATCGCCGCATTCATCCCTGTTGCATTCCATAGGACACCAGATTCCTTATGATCTTGTCCTGCAATCCATTAACAGTTTTGACCCGGGACAATGTCATGAAAAGAGGCTGTGAGGTGGATTCAAAAAAATATGTGGTTATATTTCAGATCCCCGCGGTTCTGCGGTGTCGGGCGGTGACGTCCCGCATTGTGCAGTATCTATATGGGAAGTCCGGGGACGTGAAGCCCCTTTCTCCCCTATGATGTATGTCCTTCCTGTACAGGGCCGGGTCCGTGCCAGCCCCTGGTGTCCATGCTGGTGCCTCTCAGGTACGAACTGAAGATGGTGGTGTTGAGGCGTGCGTGCCTTACATCGCAGACCTGTAGATCGCCATGATCTCATCTTTTGTGGCCCGGCGCGGGTTGGTCAGGCCGCAGATGTCCTTCATGGCATTGTCTGCCAGGGTCGGGATGTCCTCCTCCTTGGCGCCGAGTTCCTTCACGCCTGCCGGGATACCGATGTCGACTGAAAGCGTCTTGATGGCGTCGATGGCCTTGTTTGCTGCCTCAATGGTGGAGAATCCTTCGACGTTCTCACCGAGTGCCTTGGCGATGTCGACGAAGCGGTCGGGTGCTGCGATGAGGTTGAACTTCTCGACGTGCGGCAGGAGAACGGCGTTGCAGACACCATGCGGCAGGTTGTAGAAGCCGCCGAGCTGGTGGGCCATTGCGTGGACGTATCCGAGGCTTGCGTTGTTGAAGGCGATGCCTGCGAGGTACTCGGCATGGGCCATCATGTCGCGGGCGACCATGTCGTCGCCGTTTGCGACGGCCGGGCGGAGCCACTTGCCGATGAGCTGGATGGCCATCAGGGCTGCGGCGTCTGTGGTCGGTGTTGCGATGGTGGAGACATAGGCCTCGACCGCGTGGGTGAGGGCGTCCATGCCGGTGGCGGCGGTGAGCGCGGGCGGCATGCTCTTCATCAGTTCGGGGTCGTTGATCGCGACGTTGGCAGTGTATTTCCAGTCAACGAGTGCCATCTTGACGTGGCGGCGGGTGTCGGTGATGACGGCGAAGCTTGTCATCTCAGATGCCGTGCCCGCGGTGGTGTTGACGGTGATAAAGGGCGGCAGGGCGTTCTTGGTCTTCCCGGCGCCTTCGTAGTCGTAGATCTGCCCGCCGTTGGTGGCGATGATCCCGATGCCCTTGGCACAGTCCATCGGGGACCCACCGCCGACAGCGACGATCATGTCGCAGCTCTCTTTTGCGTACATCGCCGCACCCTCGTGGACAGAGATGTCGGTCGGGTTCGGTTCGGCACCGGCGAAGACAGCATAGTCAACGCCAGACCCCTTGAGGAGGGTACCGACGTCCTCGGCGAGGGCCTTGCCGTGTCGACCCTTTCCTGAGACGATCAGGGCCTTCTTGGCGTTGAGCATCTTTGCCCAGGTACCGATCTCTTTCACTGCTCCTGCGCCCATCAGGGCGACTGCCGGGTTCAGGTATGTGTAAACCATATTTACCACTCCATGGGGGCCCTCCTTCCGGAGTGCCCTATGCATGAACCCTTATGTTCGGTTGATATAAAGGGGGAAGATTTAATTCCAGGTCTATACGCTTTTATATTGTTTATTTATAATTATTAATCCTTTATTTTTCAATATAATTGTATAATGGGGTCTGATTATTGATGTTGTGCCGGATATGCCAGATTTAAATCATCATGGATGTTCATGAAAATATCTCGTGTACGGTCATATATCCCATGATAAATCATTATGGATGCCCCATTTCGGCCTGAAAATGTCAGAATTATGGCGGGTGTGTGGGTGCTGTCCCTGCGCTCTCCCTGTCCCTACTCTGCCCTTCCCTGAACTGGGGGAGAGGATCCGGTACATGGCTGGCTTTTCCCTGCCAGGAAAAAAGATCTTTTTCCGCTGTGCAGCCGAGAGCGATAAAAAAGAGGGTTTTATTTGAAGTAGACGCCGACATCCCGCTTTTTGCTGAAACGGGCGATGTTGATGACGAGAGGTGTGATCGCCTCAACGTACGGGGAGACGGCGAGGGGCCCGGCATCCAGTGCCTTCAACTCGGAGATCGAGTTGACGAGCTCCATGACCTCTGTCTTGGCATCGGCATGGTCGGAACAGACACAGACCGTGTAGTCGAGGGGTTCGGAGAGTTTCTGCCACTTCCCGGCCGGGATGTTGTTGAAGGCGGCGACCACCTTTGACTGCGGCAGGAGTTTCTGGAGTTGCTGGGCGGCCGAACCCTCTGCTGGCGGGTTGTACTTGAAGAAGTCGGCCCTGACCATCGGATTCATCAGGCTGATGATCGTCTTGCCCTCGAGGCCCTGGAGGGACTCGATCGTCCTCTCCAGGTTCTCTGCCGGGATCGAGAACACGACGACATCGGCCTGGTCGACGACGCCCTGGTTCGTGGTCGGGATGAGATCGAAGGGGAGACCGAGCACTTTGAGCGCGTAACTGCACATCTCGCAGGCCGCCTGAGCCTTCTCCTCAAGCCTGGATCCGATATAGACCGTATGGTTCTGGGAGAGCCGCAATGCCATGCCCTGTCCGATGCCACCGGTACCACCGATGATTCCTACTTTCATGGTCGGTGCGTATCCCATCGTTTGTAATTAATATTTTCTATCAGTAATTTTTCCAATATGGCTAAATATATCGTAAAAATTGTGAAGGATTCATTTGAAATCGAATCGGGTCTTTTATCGGCAATCAGGAGTGAAATATCTCTGCGATTCAATCCGAATTACTTATATCTCCGTACTCCTGGTCCCCGCTCGCCTGACCCTCTCTGTCAGGCCATGTCCCTGGAATTGCGCCTATATTGGGCTTGAATCCGCTGCGCTCCCCCGTCCGGGGGTGTTTGTATGGTCCCTCCTTGGAAGTCTCGGCGAAAAAACTCTTTTCGTTGTTTTAATTTTTTTATTTATTAAATAAATGTAATATTTCATTCTTACTGTTTAATCATGAAAAATGCTGGAATCTGGGGTTAAATCAACAGGCCTAAATACTTGGGCATTTTTTGAGTAATTATACCCATTTCATACTGATACACGGAGGGTTTGAAACGACAGAGACACAGGAACATATACCGACGGTGCAGCAGATCGTCGGGGCCTACCCCCGGGAACCCAGGTATCTGCTTGCGGCGTTGCAGGATATTCAGGCTCACTACAGTTATATCTCGGTCGAATCGATGCGGTCGGTTGCTGAACATCTCGGTGTCCCTGAAAGCCGTGTTTTCAGCGTCGCCACATTCTACAAGGCCCTGAGCCTCGTTCCCCAGGGGAAGAAGGTCGTCAAGGTCTGCAACGGGACCGCGTGCCATCTGCGTGGGGCTCCCGGCCTTGTCGGGGCACTGGAAAAGGCGCTTGGTATCAAGAACGGTGAGACGACCCCTGACGGGATCTTTACCATCCAGACCGTGAACTGCCTTGGCGCGTGTGCGATGGCACCGGTCATCATGATCAACGACCGGGTCTACGGGAAGGTGACCATCTCCCGGATCCCGGAAATTCTTGAGGAGGAGAGGCAAGATGCACTTCACAACGATTAAAGACCTTGAAGATCATCGTGTCCACCTCGTCGCCGGGGAACCTGACATCCCCCATGTCTGGGTCTGTGCCGGCCCGGGTTGCCTTGCGAACGGGAGCATGAACGTCTACCGCGCCTTCCTCGCCTGTGCAGAGGAGAAGGGGCTGAAGGTGGATGTGGACCTGAAGGCTGAGGCGACCGGATGCCAGGGCTTCTGCGAACGCGGGCCGCTGGTCATCCTGAGGCTGAAAAAGGATGGCGACGATATCTTCTACCAGCATGTCAGGGAGAAAGACGTCCCTGAGATCCTGGAAAAAACCGTGCTGAGCGGGGAACTCGTCCAGAAACTCCTGTACCGCGACCCCGCAAAGAAGCAGACCGTCGTTTCGCCCGGCGGCATTCCGTTCTACTCCCACCAGAGGCATGTCGTCCTCAAAAACCTTGGGCGGACCAACCCGCTCTCCCTCGACGACGCGATCATGGCCGGTGCCTATGCAGGTCTTGCAAAGGCCCTCTCGATGGCACCGGTCGATGTTGTGCAGATCGTGAAGGACTCGGGCCTCCGCGGCCGGGGCGGCGGTGGCTTCCCGACTGGAGCGAAGTGGGAGTCGGCGGCCGTCGTTGACGCTCCGCAGAAGTTCGTCGTCGTGAATGGCGACGAGGGTGATCCCGGCGCCTTCATGGACCGTGCAGTCATGGAGGGCGACCCCCACACGATGCTCGAAGGCCTTGCCATCGGCGGTTATGCGATTGGCGCCACACGGGGCATAATCTATGTGAGGAACGAGTACCCCATCGCCGTCGACCACCTGCGCCTTGCCATTGAGCAGGCACACGAAGCTGGTCTCCTCGGGAAAGACATTCTCGGCAGCGGTTTTGACTTCGATATCGAGATTGTACGGGGCGGGGGGGCCTTCGTCTGCGGCGAGTCCACGGCCCTGATGACCTCGATCGAGGGGCGTGCCGGCGTGCCGCGGGTGAAGTACATCCGCTCGACAGAGAAGGGCCTCTGGGACCTCCCCGCAGTCCTCAACAATGTCGAGACCTGGGCAAATATCCCGCAGATCATCGTCAACGGTGCAGACTGGTTCAAGAGCATGGGCACGCCGAAGAGCACGGGCACGAAGGTCTTCTCCCTTGTCGGCAAGGTGAAGAACTCTGGCCTTGTCGAGGTCCCGATGGGCACGACCCTGCGCACCATGATCTTCGATATCGGCGGCGGCGTCATGAACGACCGCGAGTTCAAGGCCGTCCAGACAGGCGGCCCCTCGGGCGGTTGTCTGCCGCCAGGCGAACTCGACCGCCCGGTGGACTTTGACCAGCTCAAAGCTGCAGGCTCGATGATGGGGTCTGGCGGCATGATCGTGATGGACGACCACACCTGCATGGTGAATGTCGCCCAGTACTTCGTCGATTTCCTGGTCGAGGAGTCGTGCGGCAAGTGCACGCCCTGCCGCGAGGGCCTGAAGGAGATGCAAACCCTCCTCCACGGCCTCACCTCGGGGACGGCAAAAACCGGAGATGTCGCTCTTCTGAAGGAGATCGCGGAGAATGTGCGGGACACGGCGCTCTGCGGCCTCGGGAAGACCGCGGCAAACCCGGTCATCTCGACGATGCACTGGTTCCCCGAAGAGTACGAAGAGCACGAGAAAGAAGGGTTCTGCCGTGCCGGGGTCTGCAGCGGCCTTTATGCGCTGGAGATCGACCCTGAGGTCTGCACCGGCTGCACCCTCTGCGAGAAGGTCTGCCCTGTCGGGGCAGCCTCAGGCGAGAAGAAACAGCCTCATGTCATCGACAAAAAGGCCTGTGTCACCTGTGGTTCGTGCCTGGACGTGTGTCGTTTCAAGGCGATCAAAGTTGTGCGGAGGAGTGAGTAATCATGGTTGAAGTGACGATCGACGGGCAGAAAATCGAGGTTGAGAAGGGGACGACCGCCCTTGAAGCGGCGAAGGCCCTCGGGATCGAGATCCCGACTCTCTGCTACCATCCGGGCCTGTCGGCTGACGGTAACTGCCGCCTCTGCCAGGTCGAGGTTATTGACAGGGGGAGGAAGAGCCTTGCCATTTCGTGCATGTACCCGATCAGAGGGCCGGTCGAAATTCTCACCGACACCCCCGAGGTCAGGAAAGCGAGGAACTTCGTCATCCGCCTCCTCCTTGCCCGTTCACCCCGGTCTCCGATCATGCAGAAACTTGCGAAGGAGTACGGCGTCGAACTTCCTGACGAGCGTTTCGTGCAGAACGGAGAGGTCGACCTCTGCATCAGGTGCGGCCGCTGCGTCCGCGCCTGTGCCGAACTCGGTAACGAGTGCATCGACTTCGTCTCCCGCGGCTGGGAGAAAGAGGTAAAGCCACCTTTCGGAGAACCTTCGAAGACCTGTATTGGCTGTGGTGCCTGTGCTGAGGTCTGCCCGACGGGTGCGGTCCTGGTGACAGAGAAGGAGGGCACACGCACGATCTGGGGGCGGACCTTCGATCTCGTCGCCTGCGAGATCTGCGGGGCGCGTTTTGCAACGAAGGAGCAGATTGTGGCGGCAAAACCAGAGGTGGAGTCGGTGGATGCAAGACTTCTCTGCCCCGCGTGTCGGCGCCGTGTTGAGGCACAGGCAATTGCCGGCACGGCGGGAGCGCATGGGGATGGCCGGTGAGGGGTTAATGAAACTCCCTCACCTATTCGGGTAATCCGAGCATACCCGTTTAACCCAATCAACACTATTTATCATTAAAAATTGAAAATCCCTCTTAAAATACTGTTTTTAATGTCGGAATGTTTAAGTATCATATAATTATATGGTCAATCGAAGGAGTGTACAAGAATGGAAACAAATGAGAACCTGCTCCTGATCACCCCGGAGAGGTGCATCAGTTGCGGGACCTGTGAACTGGCCTGTTCTTTTGGGCATGAAGGGGAGTTCCGCCCTTCATCCTCCCGAATATCCGTCCTCAGGTTTGAGGCCGGCGTGACCGTCCCCATGACCTGCCTGCAGTGCGACAAACCTGCCTGTGTCGCCGCCTGCAAGACTGCCGCCCTCCAGAAGGACACGAAGACCGGGCTCGTCGGCGTTAATGCTGCGAAGTGCATCGGCTGCCGGATGTGCGTGATGGCCTGTCCCTTCGGTAACATCACGTACAGCGCCACGGCCAAGCAGCCGCTGAAGTGCGACCAGTGTGGCGGCACGCCGATGTGCGCCGAGTTCTGCCCGGCAAAGGCGATCGAGTACCTGCCTGCCGACACGGCGACGGTCCAGAGGAAGAAGGCCTTCTCGGCGAAGATCGCCGCGGGCATCTCGGAGGTGAAGGTGTAAATGTACGGCTGGACTGGAAGAGTGCTCAGGGTCAACCTGGCCGAGGGCACCATCACAAAGGAGGACCTGAAGAAGGACGCCGCCGAGAACTACATCGGTGGCCGGGGCCTTGGCGAGAAGTACTTCATGGACGAAGTCGACCCCAAGGTGGACGCCCTCTCGCCCGCGAACAAACTGATCTTTGCGACCGGACCCCTGACCGGCACGATGGGCATCTCGACAGGGCGCTACGATGTCGTCGCCAAGGGCCCGCTGAACGACACCCTCGCCTCCTCGAACTCGGGCGGCTACTTTGGCCCGCAGATCAAATATGCCGGATACGACCTGATCATCTTCGAGGGCAAGGCCGAAAAACCGGTCTATCTCTGGATCAACAACGACCACGTCGAACTCCGCGACGCCTCGCACCTCTGGGGGAAGACTGTCTACGAGACTGACGACGCCGTGAAGGCCGAAACCGACCCCGACGCGGAGGTCGCCTGTATCGGCCCGGCAGGCGAGAAACTCGTCCTCTACTCCTGTATCATGAACGACAAGCACCGTGCGGCCGGGCGGACCGGCATCGGTGCGGTGATGGGCTCGAAGAACCTGAAGGCGATCGCCGTCCGCGGCACAGGCGGGATCAAGGTCGCCGACAAAGAAGGCTTCCTTGCGGCGGTGCGTGCCGCACGGAAGAAGATCAACGACAACCCGGTCACATCCGCGGGCCTGCCGACCTACGGTTCGAACATCCTGGTCAATATCATCAACGAGTCCGGGGCGCTCCCGACCCGGAACTGGCGCGAGGCCTATGATCCCAATGCCGACAGGATCTCCGGCGAGACCCTCACCAAGAACCATCTCCTCCACAACAAGGGTTGTTCGGCCTGTGTCATCGGGTGCGGACGTGTTGCCAGAGCCCGGGGCAAATACAAGGAGATTGGTGAAGGACCTGAATACGAATCAGCCTGGTGTTTCGGATCCGACTGTGGCATCACCGACATGGACGCCGTGCTGAAGGCGAACTTCCTCTGCAATGAACTCGGCATGGACACCATTACGATGGGCTCGACGATCGCCTGTGCGATGGAACTCGTCGACATCGGTGCCCTGGACCCGGCAAAGACCGGCTACGATCTCAAATTTGGCAATGCCGATGCGATGGTCGAGCTGACCCGCGCTACCGCCTATCGTGAGGGCTTCGGCGACGAACTCGCCGCGGGCTCATTCAGGCTGGCCACGAAGTACGGCCACCCCGAACTCTCGATGACCGTCAAGAAGCAGGAGATGCCGGCCTACGACCCGCGTGCGATTCAGGGCATCGGCCTGGAATACGCCACCTCGAACCGCGGCGGCTGCCATGTGCGGGGCTACACCATATCGCCCGAGATCCTCGGCCTCCCGATGAAGATGGACCCCTCTGTCATCGAAGGGAAGCCCGAGATCCTCAAGATCTTTCAGGACCTCACCGGTGCGCTCTCCGCCTCAGGCACCTGTCTCTTTGCCTCCTTTGCGATCGGCGCCGACGAGATCGCCGCAGAACTGAAGGCGGCGACAGGCATCGACTACACCACAGAGAAGGTGATGCAGATCGGGGAGAGGATCTGGAATATGGAGAGGATGTTCATCATTAAAAACGGCTATTCGGAGAAGGACGACACCCTGCCGCCGAGGCTCCTCAACGACCCGATCCCGACCGGGCCGGCCAAGGGGCAGGTCAGCAGGCTTCCCGAGATGCTCCCGAAGTACTATGATATCCGCGGCTGGGACAAGCACGGCGTGCCGAAAAAGGAGAAACTCACCGAACTGGGGCTGAGCCACCTGGCCTCCTGATCTTTTTCTTTTTTTGGACCGGCGAACCGCCCCTGATGGGAGCTCTCTGAGCTCTCTGAATATCTTGCAGTTTTTTTGATGAGGTGGACTGGCAGTTGCCTTTTTCTGCATCCTCTTCAATCCCTGCCTGAACAGGAGAAGAGTGCCGGCTTTTCCCGGATACTTCTCTCAGTACCCCGTGATTCCACGACCGTTCCCTGGACAATGGCTGCCTGGACGAGGACAAGCACCGCAATAACTCCGCTTATGGCAAATATTGTGGCGAAAGCCGTCCCTGCAGGCGCACCACTATGGCTGGCAAGGGCGATGCCGGTGATCAGGGGGCCAAGGGTGCCGCCGACGCTCTGGAGGGTGTGGATGAGGGCAGATGCCGTCGTCAACTTATCCCGCGGAGCGGCGGCGACGACGACGATATTGTCGACAGTCAGGAGGACCGACATCCCTGCATAGATGGCAATCCACACCAGGACCAGGACGGGCACCGAGAGGGGGAAGACAATGAGTGCGCCGCACCCGATAGCGATCTCCAGGGCGCCGATGGCGAACGCGAACTGAAAACCCTTCTTCTGCACGATTTTGCCTGCAAACGCACCGGAGATCATGTCGGCCACTGTCCCCGGGACCATGATGAGACCGACCGAGAAGGCGGTGAGGCCGAGTCCTGCCGGACTCTCGATGATGTAGGGCATCGACTGGAGAAGGAGGAAGAAGAGGAGCATCACGACCATGTCGTTGATGCAGACAGTCCTGACAGGTGATTTGAGGAAGAACCCGGCATTGAAGACGGGGTCGTCGGCCTGCCCCTCCCTGTGCAGGAAGAGGATGAGGGCGCCGAGAGCAAGGGCGAAGAGTGCCGCCACCATCGGTCCCGGGAGTCCGGAGGGATCCCAGAGGGAGAGGGCGATCATCCCGCCGAGGATGGCAAGAGAGAAGAGGGCCGTGCCTGCAAGGTCAACGCCGCGCCCCCCTCTCACAGGAGAAGGTCTGACAATAATCGCGGCCGCGAGGACGAGGAGCACGGCCACCGGTACCATCCCGTGGTAGCAGGTCTGCCAGCTGTACTGCTCGACGATATAGGCGCCGGCGAGCACACCGGCAAAAGTCCCGGCGCCGTCTGTCGCAGCGACAAGCCCGATCGCGGACGGGACCAGGCGTTCGGGAACCTGTTCGGCGATGAGAGCACAGGCGATGGGGCCGACTGCGAGTCCGGCACCCTGAAGGGCCCTGCAACAGAGAAGAGAGAGCATGTCCTGTGCAAAGCCGCCACAGATTACCCCTATGGCATAGATCGAGAGGCATATGATAAGGAGGCGCTTTTTTCCGTACCTGTCGCCGAGGACGCCGATGGCAGGGATTGTCATCGCCCCGACGATCATCATGGCCGGGAGTATCCAGGCGGTGAAGACAGAAGATACGCCGAATTCAGCTTCAATAACCGGAAATGCGGCGATAAGCACTGCTTCGCCCGCCATGACCACCATGGCGGCGGTACAGAGGAGGGCGAGGAGCATCCATGGATAAGGGGGTATATTCTTGTTTTTATGGTTAAATAGCATGTTTTGCGGGGTTTTAGTGTTCAACAGTCCCTTTATACTGGGACCTGAAACCACATAGTGCTTCCCCGCGCCGCCCTATGCCTGCACGTCCCCCCGCGCGAGCGGTCTGGAGAGGTGCCTCCGCGCCGTCGGCGGCACTTCGAACCAGCCTGTCTGTATGGCCCGCGGTCTCGTGGAGATCTCCGGTTCCTTTGATCTCGCCCCGCAGGTCCGGCACTTATATCCCTTTTCTTTCCCGGCAGATGTCATCCGCGTGCCGCAGACCGGGCAGACCGGTGACCTGACCATCGTGTCCTCTGCAAGGGCGTCGATGTGAATTTTTTCGAGGTTGAGGGTCCCGTTCTTGTAACTCCCGCAGACGAGGAGAGTGTCACCGGGCACAAGTGCCCGCACGATATCCCTGAACCCCTTCGTCGGTTCAAAGGCCATGCAGGTGAGACGCCGGTCCCCCTCCTCCAGGACGAGCATGACATGCCCGCCTTCGCCGGTCACCGGCCTTTCCACAACTCTCCCGGGGACGCGGTACGACCTCCCCTCCAGCAGGGACCCGATCCTTCCGTCGACCAGGTGGGCGTCCGTGCCCTGGTTCGTCACCCACACCTGCTCGATTTCGGTCTCTTCCGCCTTGATCAGGGCCCGCGCCCGCGTCACCCATTCCGGGCTCTCGCCGCGGATACCGAAGAGGACCGGGTCAGGAGTGTGGGGAACGCAGACGACGACATCCTGTGTCCGGTCCACCGAGTCCCAGGTGTGTGGCCAGGTCGCTGCCTCGGCAGCAAAGACCGACGCCCTCTCAACGTCACGCGGCGTCCCCCAGGACGCCGCGCGCCGGTACGCCAGGAGTTCCCATGTCCTGTCGGGAAGGACACTTGCGACCGCCGCGGTCGCCCCGATGAGGCCCCGCCCGTTTTTCCAGCCGCGGTACAGCGCTCCTTCCCTGTCGAGGATGGCCCGCGCCTCCTCGATAGTGCAGAAGTCCTGCGCCGCCTTCCAGTAAAAAGCCGGGTCGGGTCGGCGCTCTGCCACCACAAGGCCGGGGTTGGTGTTTGTGCAGGAGAAATCCGCAAGCTCCTCGATAAGAGCCGCCGCGATGGCGAATGCCTCGTCCCTGTCGCCTTCGACCTCAATGCAGACCGCCGCGTTCCCCCGCGTTTTGAAGGGTGCGTTCGGGTTGAGCCTGACCAGCCTTGTCTCGAAGACCCTCATTCCGGCCTGATCGAGAACCCTGATCAGCCGCGCCCCCAGGTAGGTGGTGCACATGCCTGCAGGCGAGTCGGTGTCGTCAATCCCTATGAACATGAAGCGATTATTTATTAGGATGTCGTACTATATCCACCTTTAACGAGTGTCTATGTCACAGGAACGTCTCCTCGATATGGTCATCAGCGTCATGCTGACGGCAGGCTATGAGGTCTCCGAGCGGTGCAGCCTCCGCCCTCGCTCTTTCGATCTCATTGCAGGAAAAAGGGGCGTCCTTCTTGTCATCAAAGTCGTCTCCCACATCGATTCCGTGTCAGAAGAGATCTCCTGTGATCTCGACGCCATCGCCCGGCACCTCGGCGCCTCTCCCCTCATTATCGGCGAAAGGGCACGGGACGCCGACCTTGAACGCGGCACTGTCTATGTGCGCTATGGCATCTACGCGATCAGCCCGGCGACCCTGTACGACTTCCTGGTCGAGGCCGTGCCCCCCCTGATCTATGCCCAGCCTGGCGGGCTGTACGTGAACATCAACGGGGACATGCTCAAGGGACTCAGGGAGAGGAGCCAGCTCTCCCTCGGCGACCTCGCCCGCCACCTCGGCGTCTCCCGCCGGACGATCAGCAAGTACGAGGATGGTATGTCCACGACCCTGGACGTCGCGATCCAGCTTGAGGAACTCTTCGACGAGGCCGTGGTCGAGGCGATCGATCTTCTCTCCTATATCCCTGCTCCACCGGAGGCCCGGGACCCGGCAACCGCATCGGTTCCTGCTGATTTCGAGCGGATGGGCATCGAGATCCACCAGATGCGCCGCGCCCCTTTCCAGGCGCTCGCCGTCATCCAGGAAGAGCGGATCCTGACCTGTTTCGGCACGGCGCAGAAGACGGTCAAGCGCGCTGCCCTCATCGGGAACATATCCCAGGTCGCCGGAGCCTATGCGATGTGCGTCATTTCAGACTATACGAAGAAAAAGAGGATCGGTAGAACCCTTGTTATCGGAGAAGAGCAACTGCGCACTCTTGAAGACGGTTCTGACCTCATCGAGATGATCCATCAGTAATAAGATATATATAGAACTACAAACCAACTATTCTAGCGCTACACTATATGGTGATTCACATGTCGCAGCAGATGGGAGGACAACCAATCCTTATTCTTAAAGAGGGAAGTTCCCGCACCCGCGGGAGGGACGCGCAGAGCATCAACATCGCCGCAGCCAAGGCCGTTGCCGGCGCTGTCAGGACGACTCTTGGTCCGAAGGGCATGGATAAGATGCTCGTCGACACCATCGGCGATGTCGTCATCACGAACGATGGCGTGACCATCCTCAAGGAAATGGACATCGAGCACCCGGCCGCCAAGATGATGGTCGAGGTCGCGAAGACTCAGGACGACGAGGTCGGCGACGGTACCACCACCGCAGTCGTCGTGGCCGGCGAGCTTCTCAAGCGCGCCGAGGACCTCCTCGAGCAGGACGTCCACCCGACAGTCATCGCCCACGGCTACCGGATGGCGGCCGAGAAGGCGATCGAGATCGTCAGAGAACTTGCCATCGACGTCAAGCCCGGCGACTCCGAGATCCTCATGAAGATCGCGGGTACCGCCATGACGGGCAAGGGCGCAGAGGCCGCAAAGGACAAGCTCTGTGACCTCGTTGTCAGGGCCGTCACCATGGTCGCCGACGAAGACGGCACCATCGACACCGACTACGTGAAGATCGAGAAGAAGGTCGGCGGTTCCATCGAGGACTCCGCAATTGTCGAAGGCATGCTCATCGACAAGGAGCGTGTCCACCCGGCAATGCCGAAGAAGGTCGAAGACGCAAAGATCCTCCTCCTCAACGCCGCAGTCGAGTTCAAGAAGACCGAAGTCGACGCCGAGATCAACATCACGAGCCCCGACCAGCTCCAGATGTTCCTCGACGAGGAAGAGCGGATGATCCGGAACATCGTCGACAAGATCGTTGCCTCCGGTGCAAACGTCCTCTTCTGCCAGAAGGGCATTGACGACATCGCCCAGCACTACCTTGCGAAGGCCGGTGTCTTTGCCGCTCGCCGCGTGAAGAAGTCCGACATGGAGAAGCTCTCCCGTGCAACCGGTGCGAACCTTGTCTCCTCCGTCGACGCCATCACCCCCGAGGAACTTGGCTTTGCCGGTATCGTCGAGGAGAGGAAGGTCTCTGGCGAAGACATGACCTTCGTCGAGAAGTGCAAGAACCCGAAGGCGGTCTCCATCATCATCAAGGGCGGCACCGAGCACGTCGTCGACGAGCTTGACCGCGCTATGGAGGACGCCCTCCGTGTCGTCGAAGTCGCTCTCCGCGACAAGAAGTTCGTCGCCGGCGGCGGCTCCCCCGAGGTCGAACTCTCCCTGCGGCTCCGCGAGTACGCTGCAACTGTCGGTGGCCGGGCTCAGCTCGCCATTGAGTCCTTCGCGAATGCCCTCGAGATCATCCCGAGGACCCTCGCCGAGAACGCCGGTCTCGACCCGATCGACACCCTTGTCGAACTCCGTGCGGCCCATGAGAAGGGCCAGAAGACCGCGGGCCTCGATGTCTACTCCGGCAAGGCCGGCGACATGCTCGAGAAGGGCGTCGTCGAGCCCCTGCGCGTGAAGACCCAGGCACTCAACTCGGCCGCCGAGGCTGCCATCATGATCCTCAGGATCGACGACGTCATCGCCTCCTCCAAGTCTGCCGGCCCCTCACCCGAGGAAATGGCAGCCATGGGCGGCGGCATGGGTGGCATGGGCGGCATGCCCCCGATGTAAACCTGAATTTTTATCCCTGGCCAAAAAAGGCCACCTTTTTTTCGTGTACATAGATCGTTGAAATAGCCGTTCCGGGTAGTCGGAACGAGCCCACCCGGACCTCCGGGGGCTTTTGCCAGACGTTTCTGTGATCTCTGTCTGACCTCTGTCTGAAGGGTTGACGCAGACGTGTCCTGAAGATCTCCGGGATTTCCAGATCCCGGGACTCCTGTCCCGGAAGAGTCCGAACCCGGAGGAACCCGTCGGAAAAAAGGCCTGGATCACGCAGGGCTATGGTGTTGTCGATGGTATGACGATTTCGGGGGTCGCTCTGGCAGGTACGGTGGACCAGAAAGAAGATGTGTCTTTACCTCATGGGTGATACGAGAGGATGCAATGTGCAGCCTCTATCGGCGAGGACATGTGAAGGCTTCCTGTTTTTCGAGATGCAATCTTTCTGGAGAGTTCCCGCTCTCCCTATCGCTCCATTCGGGATGTTCCGCCGCCGGGCATGGTCCGGTTTTAAAAAAGTGAGGGTCAGGCCCCGTGCCCGTTTATCTGTTCGAGCACCTTTGCCATGTCGACCCAGATGATCAGGTTCTTGATGGCCTCGTCCTCTGCCGTCCTGTCTGTCACCTTGATGATCCCCTTCACGTAGGCATCGCGTGCAAGGGACTCGTCCATCTTCTCGACCTCATCCTCGGAGACCTGCATCACTGCGAGGACATCGTCGACGATGATCCCGACATTTGACCCGCCTGCGGCCTCGGCGACGAGGATGATGATCTTCTGGTGTTCCCGCCTCTCCCCCTCGGGGATGCCGAGGATGGTCGAGAGGTTCAGAACGGTCGTGATCTCTCCCCTCAGGTTGATGATCCCGGCGATGTGCGGGGGGGCCCGCGGCACCGGTGTGATCGGCACCATCTCGACGATCTCGCGGGCGAGCGCGATGTCGAGGGCATAGCGCTCCCCGGTAAATTCGAATTCCACTACATCTACGTTTGCCACGTTTTTTCACCTTATGCCAGCTTGAAGTGGTCGAGAGCGCCTTTCATCTCCGTCGCCATGGTGGCGACCTCCTGTGCGCCGCTGCCGACCTCCTCGGCCGAGGCCGAGACCTCCTCGGCAAGCGCGGCCATGTCTTCGATCCGGGACATCGTCTCCTTGGTCATGCCGGTCGTCCTGTCCATCCTCTCCATCACCTTGTTCGTGGATGTCGCCTGGTCTTCGGTCGCCTTGGCGATCTCGGAGACACTTCCGTGCGCCTCCTTGGAGGCGGAGACGATACGGTTCAGGGCCCCGATCGTCCGGTCCACGCTCTCAATCCCACCCTGGATCTCGTCGAAGGCTGCCTGGAGATCTTTTGCGGTCTTCTCGCTCTTTGTCTGGATGGAGGAGATGAGGTCTTCGATGTGGTTGGTAGCGGTCTTCGACTCGCCGGCGAGGTTCCTGACCTCGCCTGCGACGACGGCAAAGCCCCGTCCATGTTCGCCTGCCCGTGCCGCTTCGATCGCGGCGTTGAGGGCGAGAAGGTTCGTCTGGTTGGATATGTCGTTGATGAGCTTCACGATCTTGGAGATCTCGCGCATCTCCTCGTTCAGCCGCGAGAACTCTTCGACTCCCTCCTTTGTGATCCTCTCGACCGCCTGCATCTTGGTGGTCGCCTCACGGCCGAGGCCCTCTGCCTCGTCGCCGATCTGCACTGCGGACTCGGTCGTTGCGAGTACCTCCTGGGAGGTGCTTGCGATCTCCTCGATCGAGGCGGAGAGGTCTGACATCGCCCTGGCGACCTCTTCGAGATTTTCGAGCTGAGTTTTTGCGCCCTCTGAGGTCTGCTGGCTCTTGGAGGCCACCTGCTCGATTGCCCGTGCAATCTCCTCGGCACTCCTGCTTGTCTCCTCGGTGTTGGCCGTGACCTTCTCGCCGACACCGGCGATCTGCTGCAGGACTGCCCTGACTCCCTCGCGGGAGTTCCGGTAGTTGAGTTTGAGGTCGCGGATCGGGTCGTTCTCCTCGATCGAGACCCTGGCCGTGAGGTCGCCCTTCGCCATCTCGTTCATTGCATGCTTCAGTTCCTCGGCACTTCCGGCAAGGAGGCGTGCCCTCTCCTTGGCCTCCAGTTCCTTGTTGACAAGCTGCGTGTTGTCCTGGTAGATGTAATAGTTGACATCGATCTCCCCGTTCTCGTCGAGGATGGGTACCTGGAAGAGGCGGAGATATGATTTTGTATTGTCTTCCCAGGTGATCTCCATGTCAGAGATGGCGAGTTTCCTGGTCTCGAAGGAGGCGTAGAAGTCGTCTCCCGTGGTCTTGATATTAAAGTCGTAGAGTTTCTTCGCCATCAGTTCGTCGTAGGTGCCGTGCCAGGCCTTCTCGTACTGCTTGTTGAGGTCGAGGCGGTGCTTGTCGCCGGCAAGGACGGCGATCGCCTGCGGGTTGTCTTTCACGAAGGCGTCGGCCCGTTTCTTCAGTTTTTCTGCCTCTTCCATCTTTACGATGGCACGGTTCACCATTTTTCCCAGAGGTTTGAACTCGTCAGGCACCTGGTCGATGTCGACGCGGGTCGAAAAATCCCCGTCGAGTGCGCGTTCCAGGATTGCCTCAATCTTGTCCTGTTTTCCGTTTGCCATTCTCTGAATCCCTCTTCTGTTATAATTCTGATGTATAGTTGCTTTAATGAATTAATTTATATTCCTTTCTCTTTTAGTTTTCAGAACCATTATTGATATTTTTATATTGCCCTGTTTAAAATTTGCTATATTTAATATTGGGCAATTATGAATGGTCATTTTTCAAAATGGGGTGGCCGGTAAGTATTATAGGTTCGTCCCCCGAGGGGAAGGCATGGGCGAGCGGTTCATCTTCACAACACACCGGACCACCTGCTACCACTGCCACGAGGACGCCGACCAGGTGATCAAGGCGGTCTCTTCGCAGGCACAGGTGGCGTGCGCACACTGCGGTGCGACCCGGATATTTCTCCCGCGTCTGGAGGACGTCAGTGCCGAGGGCACGTACACTCCGATCAGTTGCTATGACATCTGGCACCTGGAGGCGATCGCTCCCTGCAAGCACTGCGGTGCAGAGGGGCCGCACGACCTGATCGTCGGCTGCAACCAGTTCACCACCCGGTGCCACGCCTGCGGGTATACGCACTTCTACAAATTCAATCTCGAATACATTGCTCAGTGTCCGATCGGGGAAAAAGAGGAGTGACTTTCATACTCTCTGCCTGTCCCTCGCCATGAGGGAGAGGGCGGCGGCGATTGCGCAGACCACCGCCCCGGCAAGGAAGGCGGCATGGAAACCCGGGATGAGCGTTGCGGCCGCGATCTCCGTGTGCGGGGTCTCAGGGTTGTGGGCGAAGGCGCTGACGATCGCCTGGATGAAGACGGTCCCAAAGACTGCGACCCCGAGAACGTCGCCGATGTTCTTCGCGGTCTGCATGACGCTCGAAGCGACACCCTCCTCCCCTTTCGGGCTCTGGCCAAGGACCTGGTTCATGTTCGGCGGGAAGTACAGGCCGCTCGTCACCCCGAGGAGGGCGAGGCCGAGGACGATGACGAAGAGACTGCTCTCCATCGTGAGGGAGGCGTACAGGAGGAAGACCGCGGCGGTCAGGGCCGCCGCCCCGGTGGTGAGGCCCCGTGTCCCCCGCCGGTCTGAGATCTTGCCGGCAAGGGGGCCGAAGATCATCAGGGTGACCGCAGGAACGGTGAGGACGATGCCGGCAACGGCGGTGGAGAGACCTTTCACCCCTTCGAGATAGAAGGGGAAGATGAAGGTTGCGCCCGCGAAGGCGAGCATCACCAGGGCGCCGGCGATAGTCCCTGCCGAAAAGGCGCTGTTCCTGAAGAGGGCGAGGTTGAGGAGGGGTTCCTCGCAGGAGCACTCCCGCCGGACGAAGGCGGCCCAGAAGATGACCGAGAGGAGGAAGGAACCGAGGATGAACGGCGAGGTCCACCCCATCTTCAGTCCCATGTTGAGAGGATAGATGAGGAAGAAGAGGGCGGCGACGATGAAGGCGGTGCCCGGGATGTCGAAAGAACCACCGGTCCCGCAGGGTTCGGTTTCAGGAAGGAGTTTTCTGCCGAGGGCGATTGCCATGACCCCGACCGGGATGTTCACGAAGAAGATCCAGTGCCAGGAGATGAACTCTGTCAGCAGGCCGCCGAGCACCGGGCCGATCGCGATGGCGACCGAGACGGCGGTGGCCAGGGTGCCGAGGGCCCGCCCGCGGACTGTCTGCGGGAGGTACAGGGCGATCATCGCCGGGCCGACGGCTTCGAGTGCGGCGGCTCCGAGGCCTTGAAGAAGGCGGAAGCCGATGAGATGGCCGAGGGTCATGGAGAGGCCGCAGAGAAGGGATCCTATGGTGAAAACGGCGAAGCCTCCGATGTACACCTTCTTGAACCCGTGTGTATCGCCGAGTTTCCCGAAGACCAGGAGGAGGCAGGCGATGACGAGGCCGTAGCCCATCACCACCCAGGAGACGTCGCCGATGTCCTCGTGGAAGTAGGCGGCGATGGACGGGAGGGAGATGTTCACGATGCTGGTGTCGAGGGCGCCCATGAATGCTGCAAGGGCGATGATGAAAATGATCAGGCGTTGCTGGTGGGCGGTGGGGGCCGGCGGGGTCTGCATGTGCGATCATCAGAAAATCGAAGGGAGATTATTTGAATCGGTCGATTTTTTCGTGCGCCAGACCCTGTTGTCGCCGGGACTTCCTTTCTGCCCCGGTGGGGATGTCATCGGTGGTGTGGTGTGTACGTGAAGGAGTATGGTGACTCTTCTCCCGACAAAAACCCGTCCGATCTGGCATTGCGGCCGAAAGAATCTGTCTGGTCCTGCTGTCTGCTCCCCCCCCCGGCCCCACCTACATTATTAAATACCGTCGATGACTACTCTAGAGACAATGTGTGGTGAATGTTTTTTCGCCAGTGAATGTCTTTATCTTCACTAGCCCTCGCGAAACCACGCACACAGACATTTCTCTGACCGTCTCCCCCGGAGCGGCGGCGCTGCACGGCGTCTCTTTTAGCTATTTTTATCTCTTCTAAAACCCCGCAGTCACAGGAATCTGCGGAGGTGCGTGTTCATGAGAGGAAAACAGATTAGGTTGGAACGTATTATGGATCGTAACACCGGCAGGACGATCATCGTCCCGATGGACCATGGTGTTACGGCCGGGCCCATGCCAGGGCTCATCGATATGGGACGGACCGTCGACCTCGTCGCCGAAGGCGGCGCAAACGCAGTGCTCGGCCACCTCGGCCTTCCCCTGTACGGCCACCGCCGGTGGGGGAGGGACATCGGGTTGATCCTCCACCTCTCGGCCTCGACGTCTGCAGGGCCGGACCCGAACGAGAAGGTGATCGTCAACACGGTCACGAACGCCCTGAAGATGGGTGCGGACGCGGTCTCGGTACACATCAATATCGGGGCTGCCTCTGAGGCAAAGATGCTCGCCGACCTCGGGAGGGTCGCGGTCGAGTGCATGGAGTGGGGGATGCCTCTCCTCGCGATGATGTACCCCCGCGGGCCGAAGATAGACGACGAGAAGAGCGTCGAGATGGTGAGTCTTGCCGCCCGCGCCGGCGCCGAACTCGGGGCCGACATCATCAAGACGGTGTACACCGGCGACCCCGACACCTTCAAGGAGGTGACCCTGGGGTGCCCGGTGCCGGTCGTCGTGGCCGGCGGGTCGAAGACGGACGACGCCGCGACTCTCGCCCTCATCGAGGGGGCGATGGAGGGCGGGGCCGCCGGGATATCGATCGGGAGGAATGCCTTCCAGCACCCGCACCCCGACCGCTTTGTCAGGGCGGCGGCGGCGATCGTGCACGGCGGCAGGAGTGCGGAAGAAGCGATGGAGATGATGAAGGAATGATTGGAAAGGCGATCAGGCTGGAGAGGATCATGGACCGGAACACCGGGAGGACTGTCATCGTCCCGATGGACCACGGTTTCACGATGGGGCAGATCGAGGGGCTGAAGAAGATGCCCGAGGCGGTCTCCGCCGTCTCCGAGGGCGGGGCGAACGCGATCGTGATGCACAAGGGGATGGTGAAGGCCGGTCACCGCGGCAAGGGCCGGGACATCGGGCTCATCGTCCACCTCTCTGCCTCGACCTCCCTGAACCCTGACCCCGACGACAAGGTGCTCGTCTGCACTGTCGAGGAGGCGGTCGCCCTCGGGGCCGACGCCGTCTCCATCCACATCAACCTCGGGGCGGTGCACGAGTCCAGGATGATCGAGGCCGCGGGCATGGTCTCGAAGGAGTGCATCCGCTGGGGTATGCCCCTCCTGGTGATGATCTACCCGCGGGGCAAGGGGATAGACCCGCGGTCGCCGTCGGCCGTCGGCCACTGCGTGCGTGTCGCCGAGGAGATCGGCGCCGACCTGATCAAGACGAGTTACACCGGCGACCCCGCCTCCTTCGCGGAGATCTGCGCCGCCTGCTCTGTCCCTGTCCTCATCGCGGGCGGTGAGAAGGCCGGCGACCTCGCCACCCTGACGGCGATCAGGGACGCGGTCGGTGCCGGGGCGGCAGGCGTCGCCATCGGGAGGAACGCTTTCCAGCGCGACGACCCGGCAGCCTTTGTCAGGGCGCTCTGCAAGGTCGTCCACGGCGGCGCCGATCCGAAGGACGCCCTGGAGGGGAGATGAAACGGTTCTGGGTTGACGTGCGGCCGTGGCGAAAGGAGATCGCCACGGCGGCGATCGAGGCCGGGGCCGATGCCCTGGTGGTGGAGAAGGCCGGCGATGCCCGCGCCCTCGGGCGGATCGCCGCGGTCGCCCCTGACGGCGACCTGGTGCCGGGCGCGGACGTCGTCTTCGCTGCGGTGACGCCCGACACACCGCTCCCGCAGGCAAAAGGCGCCCTCCTTGTCGTCTCCACCTCTGACTGGACGGTGATCCCCCTCGAAAACCTGGTCGCCGCATCCGAGGAGGTCTTCGCCGTGGTCAGGAATGCCGACGAGGCGAAACTCGCCCTCGGCATCCTGGAAAAGGGGGTCGCCGGCGTCGTGCTCAAGACCGACGAACCCGCGGAGGTCGGCAGGGTGGCGGCCGTCGTGCAGGCGGCGATGCCGGCCCTCGCCCTCTCTCCCTTCACGGTCACGCGGGTCCGCCCCGTCGGGATGGGCGACCGCGCCTGTATCGACACCTGCTCCCTCCTTGCCGAGGGGCAGGGGATGCTCGTCGGCAATACCTCGTCGGGATTCCTCCTCGTCCTTGCCGAGACGGCCGAGAACCCGTACGTCTCGCCGCGGCCCTTCCGGGTGAACGCGGGCGCTGTCCATGCCTACCTCCTCGGCCCTGACGGGAAGACCGCCTACCTCTCCGAGGTGCGTGCCGGGGACGCCGTCCTCGTCGCCGACGGTGCCGGCGCCACGGCCGGGGCCGCGGTCGGCCGGGTGAAGATCGAGCGCCGCCCCCTCCTCCTCGTCGAGGCGGAGGGAAAGAGCGGGGAGAAGGCCGGTCTCGTCCTCCAGAACGCGGAGACGGTCCGGCTGATGGGGCCCGACGGCCCCGTCTCTGTCGCCGCCCTGAAGGAGGGCGACCGCGTCCTCGGCCTCTCCCTCTCCGGCGGCCGGCACTTCGGCATGGCCGTCGAAGAGACGATCACGGAGACCTGAGATGCGCATCGGGATCATCGGCGGGAGGGGCGGGATGGGCACTCTCTTCTCCCGGATCTTCTCAGACGCCGGCCACGAGGTGCTCGTCTCGGGCCGGGCGACTCCTCTCTCGAATGCCGACCTTGTACGAGCCTGTGAGGTCGTCATCGTCTCCGTCCCGATCCGGAGCACGGTCCCGGTGATCAGGGAGATCGCCCCTCTCCTCTCCGGGGACCAGCTCCTCTGCGACTTCACCTCCCTCAAGGCGGCGTCCGTGGCGGCGATGCTGGAGACGAGGGCCGACGTCCTCGGCCTCCACCCGATGTTCGGGCCGTCTGTGGCCTCCCTGCAGAACCAGACGGTCGTCGCCTGCCCGGTGCGGGTCGCCCCGGCGCGTGCCGACGAGGTCCTTGCGGTCTTCAGGGAGGCAGGGGCGAAGGTGACGACGATGGACCCCCTGGAGCACGACAGGCTGATGGCTGTGGTCCAGGGCCTCACCCACTTCACCACTCTCTCCCTTGCCGGGGCGATGCGACGCCTCTCGGTGGACCTCCCGGCCCTTCTCTCTGTCACGAGTCCTGTCTACCAGATCGAGATGGCGGTGATCGGGCGGATACTCGGGCAGGACCCCGGACTGTACGGCCCGATCCTGGGGGAGAACCCTGCCGTCCCCGAAGTCCTCGACGCCTTCGCGGCCGCCGCGGCCGAGGTCCGTAGGGCGGTGGAGAGCGGAGACGACGACGCGTTCGCCCGCCTCTTCAACAAGGACGCCGCCTTCTTTGCCGACTACATCCCGCATGCGACCGAAGACTCGGAGGCTCTGATACGATGCCTGGCAGAAAAGTGAGGCTTGCGGCCCTCGGGCCGGAGGGCACCTTCTCCCATGCCCTTGCCCGGCACCTCGCCGACGAGGTCGTGCTCCTCCCGACCATCGGCGCCGTCTTCGCGCATGTCGCCGCGGGAAAGGGCGACGGCCTCGTCCCTATCGAGAACAGCGAGGCGGGGGGCGTCGGCCCCGCCCTCGACGGCCTGCTGCGCAATCCCGTCTTCATCACCGCGGAGGTGTACGTGCCGATCAGGTTCCACCTCGCCTCTTTCGTGAAAATCACGGAGATCGACACCATCTACGCCCACCCGCAGGCCCATGAGCAGTGTTCGGGCCGTGTCGACGCCCTCGGCGTGCCTGTGGTCCACACACCCTCGAACGCGGCGAGCGCCCGGGCTGTACGGCCGGGCACGGCAGCGGCGGCGGTCACCACAGCAGAGGCCGCCGCACTGTGCGGGATCCCCGTCGTCGCCGGCAATGTCCAGGACGCGGAGGAGAACACGACACGCTTCGTCGTCATCTCGACAGAGCCGTACCAGGGCCGTGATGCCGGGAAGTGCTCCGTCCTCCTCGACCCGAAGGCCGACCGGGCCGGCCTCCTCGCCGACCTGCTTGCGGTCTTCGCGCGTCTGGGGATCAACCTGACCCGGATTGAGTCCAGGCCCGCAAAGAGGGGGATGGGGCGGTACGTCTTCTTCATCGACGGGGAAGCCGGGCCTGCATGGGTCGGGGCCGTTGCCGACCTCTCCTCTCTCGCGGTCGTGAAGGAGTTCGGGTGCTACCCGCGCCTGGAGGCGGCAGGATGGAGGTGACCCTCTCCCGCCGCCGGGGCGTCGACGTCACCGTCACGGCCCCACCCTCGAAGAGCCTCACCCACCGCGCCCTCGTCGCCGCCGCCCTCGCGGAGGGGGAGTCCCGCATCCTCCGTCCCCTCAGGTCAGGGGACACGGCCAGGACGCGGGAGGGCCTCGCCGCCCTCGGCATCAGGACAACAGACGACGGCGACGCCGTCCTCGTCCGCGGCTGTGGAGGCGTCCTCCCCCTTGCAGGCCCCGCCACAGTGGACGCCGGCGACTCGGGGACGAGTCTCCGTTTCCTCGCCGGCCTGGCCACCCTATCCCCCTGGCCTGTCACCCTCACCGGGAGTCTGCGTATGCAGGAGAGGCCTGTCGGCCCCCTCGGCGACGCCATCGCCGCCCTCGGCGGGAGTGTCGCCTATGAGAAGACGCCGGGTTGTCCCCCGGTGACGGTCACGGGGCCTGTTCGGGGCGGCGCCGCCGCGATGCGGGGCGACGTCTCCAGCCAGTTCATCTCGGCCCTCCTGATCGCCGCCCCCTGCTATGCGGAGGGCCTCGACCTCTCTCTCACCACCCCGCCGGTCTCGGCGTCGTACCTCGACCTGACGGCCGCGGTGATGGGGGCCTTCGGCGTTCCCGTGGAGAGGGAGGGGGAGGACCGTTTCATCGTGAGGCCGGGCCTGTACAGGGGCCGTCCCTATTCGGTCGAGGGCGACTGGTCCTCGGCCTCGTACTTCTTTGCCATCGCCGCCGTCTGCGGCGGGCGGGTGGCGGTGCGGAACCTCGACCTCGCCTCTCTCCAGGGCGACCGCCTCTTCCTCGACGCCCTTGTGAGGATGGGCTGCCGAGTCCATGCCGACGGAGACGCTGTCGTCCTCGAGTCGGACGGCGACCTCGACGGGATCGCGATCGACATGGCCGCCTCGCCGGACACCGTCCAGACCCTCGCGGCGGTGGCGGCCTTTGCCCGCGGGCCGACGACGATCACCGGCATCGCCCACCTCAGGTACAAGGAGAGCGACCGGGTCGCGGCGGTCGTTCGGGTATTGCGTGGCCTCGGCAGCCGCGTGGCCGTCGAGGAGGACGCACTGACCATCACCCCCGCACCGCTGTGGGGCGGCATCGTGGACCCGGCGAACGACCACAGGACGGCGATGAGTGCGGCCGTGATCGGCCTCGGCGCTGGAAACGTGAAGATTCTCCATGCAGAATGCGTGGACAAGTCCTTCCCCGGTTTCTGGGATTCTCTGCAGGGGGCGGGGCTGCTGTGAAGGTCGTCCTGATCGGCTACCGCGGCACGGGCAAGACGACGGTCGGAAAGATGGTGGCGCGACGCCTCTCTCTCCCCTTCCTGGACACCGACGCCCTCGTCGAGGAGATGACCGGGATCTCGATCCCGGCGATCTTCGCCAACGCGGGGGAGGCGGCCTTCCGCTCCCTGGAGAGGGAGGTGATCGCCGGCCTTGCCGATTTTTCCGGCGTCATCGCCACGGGCGGCGGCGCTGTCCTGGACCCGGAGAATGTCCGCGCCCTCCGGAAGGGAGGAACCGTCGTCCTCCTGGAGGCGGACCCGGAGGAGGTCATCACGCGGATCGCGGGCTCGGACCGTCCCTCCCTCACCGGCCTTCAGCCTGAGGAGGAGGTGCGGGCCCTCCTCCGGACGCGGCGGCCCTTCTACCTTGCGGCCGCAGACATCTGTATCAGGAGCGGTGGCCAAAGTCCCGACGTGGTCGCAGACGAGATCATCGCCAACCTTGCTGGGCGGCCAGGCCCCATCTCTCTCCCTGAAGGCTTTGCCCTCCCCTCCGGCGAGACGGAACGCCTCGCCGCCCTCGGCCCGGCGACCGGCCTGTACGGGATAGCCGGTCACCCGGCTCTCCACAGCAGAAGCCCCATCCTGTACAATGCCCTTTTTGCGAGATTCGGCATGGGCGCCGCGTACACCTTCTTCGACCACCCTGACTTCGGGGCGGTCCTCGATACCGCCCGCTCCCTCGGCGTCCGCGGCCTCTCGGTCACCATCCCCCACAAGGAGGCGGCCCTTGCGGCCGCGGACGAGGCCGACAGGCACGCGGCGGCGATCGGCGCCGCCAACACCCTCGTCCTCTGCGGGGATCATGTCAGGGCCTCGAACACCGACTGGATCGGCGTGCGCCGCCCCCTCGAAGGAGTCGCCGCGGAGAGGGCCGTCGTCCTCGGTGCGGGCGGTGCGGCCGCCGCGGCGGTCTATGCCCTCCTGAGTCTGGAGTACGGGGTGACTGTCCTTGCCCGCGACGCCGGGAAGGCAGAGGCCCTTGCCGCCCGCTTCGGCTGCGAGTCAGGGGCGATCCGCGACATCGGCAGCTTCCGCCCCGAGGTCGTCGTCCACGCCACGCCTGTCGGCATGGCGGGCGACCCCCGCTCCCTCCTCGCGCCCGAAGACCTGCGGCCCGGCACGACGGTCTTCGACCTCGTCTACACGCCGAAGGAGACACTCCTCCTCAGGACGGCGGCGGCCCGCGGCTGCCGCACCATCCCGGGGACCGAGATGTTTGTGTACCAGGCCTGCGAACAGTTCCTCCATATGACCGGGATCAGGGTGGAGGACAGGGCCGTGCGGGAGGTGCTCGGGGAATGAACACCTTCGGGCGGTTTTTCAGGGTGACGACCTTCGGTGAGAGCCACGGCCCCGCGATCGGCGCCGTCATCGACGGCGTCCCGCCTGGCCTCCCCCTCTCTGCGGGGGACATTCAGCCGATGCTCGACCGCCGCCGCCCCGGCGGCCCCCTCGCCTCGCCGCGGAAGGAACCCGACGCCGTCGAGATCCTCTCCGGCGTCTTCGAGGGGAGGACCGCCGGCACGCCCCTTGCCCTGCTGATCAGGAACAGGGACGTGCGGAGCGGCGACTACGACGCCCTCCGCGATGCCTTCCGCCCCGGCCACGCAGACTATACGTACCTCCGGAAGTACGGCCTCCGTGACCACCGGGGCGGCGGCCGGAGTTCGGGCCGGGAGACGGCGGCACGGGTCGCGGCCGGCGCGGTGGCGGTGCTCGTCCTGAAGACGCACGGGATCGCGGTCGCCGGGTCTGTCCGCGAGGTGCACGGAAAGACAGACCCCGCCGAGATGGAGGCCGAGGTGCGGTCGGCCGCCGCGGCCGGCGACTCTGTCGGCGGCATCGTGGAGGTCCGGGCCTCGGGCGTCCCGCCCGGCCTCGGGAGTCCGGTCTTTTGCAAACTCGACGCCGCCATCGCCGGGGCGATGATGGGGATCGGGGCGGTGAAGGGCGTCGAGATCGGCGAGGGCTTTGCCGCCGCACGTCTCTATGGCTCGGAGAACAACGACGCCATGGACGCCTCCGGCTTCCTCTCCAACCATGCCGGCGGAGTCCTCGGCGGCATCTCGACAGGCCAGGAGATCGTCGTCTGCCTTGCTGTGAAGCCGACGCCCTCCATCGCCCTCCCCCAGAGGACCGTGGACATCCGTGGCGAGGAAAGGGAGATCGTCATCGCCGGACGGCACGACCCCTGCATCGCCTTCCGTCTCGTCCCGGTCGCGGAGGCGATGCTCGCCCTGGTGCTTGTCGATGCGGTGCTGGAGCAGGCGGCATATGGCGGGCCGGCCCGGGATTAATCTTTTTTTGACCGTCTCCTCTCGCTCCGCCCCCGGATTGAGGTGATGCCCGGTAGAATCGTCTGTTATTCGGCCATATGCTCGGGGAATCCTCTAAATAATCCTAAATTATACGGGTAAATCTCAATATTGGAATTTATAGCCACATTATCTTTAAAACTGTTTAACTAGCATATCTGCGATATGTTTTTGATGGAGTCTGTGGTATGACCCGCCAGAATCTTCTCGTCGGATTGATCGTCGGCGTTCTCGCCCTGATCATCATTGCGGCAGCGCTTGTGAGCCTATTCCCCTCCGGTGAGACGAAATCGGCATCCGGGGAGACGGGCCCTGCGTCCGTGGCATTCTCGCAGGACGACATGAAGGCCCTTGCAGTGGATATTGCGGCCAGGATCGACGGCGACGCCATGGCGGCGCTTCAGCCGGGAGATGAAAACACAACGGCGTTCATCGCCATCCGCGACCAGCTTGATGCCGTCCGGGCGTCCAACCCCAACATTGTCTACATCGGTACGATGCGAAAAACTGTGAATGCCACCGAGTACGTCGTGGATACAAACTACGGCAGCAATAGTTATGCGACTGCGATCGGCGATGTGTACGTCCCGACGGAGAATGACACCGTGTTTCTCGCCGGCTTTGTGGAACCCTCCGCTGAAACGTACACTGGCATCTCCGGGTACGCTCCTGTCAGGAACTCCAGCGGTACCGTCGTCGGGCTGGTGGGTATCGACACGTGGAGCGCGGTCGCGCCGGCCGACATGAAGGCCCTTGCCGCGGATACTGCGGCCAGGATCGACGGCGACGCCATGGCGGCGCTTCAGCCGGGAGATGAAAACACAACGGCGTTCATCGCCATCCGGGACCAGCTCGATGCCGTCCGGGCGTCCAACAACAACATCACCTACGCCTATACGATGCGGAAAGCGGGGGATGCCATCGAGTATGTCGTGGATGTGGAATATGGCAGCAGCAAGTATGCAGCTGCGATCGGCGATCCGTACACCCTGAGTGCTGTGGACGCCGTCATCCTCACCGGCTTCGTGAAGCCCTGCGCCGGGACGTACACCGACACCGTTGCGTACGCGCCCGTCAAAAACTCCAGCGGCGCCTTCGTCGGTCTGGTGGGCGTCGATGCGATGGTCGCCGCCATGCAGGATGTTTGAAGACCATTGCAGCGGTGAGTGCGGCAGGGAGATGAATATTCCCCGGCGTCCTCACCCTCCTCTCTTTTTCTGTCCCGTGGGGGGCCGGGCGAGCGGGAGAAAGTGATGGTGACGGCGATCCCGCCTCCCTTCCTTCTTTCCTCGAAAAAATGTTCACCTGTACGCGAGCAACTCCTGCAGCTGCTCCAGTTCCCTGATGTCGTACTGCCCCTCTGCCGTGGGGGTGCCGATGTGGCAGTAGACCGTCTCCGACCCGAAGAAGGGGAGGAAGGTGCGGGCGTACCTGAACTCCCCGCCCATGACGGTCGTGATGATGGGCTTCTCCGCGTCGAGGGTGAAGGAGAGGAGGTCGAGGAGGTCGTGCGCGGACGCCGGGGTGACGGCGATCTTCGGGATGTCGCCGTACGACCTGAGGTCCCGCTCGATAGCCAGGAGGTCGTCGGGAGAGGGCATGTACCTGATATGCGCCGAGGCGATGCTCGCCCTGGTGCTTGTTGATGCGGTGCTGGAGCAGGAGATGTATGGCGGGCTTTCCGGACGGATCTCCGAATAATCAGATCATCTCATTTTTTGGGGCGTGATCGGCACCCGATCGCAGGAAGGTCAGGCAGATGCCCTGCCAGAATCCCGGCTAATCGCCTGGTCCTTGTTCTCTTTCTTGAGAATGTCCGGGATATCCGGCATGAGGCGGTAATATGTACCCCTGCCGTTTCTGAACGATTCGACAACACCGTCGAAGTCGAGCCGTCTCATATGCCAGGAGACCGCCGGCCGGGAGATGCCGATTGCATCCGCGATCTCGGACTGCGAGAGTTCGGGCGTGTCGAGAAGAAGAAAAAGGATCTCTCTCTCTGTGGAGTTCTGCATATGGAGGAGAGTGTACTCTTTATCTGCGGTGTTATCGTCGGTAGCGATGAAGAAACCGACATTGCCCCTGTTCTGTACTTTTTTGATCATCCCTCCCGCTTGCAGGCGGGAGATATGATATGCGACCGTCCCGCGGCTGATCCCGGTTATCCCTGCTATCCGCGAGGCGGAGATGCCCGGCTGGTCCCTGATGCACGCATGGATCTTTTTCCTGTTCTCGGGGACCGTGGGGGGGGCGATCCGGTAGCCCAGGTATGCCAGGAGACCGGAAGAATAGATCAATTCTGCGGGGAACGCGAGGAGGGGACAATTGATCAGAATAAAATAACTGATGATCTGCAGCGGTGGGCCCTGCCAGATTGGGACGAACTCTTCGTCGTCCACATTGATCATATCGGCAGGCAGTTCTTCCGGCCCCGGCTCGAAGGCAATCTTTGCCGTTGCCGGATTCAGAAAGAGGAGCAGGACGAGTATGCCTGTAAAGAAAATGGTGGATGTCTTTTGCATCACGCAACCCTCGCGGATGATCAGAGGTGTCTCGTCAGGAATATAATACATTCAGGGTGTATGCATCTCCTCCTTCAGGCACAGAGTCGCCGTGGATATAGAATTTCCATATGCCCGCTGGAAGAGACGACGAATCTGATGTTATAAGCGAGATCTTTTCGTTGATCGTCCCGTCGACACCGTCCAAGTGTGGCCCGTACTGATCACCGTCAGGTGTATAGATAGTCAGGGAGACTGAGTCCGTGCTGGAGTGCGGGTGACCGCTCCAGTCGAGATTAACATTGATCCTTTTCGTGCCTGTGGGGATGTTCTTATTTATAACATCAGTCTCGCCGGGGTAGATCCGCCCGCCGATCGACTGGATGACATTGCCGAGTCCGGCGATGTCGTTCCGGTCGTCGTCGGGGGAGACGATGATCCTGTCGGCGTATCCTGCATCGCCGGTTGCTGCCGCACAGGGAACGAAGAGGAGCGCGGCGGTAATCAGGAAGCTGAGGACAATTCTTTCTGCATGCATGTTTGCACCGTGATCGACTCTGCGTCCGGAGACTTAACCTTTGTGAGCAGATCGTTTAACTGTCCGTTCGATTGTTAAATGATCTACTCATAAGCCCAATATATATCATTGAATATACTAATGGCCGTGGATGCCAGAATGGGTGTCCCGCGGGAGACCGGGCACCTGAATCTGCATGCACGCCCGGCCTCTCGCGCATGCTCGGAGGCGATCGGATTGCCCGGTGTCATCAGGGATGGCCGTTACTGTCCGTCGCTCTTCCCGGGAGATGAAAAAAGAGGTGTTGAACATGAAAAAAAACTATGGTTTTGGCTTTGCACTGGCGGCACTGCTGCTTGCAGGCATCATATGTCTGGCGAGCGCTGTGCCTGGAGACTCAGATGACATTGGGATTCTGTCCACAATGTCTCTGGGGAGTATGTATACGGACGGCACCGGCGATACGGCAAGCGTGTCTGTTGTGGGTTCTGTTACTGCTCCGGCCGGACAAAACACCTTCACTGCGACGTACAGAAATGTTAATGACGTAGATAATGATGGACAGGGAGCAATCTATCGTCTGAAAGTCTACGACGCGAATGGTGTGCCGCACACGGCCGAGAAAAAGGTTGACTGGGCAACCAGCGGTACAATCAGTGTGAGTTTCAATTCACAGGGGAGTGGCGATGCTCAGTATGAACTGTGGTGCGAGACGCACGACTGGTTCGATACGACAAAGGCAACAGCAACCGACTACGGTGATCTCGACTACGTCTGAATGGCGGTGCATCCCTTGAGGATGCACTCTTTTTGAAAGAGAGGAGTGATCTTGTGTGAATAAGAAAATCATGTGGTGCAGCATCGCCCTGATTCTCGTCCTTGCCGGTGCCCTGGCATATGTGATGTCGTACGCCCGGGAGGACGTTATCGTGGATACCACTGATTCAGGGGGCAGGGTCGTCTTTCTGGACAATGACTCCCAAGGTACCTTCACCCTCGGCGGTGCGTATGCCGATTTCAGGGGAAATGGAGTTTTTTCGAACTCTGTTTCTTCAATCGATACCGGAATGGGAGGAAGCAGTACCTTCACCACCTCCTGGAAACAGGGTGGGAAAAATGAACTCGGCAGCGCAAAGACAGCCGTCTTCACCCTGACAATCTGGGACCCCGCAGGCGTGCCGCACAGCACCACCCGGGAGTCACGAGAGGTCTCTTCAGGAACACTGAGCGTATCCTTTTCCCCTCATGAACCCGGAGAGGGCCGGTTTTTACTCACATCTACTATCTATGAGAGCAGGATGAATTTCTCGACTCTCTTCTTCAGATGATATGATGGGTCTGTACCTTCGATTCATCCGCTCGTCTATCGCCCTCTCGGGGCTCTTGAAGATATGATCCCCAAACAAGTTCACCTGTACGCGAGCAACTCCTGCAACTGCTCCAGTTCCCTGATGTCGTACTGCCCCTCGGCCGTGGGGGTTCCGATGTGGCAGTAGACCGTCTCCGACCCGAAGAAGGGGAGGAAGGTGCGGGCGTACCTGAACTCCCCGCCCATCACGGTCGTGATGATGGGCTTTTCCGCGTCGAGGGTGAAAGAGAGGAAGTCGAGGAGGTCGTGCGCGGACGCCGGAGTGACGGCGATCTTCGGGATGTCGCCATACGACCTGAGGTCTCTCTCGATGGCCCGGAGGTCGTCGGGAGAGGGCATGTACCTGATATGCGCCGAGGCGATGATCGTGGTGTGCTGGTAGCAAATCATCGGGGCAAACTTTCTGAACTTCCGCTCCACGTCCACGTAATCCACGAGATCGAGGAAGGGCTGGATAGTCGAGAACCATTGTTCCGCGTCGCCGGTGAATTTGCCGCCCTCTTCCCTGCTCCTGAGGGTGGCGATGATGGGGGCCGCGCAGTCGCCGCTGCATCCGGCCATCGCCGACGAAAGGTCCTCTCCCATGAGATCGAGCCTGAGTTCGATGAAATCGGCACCGAGTGCCACCGCTTTCTGGATCTCGTCAGGACTCGTCAGCGAGACGACGATCTTCATACCCTCAGGTATCACATCGTCACCTGTTATATGTCTGTCTCTCCGGCCCTGCGGGGGTACCGACGGTGGCGAAGGCGGAAAAAAAGGTTTTCTGGTTTATTCTGCCCCGTATTCTTCGCAGGCGTCGAGGACGTAGCGCATGAACGCCATGCCCGGTCCGCCGGCCATCGCCGCAGCCATCAGGGCGCCCTCCATGATCTCGGCCTTCGATGCCCCGGCCTCGATCGCCAGTTTCGTGTGGAGGGTGATGCAGAAGGGGGAGTGGTCCGCGACCGCGAGGGCGATGAGGATGATCTCCTTGAACTTTGCCGGCAGGGCGCCGTCCTTGCAGACCTGGTGGACGAAGGCGAGGAAGGTGTGCCAGACCTCGGGGTTAGACTCCTCGATCTCCCGGTTCGTCTGGAGGACCTGCGTCAGATACGTGTTTGCATCGGTCATGTATCCTATGCGTCTGGGCCTCCTCACCGATAAGAATTCGGAAACGTTCCCGCTGGGCTGTCGTGCCCCTCCCCGCCCGTTATCCCTGTATCGGGAGTGATATCAGGAACGAACCGATCACATGGCAGGCGTTCACTCTGCCCCGAACTCGTTGCAGGCGTCGATCACATAGCGCATGAAGGCCATCGAAGGCCCTCCGCCCATTGCGATCGCCATCATGGCCCCCTCCATGATCTCCTGCCTTGTCGCCCCGGCCTCGATGGCCCGCTTCGTGTGAATGGCGATGCAGAACTGGCAGTGGTCTGCGACGCCGAGGGCGACCATGATGATCTCCTTGACCTTTGCCGGGAGAGCCCCATCCTTTGACGTTGTCTGTACAAGAGCGGAGAACGCGTTCCAGGCTTCCGGATCGAAGGCCTCCAGGTCCTTTCTTGTCTGCGCCAACTGGCGCAGGTATGTCTTCGTGTCGGTCATGATACCCTATTCTTTTGGGCCGATCTCCGATAAATGTCTATGAAATGTCTCAGAAGGCCCATATGGTCCTTTGATGTATCTCCAATCCTTTCCTTTGCCTGCTATGATCTCCCGACGCTACCTCTCCTGTGCGGAGTCCTGGTGCCCCCTCTGAAAGGGATTTATCCCCTTCACCCCTATCTATGCACACGAAACCGGTGAAGATCCCCGAACTCCTCGCCCCTGCGGGCTCGATGGAGGCGTTGAAGGCAGCCGTCGCCGCGGGAGCGGACGCCGTGTACCTCGGCGGGACGCGGTTCTCGGCCCGGCGTTTCGCGGCGAACTTCGACGACGCCGCCCTGCAGGAGGCCGTGGACTACGCCCATATCCGCGGCGTTGCCGTGCACGTGACCGTCAACACCCTGGTCCACGACGCCGAACTCCCGGCCCTTGCCGACTATCTCCTCTTTCTCTATGAGATCGGCGTCGACGCCGTCCTGGTCCAGGACGTCGGCCTCCTCCGTCTTGCCCGCGCCCTCGTCCCCGGCCTCGTCATCCATGCCTCGACCCAGATGACGGTCACCACAGCGGAGGGCGTCAGGTGGGCGGCGGAGGCCGGGTGCTCCCGTGTCGTCCTCGCCCGCGAGGTGAGCCTTGCAGAAATCGAGGCGATGCGTCCTGTCCTTGAGGAGACAGGGTGCGAACTGGAGGTCTTCCTCCACGGTGCGCTCTGCTATGCCTACTCCGGGCAGTGCCTCCTCTCCTCGGTGATCGGCGGCCGGAGCGGGAACAGGGGGGCGTGCGCCCAGCCCTGCCGGAAACCCTATGCCCTGATGCAGGGGGAGTACGACCGGTACGGCAGGCCTGTGCGGATGAAACCTGTCCGCCTCCCCCACCGCTACCTCCTCTCGACAAAGGACATCTGCCTGTACCCGGTCCTCGACCGCGTCGTCGCGGCGCCCGTCTCCTCCCTGAAGATCGAGGGGAGGATGAAGGCGCCGGCCTATGTGGCGGTCGTCACCGCCATTTACCGCCGCGCCCTCGACGCCATCGCGGAAGGCCGCTGGACTCCCTCGCCCCGTGACGAAGAGGCCCTCGCCTTTGCCTTCACCCGCGGCTTCACGACCGGGTACCTCTGCGGCGAGAGGCACCGCGGCGTGATCGGCCCGGAGCGCCCTGACAATCGCGGCGTTGCGATCGGCCGGGTCGTCGCCTTCTCGAATGCCAGGATGGAGGCGACGGTCGCCCTTTCCGGGTCGCTTGCCCCGGAGAACGGGGACGGCATCGCCGTCTCCTCCCCTGAAGGAGAGTTCGGCTGCCTGGTGCGGGGGACACCGAAGAGCGGGAGGGACGGCGTGTGGGTCAGGCTGCCGCAGCCTGCGCCGATAGGTGCGGTCGTCTCCATCACCCGCCGCGCCTCCTTCGAGTCATGGGCGGAGGAGATCCTGCGGCAGGAGAGGCAGGCAATCCGGATCGACGCCGCTGTCAACTGGGAGGAGGACGGCACGCCGGTCGTCGAGGCCGTCTGCACGCCCGCCCGGCGCCGGGGGGTGGTGCGGGTCACCGTGCGGGGCGACGAACCGATGGGGAAGGCAAGGACGCGGCCGCTGACGGCAGACCAGATCGCGGAGCAACTCTGCCGCACAGGCGGCACGCCCTATGTCGTCGGCGACCTCGATCTTGCCTATCCCGGTGGACTCTTTGCCCCTCCCTCGTACCTCAACGCCCTGCGGCGGAGCCTCCTTGAGGCGGCCGGAGAGGCCCTCTGCGAGGCGGCACGGCCGCCCGCCGCCGAGATCGCCGCCGCCCGTGTGCGGCTTTCCACCCTCCTCCCCGCGCTGAAGGCCGGAGGGAAGACTGCGGAACAGAAAAAGCCGGTGCTCTCCGTCTACACGGACACGGCCGCAGGCGTCGAGGCCGCCTCGGCCGCCGGTGCAGGACGCATCTACTTCGAGCCAGTGGAGTGCACCGCGGACGCGCTTGCCTCTGCCGTCAGGGCTGCGGCCGGCGTCCCCCTCGTCTGGAAATGGCCGAAGATCGTGCGGCGCACCTTCCTTAACGCCGCCCTCCCCCTCCTCTGCCAGGCCGCGGAGGCAGGCGTCGCCGGCGTCATGGTCGAGGGACACGGCTGCGCCGGGGCGATCAGGACGGCCCTGCCCGGCATGCCCATCTACGGGGCGTCGGGCCTCAACATCTGGAACGCGGATGCCGTCGCCGCCCACGGCGACTTCGCCCTCCTCACCCTCTCCCCCGAACTCTCGGGAGACGATATCAGGTCCCTCGTCGCCCGCCTCCCCGACACGGCCCCTGCGGTCGAGGTCGTCGTGCAGGGCGTCGCCGGGGCGATGGTCACCGAGGACTGCCCCCCCGCCACCGCCCTCGGCTGCCCTGCCGGGTGCGGGGGCGCCGCCTTCGGCATCAGGGACGAGAAAGGCATGACCTTCCCCCTCTGGCCCGTCGGGGAATGCCGGACCTCCATCGGCAACGCCGTCGAGACCTGTCTCATCGACCGCCTCCCCGCCCTCGTCGCCGCCGGGGTCGGCGGCATCGCCATCGACGCCCGCAGGCGCGGCCCGGCCTATGCCCGCGAGATGGCCGGCATCTACCGCGAGGCCCTCGACGGCCGCGTCTTTGCAGACCTGAAGGCGCGGGCGAAGGCCCTCTCCCTTGGCGGGATCACCGCCGGGGCCTTCGTCCACGGCACCGAATGATCAGGGGAGGTTCCCCTCCCCCGTACACTCCCGCTGCCTCTCCTCGCTCATCTCGACGAGGATCTCGAAGATCGTCCGCACCTGCACCGGGTTGATGTTCTTTTCCACCGCCTCGTTGAAGACCCGTTCGAGCAGCGCCCGCCTCCTCCCCTCGTCCCTGACCGGGGCCCCGGCAAGGTACTTCTCATGGGCCATCCGCCCGGCTATCGCCTGCCTTTCGGCGATAAGGGCGATGATCCGGGAATCCACGGCATCCACCTCTCTCCTGATCTCCTCGATTGTCATGCCTGTTGGATTGCTGTCCTGGTTCAAAACCGTGCCGACCCACAGGGATATACCTCCGGAAGGCGCACGATCCTCTATGCTCGAAAGAATCCCGCGGCGGGAACGGCGTGACCTCCTCATCGCCTGGGTCGCCATCGCCGTCGCCTTCAGCCTCCTCTATGTCCGGGGCGGGATCGCGCTCTCAAGCTTCCTGCTCTACTTCGTCGTCTCCCTCCTCACTGTCGGGGTCGGCTTTGTCCTCCACGAACTCGCCCACAAGTTCGCGGCCATGCACTTCGGCTACTGGGCCGAGTTCGAGAAGGACAACACCATGCTCGTCGTTGCAGTGGTCCTCGCGGCCCTCGTCGGCGTCGTCTTCGCCGCACCCGGCGCCACCATGATCTACGGCTCCACCACGAAAAGGGAGAACGGGATCATCTCGGCGGCCGGGCCGGTAACGAACCTCGCCCTCTGCGGCGTCTTCTTCGGCGTCTTCCTTGCCGGCGGGGCTCTCGAAAACATGCTCATCTGGCTGATCGGCATCATGGGCGTCCAGATCAACGCCATGCTCGCCGCCTTCAACATGCTGCCGGTGAGCGTCCTCGACGGAAGAAAAGTTCTGGATTGGGATATGCGGGTCTTTGCGGTGCTCTTCGTCGCCGCCTTCGCCGCACTTATCGCCGCATTGACGTACCTGTAGAGATCAGGGAGAGCACCTCCGCGACGACCTCCTCCCCCTTCTTTTTTGCGTCGTTCAGTGCGGTCGGATGACCCCTGATCCCGCCGTACTCGTCCATGTTGTTTGCGATGATATTGTCGTAGTACTCAAAGCCCGTCCCGTTGAAAAAGGCCGTCATCATCGGGTACGCCGAATCGAAGACATAGTCCCAGCTCTGCCCGGCCGTCGAGATGAAGACCCCCTTGTGCCGCCTGATATGCTCGTCAGGGAAGAACAGGGTCTTCAGGACGAACTTCTGCGCCCAGAGGAATTGCCCGCGGTCGATGAGTCCCTTCATCTCGGCCGTGATCCCCATCGAGTAGATCGGCGAGGCGAGGGCGAGGACGTCGGCCTCCAGGATCTGCTCGAAAAGCCAGGTCAGGTCGTCCTTCACGATGCAGTCCCCTCTCTTGTGGCAGGCATTGCAGCCGCGGCATGCCGTGTACGAGAGTTCTCTCAGCACCACCTTCCTGACATCCGCACCCACCTCCCCGGCCCCGTCGAGGAAGGCGTCGAGGAGTGTCTCGGTGTTCCCGTGCCTGTGCGGGCTTCCCGAGATGCCGAGGACCTTAACTGTCATCGCCGAACCGCTCCTTCAGTTTCTGCACGATCTCCCTGCCCAGGGCCTCCGCGTCGGCCCTCGCCGTCGGGTGGCCCTCGATCTCGCCGGCATAATCGACACCGTTCACCATCAGATAGGAGATGTCGCTGTCCCTGATCTCCATCACGTGGTAGAAACACTTCACGCTCGGGACCGCCGCATCGAAGACATGATCCCATTTCTGCCCGGCCGTCGAGAGGAAGACGCCGAGCCGTTTTCCCTTCCGTTCGGGCGGGACGACCGGGAGTTTGAGGACATATTTCCTCGACCTGAAGACCTGCGCACGGTCGATGAGGGCCTTCACCTGCGAGCAGATCCCCATGCAGTAGATCGGGGCGGCGAGGACGACACAATCGGCGTCGAGGAGTTCCGGGCCGAGCCAGTCGAGGTCGTCCCTCTGGACACATTTATTCAGGGTCTCGCAGGCATTGCAGCCGCGGCAGGGGTTGACGTCCACCTCGTCGAGGGCGACCCTCTCGACCTCCGCCCCCTCCGCCTCCATGGCGGCGACTACCCAGTCGAGGAGGGTTTCTGAGTTCCCGTGCCGGCGCGGGCTTCCGGCGATTGCGAGGACATGGATTGCCATCGCATCTCCTATCGTCCGGCATCACAAAAAGGTTGGCGGTCCGGCGTCGTCTTCGCATATCTGTATCGCCCTTTCGGGACGGCGATCTCAAAGCGCACCCCTTCTCCCGGCACACCCGTCTCCCTGATCGCAAGGCCGGTGAGGGAGAGGATCTCCCGCGAGAGAAAGAGCCCGAGACCACTGTGCTTCCCGGCCCCGCGCCTGAATATCTCCTCCTTATCCGCAGCAGACACGCCGACACCATTGTCCTCGTAGATGAGGGTGATTCCATCTCCCCCGATAGCGACGCCGAAACGGATCCTCGTCGCGTCTTCGCCATGCACGGCAGTGTTGTCCACCAGGTTGTAGAAGACCCGTTCGAGAAGGGGGTCGGCGAGGATATGGAGTGCCGGGTCAATCTCCGCCTCGAAGGCGATCCCCTGGGGGGAGCGCTGGGTAAAGGCACGTCTGATCCCCTCCCCGACCACCTGCCAGGTCGGTCCCCTGACCCCGAGTTCCTGGTAATCGCGCGTGAACTCGGCGAGGCGCCTGAGCCTTTCCGAGGTCTCGACGAGCCTCCCGAGATAGGTAATGTGGGTGTCGTCAAGCCCGGCCAGTTCCAGGTACCCCTGGAGGACGGTGATCTGGTTGAGGAGGTCGTGGCGGATGATGGAGTTGAGGAGGTTGAGTTTCCGGTTCGCCTCCTGTGCGGCGCACTCCATCGCCTTCCTCTCGGTGATGTCGACGCCGTAGAGGTTTGCATATCCGCCCTCGGCCACCGGGACGCAGGTGAGCGTGTAGTCGGTGCCGTCCGCCGCCGCGTCCCTGCTCCTCTTCTGTCCGGTCTCCAGTGTCTCGGCGACGATTTCCTGCCATGATTCCGGGATGATGCCGTCCACCCCGGTCCCCCACGTCTCAAGAAGGCTCTTACTCGCCCCGTTGGCATAGAGGATCCGGCCGGTCCCGCTCACCCTGATGACCGGGCCCGGGTTCTCCTCAGGAAACTTTGCAAGGTTTCTGATCTCCTCTTCGGCCTGCTTCCTGTCGGTGATGTCATAGGCCGCACCCTGGACCCCTGTTGGACGGCCGTCAGGGCCGGGGACAGGCTGGACCTGGAGGTGCATCCACCGGCCCTCTCCGTCCTTTCTGAGGATCCTGATGTCGGCCGTTGCCGGACTGCCGGTTGTGAGGGCGCCCTGAAAACACACCGCATAGGCCTCCCTGTCTGCCGGCTGGATGATGGTGTCTTCCTTCCCTGTCCTGGCAAGGATCTCTCCGGCAGAATACCCGGTGACCCCCTCGACGTTGCCGTGGAGAAAGACCGGGTTCAGGTCGGCGTCTGTCCTGAAGGCGATGCCCGGGAAGTTCTGGAGGAAGAGCCGGTACCGTTCTTCGCTCTCGCGCAGGGCCTCCTCCATCACCTTCCTGTCGGTGATGTCCCGCGAGATCCCGGCGGTCCCGGCCGCCCGGCCGGCGCCGTCCGCGACGGGTGTCTTGATCGTTTCCACCCACCTTTCGGAGCCGTCGGCCCTCCTGAGCGGCTCCACGATAGAGATCCGCCTCCCCGAAGCCATTACCATCTCGTCCTCCGCGTGGTGCTTCGCCGCGATATCGGGCGGCCAGACCGCGGCATCGGTCTGGCCGATGACCTCCCCGGCAGCCCGCCCTGTGGAGGTTTCAAATGCCCGGTTGACAGCGACGAAACGGCCTTCCCTGTCCTTGAGCCAGGCGATGTCGGGTATGTTGTTCAGGATCGCCTTCTGCTGCCGTTCGCGTTGCCTGAGGTCCTCCTGGAGTTCCACCTGCCTGGTGATGTCGGCGATGAACCCTTCCAGGGCGACAAGACGGCCCTCCTCGTCAAATACGCCCCTGCCCTGCTCCCAGACCCATCTTTCCCGCCCGCTGGCCGTCTTCACCCGGTAGGTCGCCCTGAAGGGGCCCCCCTTCCTGATGGCCTCCTGGATCTCTTTCCAGACATGGTCCCTGTCGTCCTTGTGGATCAGGCTGCCGTACATGACGTCGCCGCCTGTGAGGTCGGCGGGAGGGTACCCGAGAAGGTCATACGAGCCTTCGCTCACGAACTCCATCGGGTAGGCGGGATCGTTCCTGCACCGATACACCATGCCGGGGAGGTTGCTCATCAGGGTGGCGAGTTGCCGCCTCGGTTCGGATATGCCCTCCATATCATTCTCAATGACAGGCGCTATCAGGTATTAGTGTTCTGATCCGTTTGCCCGAGGCCGGAGGAGTGGAAGAAGACGGGACGGTTTTTGTCCCGGCCTCAAAAAAGTCAGATCGTTTTGAAGCAGAGGTACCAGTCCTTGCACTCGTAGCCCTCGCCGGCCCGCTTCTCCATCTCCGCGGCGGTCTTTGGCGGGGGAACGACGACTTTTTCGCCCGGCTGCCAGTTCGCCGGTGTCGAGACCTTGTGCCGGTCGGTCGTCTGGAGGGCCTTCACCAGCCTGACGATCTCGGGAATGTACCGGCCGTTCGTGAGCGGGTAGTAGATCATCGCCCGCATCTTTCCCTCGGGGTCGATGAAGAAGACGGTCCTGATCGTCTCCGTGCTGCTCGTGCCCGGGTGGATCATGCCGAACGTCTTTGCGACGCTCATGTCGAGGTCGGCGATGACCGGGAAGGGGATCTTCACGCCCATCTTCTCCTCGATGTTCCTCACCCAGGCGAGGTGCGAGTGGACGCTGTCGATGGACAGTCCGATCAATTTCACGTTCAGGGCTTCGAGTTCGGGATATGCCTGCGCAAGAGCGACGAACTCGGTGGTGCAGACCGGCGTGAAGTCTGCCGGGTGAGAGAAGAGGACGACCCATTTTCCCCGGAGGTCGGAGAGTTTAAGGCGCCCCTGTGTTGTGACCGCCTCGAAATCGGGTGCAGCCTCGCCGATAATGGGAAGGGAGTGTGATTCCTCCATCTCTGTTGCCTCCACCCCTCCCTATCCCATGATTTCTTCGAGGGCCGCCTTGCCGTAGACATAGGCGGGCATGCCGGCAAGAAGGAATGCGACCCTGAGGCCCTCCTCGATCTGCTCCTTCTTGACGCCCAGGCTCTTTGCCCCTGCCATCTGGGCCCGCACCGCGTGGCGGTCCCTGAGTGCGGCGGCGATGGCGATGGCAAGCACTTTCTTTGTCTGTTTGGAGAGTGCGCCGTCGGCCCAGACCATCTGGTCGAGGCCCATCACCTTCTCGTAGAGATCAGGTTCGACCGTCTTCAGTTCGGCGAAGATCTTCGGGACTTTCCCGATCTTCTCTTCCAGTTCTTTCAGTTTCTGCTCCATTTTCTTACTCCCGGAGGACCATCGGTTCGCCGCAGCAAACCAGTTCTCCTCCACCAACTTCTTTCACTTCAACGACGTTGCCGCAGATCTCACAGATGAAGACCTGCCCCACTTCCTCGACATTGACCATCGTCCTCGCCCTCGTGAAGGATCTATTTCTTCCGCTTCGGCGGGTGAATGGCGTCTTCCGGCGTCTTGATGTCGGGCCTGATATGGGTCATCGGGAAGCACTGGTAGTTCTCACAGGCGCAACTCGGGCACTGGACGAGGTCCCTCTCTGCCTCGGTCACATGGAGTTCGCGGCCGCAGTCGATGCAGACATAGGTCCCTGGCCCGACCTTCTGGCCTGCTTTCACGTCCTTGGGTTTTTCTGCCATCACTGTTTCACCAGCGACTGATTATAATTCCTTTTTATATATTCTTTGCTCATTTTTTGGCCCCGCCTTCCCGTGTCGAGAGTAACTATATAGAGCAGCAGACCGAGGTCGATCGTATGCCGAAAAAGATCATCGCCCTGCTTGGAAGCCCGGTGCGGGGGGGCAACACCGCGTACCTCTTCAATAAGGCGGTGGAAGGGGCTGAAGAGGCGGGGTGCGAGGTCGAGAAGGTGATGGTGCCGTACCTCAATTTTCAGCCCTGCATGGAGATCCTCCACTGCATGGCCCATGAGGACTGCCAGATGCAGGACGACCTGACGCCGTACTACCGGAAGTTCAGGGAGATGGACGGCCTGATCATCGCCACGCCGATCATGACGATGGGTATCCCGGGCAAGTTGAAGTCCTTCATGGACCGGTTTCAGGTCTTTTATATGGCGAAGTATATGCGCATGCAGCCTTTCATCTCAAAAGAGCGCCGGAAGGAGAGAAAGACCCTGTTCATCTGCATCTCCGGCATGAACCTTCCCGACAACTTCGACGGCGCCCTCCAGACGACGCGGACCTTCTGCGAGATCATCGACTGCCCGTACTGGGAGGGGGTCTTCCAGAAGGACATGGACCATGTGCGGGACATCAGGACGCGGCCCAAGGTCGTCGAGGCCGCCTACGAGAAGGGGAAGGAGCTCTGCCGGTTGGTCGGGAAAAAAGATCTGTAGAATTCCTTGGGTAAGGGTAATATCTAAAGCGATAACTGGAGAAATCCCGTCTTGCACATGTTCCGGGGGTATTTCATCTGCCGGGCGGCGAAGACCTAACGGTCTTCTTTTCCTCACTTCTTTCGGCTCTCGAAAATGATCTGTCCTTTTTCTCATGCTCGCTAACGCTTGCACTCCCCATTACGATAGGGAGCGGGTGACAGTCCTCTTCGACATGCAGGGTTTATCCTTCCCCTGTTCTATCCTGGATCGGGGGTCCGGGGGCTTGCCCCCGGCGGACTGTAGGGGGAAGGCAACGGATCGGTACGCACGCAGTAAAATCAAAGAGGAGACTCAGCCTCCTGAGTCCCCCCTCAGACCTTCTCCCTCCCGTCCCTCTCCCCCGGTTCGATATGGACGATCACCTCCTTCATGCCGGGGACGCCCCCCGTGATCGCGGCCTCGACCTCCTTTGCGATCCCGTGCGCCTCCTCGACGGTCATGGCGGGATCGACGGTGATATGGATGTCGGCCATCATTTCGCCGGGGGCGCCCCGGCACCTGAACTCGTGCGAACCGAGGACGCCCGGGATCCCGGCGACGATCTCCCTGACATTCTCCTCGCACTGCACGGTGGCGGCGTCGGTGAGGACCATCCCGGCCTCCCGTACGATGGAGAGGCCCATCCTGCCGATGAGCGCCCCGATGGCAAGGGCGATGAGGGGGTCGGCCAGGGGATAACCGAGGTACACGACGACGAAACCCCCGAGGACAGAGAGGGAGACGAAGACGTCGCTCTTCGTGTGTTCGGAATCGGCGATGAGAAAACTGCTCCCGAGTTCCTCGCCCACCCGCCTCTCGTACAGGGCGACGAAGATGTTGATGGCGGTCGTGGCGACCATCACGCCGACGGTCAGGGCGGTGATGTGGGGGACGGCGCCGGTGGTGAGGCGGACGACCCCCTCGCTGATCACCCAGTAGGCGGTCAGGAGGAGCATCCCGCCGACGAGAAGTGTCCCAAAAGTCTCGACCTTCGCGTGGCCGTACGGGTGGTCCCTGTCAGGGGGGCGGGCGGCGATGCCGGTGGCGGCAAGGCCGATGATGTTCGAGGCCGAGTCGAAGGAAGAGTGGAGGGCGTCGGCGACCATGGACATCGAACCGGCCATGAAGCCGAAGACCGCCTTTGCGACGGCTACGATGACGTTGAGGATGAGGATGAGCCAGAGTGTCCGCCTGACCCGGTCGTACTCCATCGCCTCCCCCCTCAGAGGAGCCCTGCCTCCCGCATGGAGAGGTGGCCCTTCTTTGTGATGATGAGGTGGTCGAGCACCCTGATGCCGAGAATGTCCGCCGCGGCCGTGAGTTGTTTCGTCATGGCGATGTCCTCCCTGCTCGGCTGGAGACTCCCCGAGGGGTGGTTGTGCACGAAGACCACCGAGGTCGCCCTGTCGGTGATCACGTCGGCGAAGACCTCCCGCGGGTGGACGGGGCTGTAATTGATGAGCCCTTTCGTGACCTCCCTGTTGCCGACGACCTCGCCGGCGCCGTTCAAGGAGATACAGATAAAGTACTCCTGCTGCCTGTCGGCGAGGTACTTCACGAGGGGGAGGACGTCGGCCGGGCAGGTGACCCGCGTCTCCGCCGGGAGGAAGCGGCGCCGGGCAAGTTCGAAGGCGGCGGTGATCTGGCAGGCCCTGGCCTCCCCGACGCCCGGCACCCTGACAAGGGCGTCGTACGGCGGGACGCACGAGTCCGCGATCACCCCTTCGATCTCGCGGGCGACCTCCAGCACGTCGCGCCCGGCCACGCCGCTCCCGATGATCGCGGCGATGAGTTCGCGGTCGGTGAGGGCCGTCGCACCCTTCGCCGCGATCTTCTCCCGTGGCCGCTCGCGGGCGGGCACCTCCCGCATCTGTTTCATCAGGGGGTGATCTGCCCTCGCAGTATATAAATCTTCGAATACTCTCCTCTTCTGGATCGGTGTCATATGGGTGCTTGAATGGACAGATGTGCTCCTTTATGCCTGGTACGGTGGAGAAGGACGGGAATATTTTTTTATGGATGCCTGCAGAAGAGATGGTCATGGCAACACTGGAGAATATCAAGGCAGCATTTGCCGGCGAGTCGCAGGCGAACCGCAAGTACCTCGCCTTCTCGGAGAAGGCGGACAAGGAAGGCTTCAAGAACGTGGCACGCCTGTACCGCGCCGCATCGCAGGCCGAGGCGATCCACGCAAAGCGCGAACTCTCCGTGATGGGCGGGATCAAAAAGACGGCCGAGAACCTCCAGGGGAGCATCGAGGGCGAGACCGACGAGTTCACCGAGATGTACCCGGCCTTCGTCGAAGAGGCGAAGACAGAGGGCAAGCCCGAGGCCGTCGCTATCTTCACCCACGCGATGAAGGCCGAGCAGGTCCATGCCGGTCTCTATACGAAGGCCCTTGAGGCCGTCCTCGCCGGGAAGGACTTCGAGGGCGCCGAGGTCTTCCTCTGCCCCTGGTGCGGGAACATCGAGATCGGGAAGGCGCCGGAGACGTGCCCGATCTGCGGTGAGGCCGGGAAGAACTTCATCAAGGTTGAATAAACCTCTCCTTTTTTTCTGGAAAACCGCCCATGAAACATTCTTTCCCGGCGGTTTTTGAAAAACGTCGGGAATAGTGGATCGGATACATCATACAGAGATTGTAAAGCGGAGACTGCGGCCCCCTGTCTTTTGCACCGTTGCACCTGTTTTCTCTCCTTCGCGCCGGTATTGCACCGGGGAGATCCGTCGTCGACAGCCGCCGATCCGGCAACAGAGCCGTGCACGCCGGGTGCACGCCGACGTTTACACCAGCCCGCGTATCGCAGCACCATACACCACCCCCGCAGGCGTGCCGTATGTTCTCCGGATCGTGTGTAAATTACCCCGGGTATCTGTACACACTTCTCATACTGTACTCTGTACGCACATACCTCTCAGGAACGGTCCCCTTCTGCCGCCGCCTCGTTTCCACCACCCTGGTGCAAACCCGGCGCGAAGGTGGAAAGGTCGGGGTCGATCCCCGACCTGCACAACCCTTTTATCCCGGCCTTCCAACTCCCCCCTATGCCGGAGGTGAAAGTCTACTCCACGAAGCAGTGCCCGTACTGCCGGATGGTCAAGGCCTTTCTGGAGAAACACGGGATAGAATACGAAAATATCGACGTCGGCGAAGACGAGGAGGCGGCCCGCGAACTCTTCCGGGTCTCGAAGCAGCTCGGCGTTCCGGTGACGGTGGTGGGGGAGGACGTGGTCGTCGGTTTCGACGCACCCCGCCTCAACGCCCTCTTCGGCACTGAGAAGAAGGAAGAACTCTACGACATCGTTATCCTGGGCGCCGGCCCCGCGGGCCTCACCGCCGGGGTGTACACGACGCGGAAACTCCTCTCCACCCTGATCATCACGGAGAACATCGGTGGGCAGGCGATGGAGAGCTGGGCAGTCGAGAACTATATGGGCTACCGGGTGGTCTCGGGCGAGGACCTGATGGCGAAGTTCGAGGAGCAGGCGCGGGGCCTGAATGTCAGCCTCGAACTCGACCGGGCTATCGGCGTCAGGAGGGAGGACAGCACCTTCGTCGTCACGACGTACGGCGACCGGACCTTCAGGGCGAGGAGCGTCATCGTCGCCACCGGCCGCAGCCCCCGCCGCCTCGGTGTCGAGGGCGAGGAGAGGTTCTGGGGCCGGGGCGTCTCGGTCTGCTCAACCTGCGACGGCCCCCTCTTCCGGGGCAAGGACGTCGCCGTCGTCGGCGGCGGCAACTCAGCGGTGACCACGACGCTTGAGATGGCGAAGATCGCGCGGACGGTCCACCTCATCGTCAGGAGCGCCTTGAAGGCCGACGCCGTCTATCTCGACCTCCTGAAGACAAAGGAGAACGTGGCCGTCCACCGGCCCTATGTCGTCTCCGGCCTTGTCGGCGAGACGGTGCTCACCGGCGTGAAGATCCGGCAGAAGGAGACGGGAGCCGAGGAGGAGATCGCCGTCGACGGTGTCTTCGCCGAGATCGGTCACGAACCGAATATCGGGGCCGTCCAGGATCTTGTCAGGATCAATACCGGCAGCGAGATCGTCGTCGACGAAAACTGCTGCACAAGCGTGCCCGGCATCTTTGCGGCCGGTGACGTCACCTCCGTTCATGGCAAGCAGATCATCATCGCGGCAGGTGAGGGAGCGAAGGCGGCCCTGGAGGCGCACGCGTACCTGCTCTCCCGGTGACCCTCACCCTTCCTTTCTCTCCCTGAAGAGGTGGTCGACGTCGGCGATCCTGTCCTCGGGGCCGATGACGACGCAGACGTCGCCGGCGAGGATTGCCGTCTCACCGTCCGGGGCGGCGATCACCCGCGCCCCCCGGCGGACCGCGAGCATGGTGACGCCGTGCTTCCGCCGCAGGTCGGCCTCCGCGAGGGTCATGCCCGCGATGGCCGCCCCTTCCCCGACCCGCAGGCTCTCCACCTCGGCACCAGGCTGGTAGAACCCGATGTCGTGGAGGCCGGGCCGTGCGGCCTCCGCCGACCGGAAGAGTACGTAGCCGTCGGCCCGCACCTCCGCGGTGAAACGCTCGATCTCGTCCCTCGGGACAAGGTAGGCGGTGAGGATGCGGGTGAAGATCTCGATCGAGGTGACATATTCCTCGGGGATCACCTCGTCGGCGCCGAGGCTGGCGAGTTCGTCGATGTCGCCGACATACCGGGTGCGGGCGATGATCCGCAGGTGCGGGTTTGCCCGGCGGGCGGCGGCGATGATCCGCCGTGTCGCCGAGGGGTCGGAGATGACGACGACGAGCACCTTTGCCGTCCTGATGCCGGCATGGCCGAGGACCGCTCTCCGTGTGGCGTCGCCGTAGTGGATCGGTTCTCCTTTCACCCTCTCCAGTCTCACCGTCTCCGGGTTCGTCTCGATGACCACATACGGGATCTTCGCCGCCTGTGCCGCCCTGGCGACGTTCTTCCCGCCGATCCCGAACCCGACGATGATGATGTGGTCGTTCATCTCGGGCTCCTTCGCGAACGTCTCCCTGATCGTGCCCCGCCTGATCCGCTCGGGAAGGTCGAGGCGCATCGCCCTGTCGGCGACCTTCGGCGCCGCGGAGAAGACGAAGGGTGTGGCGATCATCGTGACGACCACCATCGCCAGGAAGGCCTGGTACAGTGCCCCGTCGATGAGCCCTGCGCTGAGGCCGGCACTGGAGAGGACAAAAGAGAACTCTCCGATCTGGCTGATCGCGAATCCGGTGAGGACGGCCGTACGGAGGGAGTGGCCGATGGCGAGGGTGACACCGCCGGCGACGAGGGCTTTGGCGACGATGACGCCCGCGGTGATGATGAGGATGATCACGGGGTTGGCCAGGAAGAAACCGGCGTCGAGGAGCATGCCGACCGAGACGAAGAAGAAACTCGTGAAGACCTCTTTGAAGGGGATGACGGCACCGATGGCGTCCTGGGAGTACTCGGACTCCGAGATGATCAGCCCGGCCAGGAAGGCACCCAGGGCGAGGGAGAGGCCGGCGCTCTGGGTGAGCCAGGCGGTGAAGAGGCAGATGACCAGGACGGAGAGGAGGAAGATCTCCGGGCTCCGCAGGCGGGCGACATGGTAGAGGGCGGCCGGGACAAGCCACTTCGCGGAGACGACGACGAACCCGATGATCCCTGCGGAGGTGGCAAGGAAGAGGGGGACAGACGTCCCTCCCACCCCTTCGGCCCCGGCGAGCATCGGGACGAGGAGCATCATGGGGATGATCGCGAGGTCCTGGAAGATGAGGATCCCGAGGGCGGTCCTCCCGTGCGGGCTTTCGACCTCGGAGCGCCCCTGCAGCAGGGAGAGGACGATCGCCGTCGAGGAGAGGGAGAGGAGAAAACCGAGGAAGACGGCCTGTGCCGGGGGGATGCCGGTGATCCATGCGCCTGCAGCCACCGCCGTGACCGTCAGGAGCACCTGGAGGGTGCCGCCGACAAGCACGGCCCGCCGTATCCGCAGGAGTTCTGTGAACGAGAACTTCATCCCGATGGTGAAGAGGAGGAGGACCACCCCGATCTCGGCGAGGGCCTCGACGGTTTCGGTCTCCTGCACGAGCCCCAGGGCATGGGGGCCGGCGACCATCCCCGCGATGAGGAACCCGACGATGCCGGGCACCTTCAGTCGGGAGGTGACGAAGATGATCGCGATGGAGAGGGCGAAGATGACGACAATGTCGTCGAGGATGGCGGCGTCCATGAGGGTCCCCTGATCCCTCCTGATCGGCGGGTCGTGATAATATAGTGTTGGTCGGGACCTGCCGGGCAATGATCTCCGGCGAAAAAAGATGATATTTTACGGTCCGGGCTGCAGTTTTATGCCTTTTTCTGCTCCTTCCGGTCCTTCTCCTCATACCCTTCGCGCAACAGGGTCATGAGGTCCTTCACCGGGAGTTTCGTGTTTTCCGAGATGTGGAACTCGCAGAAGGGACAGCAGGAGACGACAATATCCGCCCCGCTCTTCTCGAAGGCCTCGCCCCGCATCTTCCCGAGTGCGGCCGCCTCCTCCGGCATGCCGGCGCGGACGCCGCCGCCCGACCCGCAGCACTGGTTCGGCGTCTCGACAAAGCGTTCGACGACCTTCTTGAGGAGTTCCCGCGGCTGGTCGCGGACGTCCTGCCCCCGCAGGAGATGGCAGGGGTCATGATAGGTCGCGGTGAGGTGGAGCTTCGCCGGGTCCGCGATCCCGTACTCTGTCAGCACCTCGGTGGCGTCCATCACCCTGAACGGGGTTTTGTAATCGTGCTTCAGGGTCGACCCGCACCCGGCGCACATCGTCATCACCGTGTCGATGTCCCGGGTCCTGAATGCCTCGATATTCCGCCTCTTCAGGTGGTCGAGGAAGGTGGTCTGGCCTGTCCTGATCAGGGGCGACCCGCAGCAGACCTGTTCGTGCGGGATGACAACCCTGATGCCGTTTCTTCTCATCACTTCGAGCATGTCGAGGGCGGTCTCCGGGAGGCGGCCGTTGTACATGCAACCCACAAAGAACCCGACTGTCGCCCGCACCTCGCCGTACGGCTCGATCACCTGGGGCACCTGTTCGAGGAGGGTCTCCTTCGTCCTGGTGACACTCCGGCCGGTCTGCCTGACAAGTTCGGCCACCTCGGCGTGCCTCGGCAGGGTCAGGCCCTGCCGGTTTGCGATCTCCCGCAGTTTTTCGATCGCCTTTCCCGGGATCTTGATCTCCTTCGGGCAGACCTTCCAGCACTTCTGGCAACTTGTGCAGCAGAAGAGCCCCTTTTCGACGGCCTCAGGGATGCGGTCGCCGGCGTCTCTCGGGTCGAGAGCAAGGCGGAGTTCCTGCCGCATCGCCGTCGGCCCGGCAAAGTCAGTCACCTTCAGCGCCGGACAGACCGAGACACAGGACATGCACTCGATGCACTCCCGCAGGGGCTTGATCGCATTGATCTCCTCCTTTGTCGGGAAACCCGCACACCCGCCCGGGACGATGGAAGGGAGGCGGCCGAGGTACGGCGCGAGGTCCACCTCCAGGTCCTTCACGACCGGGAGGTCGAGGGGTGCGACAACCATCCCGTCGCGTGCCTCGGTAAGGCAGGCAAGGGCAGGTTCGCCGTCGACGCGGACCGCGCAGCTGCCGCACTGGCCCGACCCGCAGCACCAGCGGTAGGCAAGGGAGGGGTCCTGTGCGTGGACGGCATGGAGGGCGTGGAGCACCCGCGCCCCCTCATGCACCTCGACGGAGTATTCTTCGAAATGCGGTTCTTTCTCGGACTCAGGGTCGAAACGCGCGATTGTAAAGGTGATGCTCTTCATCCCCTCATCTCCTCGATGGAAGCGCCGGCACGGCTGATGTGCGTGTGACCGAAAGGAGAGGTCTGTGCGTCCCAGGTCTGGGCGACGTCGGTCCTCCAGTGAGCGCCGCGGCTCTCCGGGCGCAGGAGGGCCGACCCGCAGATGAGCATCGAGGTCGTGCAGAGGTTCTGCACCCCGCAGCACTCGATGAGGTTCCGCGGTGTCGCCGCCCTGAGAGGCAACGCGGCGAGTTCTTCGACGATTCCAAGGGTCCGCTTCAGCCCGGCACTGTCCCGCCTGATCCCGGCGCCGTTCCACATCGCCTGCTGGAGGCGCCCCTTCACGCCGTCAGGGGACTCCGTGCCCTCGAAGAACGCAGCGATACGCCGCTCCTGCGCCTCGACCTGCGCCGGGTCGATCCGTGCGGTGTGTTTCGGCGCCTTCCCCGCGGCTTCGCCTGCCCGCTTCCCGAAGACCTGGGTGTCGGCCAGGGCGTTGCCGCCGAGGCGGTTTGCCCCGTGGACCCCGCCCACCGTTTCGCCGCAGGCGAAGAGGCCGGGGAGGCTTGTCTGCCCCTCCGGCGTGATGCGAAGGCCGCCCATGATGTGGTGGGCGGTCGGGGCGACCTCCATCGGTTCTTTCCTGATGTCCACGCCGAACCTGAGGAACTGCGCCAGCATCACGGGCAGGCGTTCCTCGATCGTCTCTGCCGGGAGGTGGGTGACGTCGAGCCAGACGCCGCCGTTCGTCGTCCCCCGTCCCTCCAGCACTTCGGTGGCGATCGCCCGGGCGACGACGTCCCTGGTGGAGAGTTCCATCCTCTTCTCGTCGTAATATGCCATGAAGCGCTCGCCCGACGTGTTGATGAGGCGCCCGCCCTCGCCACGCACCGCCTCCGTGACCAGGCGACCGCGGGCGTCGTACGGGTACACGGCGCCTGTCGGGTGGAACTGGACCATCTCCATGTCGATGAGTTCTGCCCCGGCCCGGTACCCGAGGGCGAAACCGTCCCCCGTCCCTGTCCCGGAGTTCGTGGAGACGTCATAGGCTCTCGCCCCCCCACCTGCGGCAAGGACGACGGCGTCGGCCCTGATAGGAACGATCTCGCCTTTTTTGTCGAGGACGAGGGCTCCGCAGACCCTCTCCCCGTCCTTCAGGAGATCTATGGCGGCGGTCTCCTCGATCCGCTCGACCCCGCTCCCGCGGAGACGCTCCATCAGCGTCGCCATTATCTCGTGCCCTGTCCTGTCGCCTGCATAGCAGGTCCGCGGGATACTCTGCCCGCCGAAAGATCGCTGGGCCACCTCGCCGTCCGCGGAGGCGTCGAAGACGGCGCCCCAGGAGACGAGGTCGGCAAGGCGCGCGGGGGCGTCGGCGGCAAGAGCCTCGACCAGGGCCGGGTCGTTGAGGTACGCCCCTCCCCTGAGGGTGTCCTCCGCATGCACGGTACAGGCATCACCTTCCCGCAAAACGGCGTTGTACCCGCCCTCCGCCATCGTCGTGCACCCCCCCTTTCCGGTGATGCTCTTCGAGAGGAGGACCGTCTCGCCATACCGGTCGGCTTCGATCGCCGCCCTCACTCCGGCGCCGCCACTCCCGATGACAAGGGTATGGCAGTCGATACTATCCAGCGCGCGCATCCTATTATACCGTGGGAAGTGTCAGTACATAAATACCATTGTGTGGGACCAGTGAGAGTGAGCCATAAATGAGGCTTGTAATGAAATTTGGCGGCACCTCGGTCGGCGATGCCGGGGCGATCGGGCGGACTGTCGACATCCTCGCCCGCTACCATGCCGAAGGGCATGAGGTGGCGGTCGTCGTATCGGCGATGTCGGGCGTCACCGATCAGCTCCATGCGATCGCTGCCGAGGCCGAATCATCTGTAGAAGAGCCCCCGATTGCCGCATTTATCCAGGCTCTCCGGGCGAAACATCTCAAGACGCTCGAAGCCGCCGCTCCCGGCCAGGCCGAAGAGGTGGGGGCTGTCATCAACGAGCGCCTTGTCAACCTCGAACACATCCTTACGGCGGTTCACGCCCTCCATGAACTCACCCAGCGTTCGAAGGACTATATCGTCAGTTATGGCGAGCGTCTTTCGGCGCTCATCCTCTCGGCTGCGATCAGGGAGCGGGGCATCCCCTCCACCGCCCTCGATGGCTGCGAAGCCGGGATCCTGACGACGAGCAAGCACGGCGACGCTCTTGTCCTGCCGCAGAGCGACCCCCGTATTCACAGCCGGGTCGTCCCCCTCCTCATGGACGGCATGCCGGTGATCACCGGCTACATGGGCTGCACCCCCGAGGGCATCGTCACCACTCTCGGCCGCAGCGGTTCCGACTACTCGGCCGCGATCGTCGGCCGTGCCATCGACGCCGACGAGATCTGGATCTGGACCGACGTCGACGGCGTGATGACCTCCGACCCGAAGATCATTGCAGATGTCCGTGTCCTGTCCTATGTCAGCTACCGCGAGGCGATGGAACTCTCATACTTCGGGGCGAAGGTCCTCCACCCGAAGACGATCGAACCCGCGATGGAGAAGGACACCATCGTCCGGGTGAAGAATACTTTCAACCCTGACTCTCCCGGCACAGTCGTCCGCCGGCAGGAGCAGAAGGAGAAGCGTGTCGTCAAGGCGATCACCCACATCGCCCGCGTCGCCCTCGTCAACATCAACGGCGTCCAGATGATCGGCAGGCCGGGCGTGGCCAGGGAGATCTTCACCGCTCTCGGCGACGCCGGGATCAACGTGATGATGATCTCGCAGGCCTCGTCGCAGGCGAACATCTCCCTGATCATCGAGGAGAACGACCTGCCGCTCGCCCTTGAGGTGCTTGCAGCCCCGGTGAAGAGCGGCCTGGTCCGCGAGGTCACCTCCGACCGGAACGTCGTGGCGATCGCGGTCATCGGCGCAGGCATGGCCGGGACGCCCGGGATCTCGGGCAGGATCTTCACCGCCCTCGGCAAGGCCGGGGTCAATGTGATGATGATCTCGCAGGGATCGTCAGAGGTGAACGTCTCGTTCGTGGTGCGGCAGGACGAGAGCAGAAAGGCACTGCAGGTGCTCCACGACGAATTCAGGCTTTCGGAGGAATGCAAAGATGAGTAAAAGTACAGGGTACGCCGAAGCCGGCGTGGACATCGATCTCGAAGCGCGGGGCGTGCGCACGCTTATTGACCAGCTTTCCTACCGGCGTCAGGGCTCCTTCCCGATGCTCGGGAGCGTCGGCCACTTCGCCGGGCTCATCGACTTCGGCGACATGGCGCTTGCCCTTGCCGTCGACGGCGTCGGCACGAAGATGCTCGTCGCCGACGGCCTGCAGGACTGGTCGACGGTCGGCATCGATTGCGTGGCGATGAATGTCAACGACCTCTTCGTGATGAACCTGGAGCCGGTGGCTTTCGTCGACTATATCGCCACCGAGGGCATTTCCGTGGATAAGATGCGCCAGATCGGGATCGGCCTCAATGAAGGGGCGCGCCAGGCGAACATGAACATCGTCGGCGGGGAGACTGCGACCCTGAAGGGCCTCGTCACCGGCCTTGACCTTGCAGGCACCTGCCTTGGCGCCCAGAAGAAAGATAAGGTCGTCACCGGTGAGACGATCGCCCCCGGCGACCTTATCGTCGGCGTGCCCTCGACAGGCGTCCACTCGAACGGTTACACCCTCGCCAGGAAGGTCGCCCTGGAGAACGGCGGCTATGACGTCGTTCTCCCCTCGGGACGGACGGTCGGCGAGGCCCTCCTCACGCCGACGCGGATCTACCGCGAGGCCCTGGACGCCGCCGCGGTCTGCGACGTCCACGGCATGTGCCACATCACCGGCGGCGGCCTCCTGAACTTCACCCGCCTCTCGAAGTACGGTTTCGACATCACCGACCCCCTGCCCGTCCCCGAGATCCTTGCCTGGATCCAGGAGTTGGGCGGTCTTGACGAGAACGAGATGTACCGCACCTTCAATATGGGCATGGGCTATGCCTTTGTCATCCCCGAATCGAGCCTCCCTGCCCTCAGGGCAGTCATCCCCGACGTGCAGGTGGCGGGCACCGCCGTCCCGGAGAGCGGCGCGTACCTCCGCGGCGTGAAGATCCACTGATCTTCTTTTTTCTGGTTTTATGGCTCTGTAGAATCGGGCATGAACCCCTGGCTCAAGCATACGTGATGAAAAATTCTCGTTGCAGTTCTCCTGAGTGCGGAGGGATACTTGATTCCTCTCCTTGCAACAGGGCACCTGAAGGATACTGTTCACTTGCCGCCCCCCGGTGCGAGACGGCGGTGAAGATTCTGCGGTCGGGGCGGCACGCCTGATCATCACCCCTTCCCACATCTTCACGCCGGGGGCGCTGCCCCCGGACCCCCGGGACGAAGATAGGGGCGGGAAGGCAGAGAGCCCGATCGTTCTGAGGGCGGTTTTGTTCTCCGTATATCAGGTATGAGAGAAATCTGTGTGTTCAAATTCTCATCCATAACTCCAGAATTGAACGTCTGGATCATTTTCATGGTAAATCCTGTTCTTGAGGTTTGACGCGGGAGTGTACGTTCTCGGTATATCTGGGAGGAAGGTGGAGGGGTCCGCATCGCTCATCATGCAACCAGAGGAGAGATCGATCCGGGATAAAGATTCAAAAGAGCCAGAAAAGATCGTATCAGGTCAGGGCGAGGTCTGCCCTGCCTGTTCTTCTTCTTGGTCGGCATCAGCGTCCTTCGGGTTTCTGATGATTGCGGAGTTGCCCGAGGGGTCGTCGATGACCAGGGTGATGCTCTCCTCGCCGCGCTTGACCGCCTCGATCTGCGCCTTGATGGAGATAGCCCGATCCCTTTCCTCGCTGTCGGCCGTCTTCAGGGCGATATCGAGAGCGTCCTCGATCCGGTCGAGCACCCCCTCTACATTGGTTATGAACCCCTCCGACGCCGGCCCGGGATTCACCGTGATCCCGAGTTCGGGTACTTCGATCGTGCCGGCGGAACTGCGCACCACCCGTACCGAGAGATCGTCCTCGCCCGAGATCCGTATCTCGCTTCTTTCAGGCTGGCCGTTCCGGAGGATGAACGTGTCGGCCATCCGCCAACCGCAGGGACAGACCGCGCTCTCGATGAGGATCTCCGAAAAATATGGGATTTCTTCCGTCTGGTAGATATACTCGATCTCCTGTTTACAGATCGGACAGGGCGCATGCAGGACGTTCCGCACTACGCTCCTCCGATCCTCTCGCGGGAGATCTTTACCGACATGGGGGTAATGATGACGTACTGCTGGTCGCCAAGGCCGATGATGTCGCCGTTGACGTCATTGGCAACCTCCCTGAGGTCTTTTAAGACCCGCTCGTACATGATCTTGTCAAGCTTCAGCCGGGAGATGTCGACGATGACAACATTGCCATTGTAAACCTCGTCCTTCACGCGGGGGGTGTCCTTGATATCGGCGATCTGGGCGACTTTCACAAGCATCGATGCGGGCTCGTCACTGGCCGTACCCTCGTACGATGCCAGATCCAGTTCCATATAGTCGTCCTGATGTGCAGGAGCGCTCTTGCCCATGATGGAATCGAGAAATTTACCCATGGAAAGAACTGTAGAATGGAATTTATTTAATGGTATCCAATCCATCCTCAGAGTTCCAGGTTCCAGATCAGGTCTCCGACGCGGTGGACTGTCCTGACGGCCTTTCCCTTCTCCAGTGCAAGGAGGTCCGTCCCATCGTACAGGGCGACGCCCACCGCGAGGGGCTTGCCGTACCTCTCCTCGGCAATGATGCACGGGCGGTCCTTCTTGATGTCCGGCGTGGCGGCGACGATGCCGGGGCGCATGATATCGGCACCGTTCATCACGTACGGCACGGCCCCGGAATCGATCGTGATCCTCCGGGCGGCGAAGGGGTGTTCGATCGCCCCACGCACCGTCGGGAAGATCCAGTCCTCGAAGGCCATGAAAGCGGGTTTTTTCTCCACCAGATAGATGCTGAAGGCTGACGTCGTTTCTACGACCTCGATACTCTTTGATGTGAAAAGTGTCTCTTCGTCTCCGATTTCATCTTTCAGGGCGTTTCTGATGCGCGCGATCTCCGACTTTTTGATCGTGTGCCTTTTTTTGACCTTTATCTCTTCCATTGTTCACCACGATTCTGGTCTATTCTGCTTTAAACCGTTCGACGCGGTATATTTAAGTAGATTCCCCACGCACGTATGGTACTCTTGAAGAGGTCTGAAAGGTAATTGCCATGACAAAAAGACCACTAGAGATTCTGGATCAGGTGCTCAACGGCCAGCCTGTTATCATTTCTCTGAAAGGCGGGCGTGAGATCCGCGGAGTCCTGCAGGGTTACGACGTCCATTTAAACCTCGTCCTCGATCGGGCCGAAGAAGAGATCGAAGGCAAGGTGGAGAAACGCGGTACGTTGATCGTACGCGGGGACAATGTGATCTATATATCTCCCTCTGTTGAATAATTACGGTGAACGGTTATGACGAAAGGTACACCATCAATGGGTAAGCGGCAGAAGCACAGTCACATTATCTGCCGCCGGTGCGGGAAGATGTCCTTCCACGCACGGCACAAGGTCTGCTCTGCCTGTGGTTTCGGGCGGAGCAAGAAACTGGTCAGTCACAAGTGGACGACGAAGCGTTCCCGGATCCCGACCCATTAAGTTTTCAGGTCAGATCATGTGTGGGATCGTTGGCATCGTGGATGCTGGCGGTGTCTCTTTCCCGCTATACTATGCCCTGTACGCTCTCCAGCACCGCGGGCAGGAGAGCGCGGGGATGTCCACTTTTGACCACCGGCCCTATGTCCACAAGGGCAAAGGGCTTGTGGCCGAGGTATTTGATGAGCAGATACTCCAGGAGCTCAGTGGGAACGTTGGTATCGGGCATGTCCGGTATCCGACGACCGGCGCAAACTTGCCGGAGAACATCCAGCCATTCAATTTTGTCTGTAGAGATCATACGCTCTCCCTTGCTCACAACGGCAACCTCGTGAATACCGATGCCCTGCGGTCCGCCTATGAACAGGACGGACAGATCTTCTGCACAAGCACCGATTCCGAGGTGATCGCGACGATCCTTGCCCACGAGCTCCGCGACTCGGGCTCTGTCGAGGACGCCGTCGGTGTGGCGATGCGGAAGTTGCGGGGGTCGTACTCGGTCGTGCTGATGCTCGACGAGACGCTGTACGCCTTCCGCGACCCTCTCGGGATCAAGCCCCTCTGCATCGGGCGCACCGAGACCGGATATATCGTGGCCTCGGAGAGCGTTGCGATCGACGCCCTGAACGGCACCCTGCTCAGGGACGTGCGGCCCGGAGAACTGATCACGGTCACGGAGAACGGGATCCGGTCTGTCCAGATCGCGACGTCTGATAGGCGCGCCCACTGCATGTTCGAGTATGTCTATTTCGCACGGGCAGACTCGGTCATCGACGGCACTCTTGTCTATGACGCCCGCCGGAAGATCGGTGAGGTCCTCGCCCGCGGTGCACCTGTCGACGCCGACATGGTCGCTCCGGTGCCTGATTCGGGGACGGCATACGCGATCGGTTATTCGACGGCGTCGGGTACCCCGTACCTGGAGGGCCTGATGAAGAACCGGTATATGGGCCGGACATTCATCATGCCGAACCAGCGGAAGCGGGAGAACGCCGTGCGCATCAAGCTCAACCCGATCAAGAAGCACCTGGAGAACAAGTCTGTCGTGCTCATCGACGACTCGGTGGTGCGGGGCACGACCTCACGGCGGCTCATCGACATCGTCAGGGACGCCGGGGCGAAAGAAGTCCATCTCAGGGTCGGTTCGCCGCCGATCATCGCCCCCTGTTATCTCGGGGTCGATTTCCCGACACGGACCGAACTCATTGCAAATGAGCGGAATACCGATGAGGTGCGCGACCTCATCCATGCCGACTCTCTCTATCATGTCCCTCTGGACAGGATGGTGGAGGCGATCGGCATCGACATCGGCAACCTCTGCACCGCCTGCCTCACCGGGAAGTACCCGGTCGAGGTCTGCGGGGAGTGCTGCGACTGCCGGTGCATCGAATTTATGAAAGGAAGCGTCCAGACTCATCTGGATCTGGACTGAACCCTTTTTTCTTTCTCTTCTTTCTCTCCTCCGTATCGGTGTCGCTTGCGCAGCGGTATGGTATTGATGGTCCGGGCCGGAGGTCTTCGAGGCCGGGGGACATATGTCCTGGATATCCGGAAAGGGAGACAGATATATCGGTGTGGGGTGTTGTTCTGGATAGGATTTTCTATGGATGGCCTGTCTTTCCCGGACCAATCCTGAAGGGCGACGAACACCGGCGATTGTACGAAAACAGGGGCCTTTGAAGGACACTCCTTTTCAGGCACATCTTCGAGCTGCCCGCAGGCGAAATATGCTCGTTTTATGTGGCCTCTGGGCTGCACGGTGTTGTCGTGGGGAAAAAACGCTCTGCGCTTTGAAAAAGTATCAGAATAGTAGCGAGGGATGGATTTGAACCATCGGTCTACGGGTTATGAGCCCGTCGGGATTTCCTGACTACCCTACCTCGCTCCGGTATATTAACAAGGTTGTCACAGCGTATATAGTTTCCCTCGCAGCAGGGGATAGATTAATGTACTGCCCTTTTTCTCCCTCCCGTGGACGGTGAAACCGAAGCGGTCGGGTAAAGAAGCGCGAGGGTTGCCCCCCTGAAAGAGGGCGTGCTCACCTTTGACATTGCCCCGTTTTCCCGTGCGCCGGTGAGAAAGTGTTTGGATTATCTGAAGAACCCTTTCGGCCCTGTCCTTTCCCCCAGTTGTGCGGCAAGGACGAAGTCTGTCCGCGTCAACCCGCCTGAGGAGTGGGTGTACCAGGAGACCTCCACCTCGTGGTATTTCCTGAGACAGATGTCCGGGTAGTGGCTGGCGCTTTCCGATCCAAGGGCGATGACCTCGTTGATGAAGGTGCATGCCTCGCCGACGGACCTGAAGACGAACCTCCGTCTCAACCGTCCGTTCTCCAGACACCACCCCGGCACGTCGGGGAGGAGGGCCAGCATCTCCGGTCTGGTGAGCGGCGCTGCACCGGGCACGATGGGCCGTGCCGACTCCTTGCTGAGAGGCATGGTAGTGCCTCTCCGTCCTCATATATGATGGTTTGCTCTTCGGCGATGAAAACTTGTTATGGACGAAGACCGCACTTTTCTCCATGTCGGCCGTCTTCTCCTCCCTCCATCCCACTCTTCAGGGCATTATTGCCGGCCGCCTCGGCTGGGACGACCTGCGCCCGGTGCAGGAGGCGGCCTGCCAGGCCGCCGCCGACGGCCGCGACCTCCTTGTCGTCGCCGGCACGGCCGGGGGCAAGACCGAGGCAGCGCTCATCCCGGTGATCGATGCCGTCCTGAAGGGCGGTCTTCCCGGCGTCGCCTGCCTCTGCCTCTCCCCCCTGAAGGCCCTGATCAACGACCAGGAGGAGAGGATGCTGGAGATATGCACTCCTGCCGGCCTCTCGGTCGCAAAGTGGCACGGCGACGTCGGAAAAGGCGAGCGTTCCTGGTCGGGCGGCGACCCGCCCCACATTCTCCTCACGACGCCCGAGTCCCTGGAGGTGATCCTCCTCGACCGCTCTCTCAGGCCCGACCTTGCGCACCTCAGGTTCGTCGTCGTCGACGAGGTCCATGCCTTTGCCGCCGACCTGCGCGGCGTCCAGATCCGGTGTCTCCTCGACCGTCTCGACCGTCTCGCCGGCCGGCCCCTCCAGAGGATCGGCCTCTCGGCCACGGTCGGCAACCCCGGCGAGATCCTTGCCTGGCTCTCCGGTCCCGGCCGCGAGGCCGGCCTTGTCGCCTCTCCGGTCAGGCCCGGGAAGAAGCAGTTCTCCTTCTCCCTTGCCGTGGGGAAGGAGGAGCAGGCCGCCGCCGTCGCCGGCCTGGTCGCCGGCAAACGGGCCCTCGTCTTTGTGCGGAGTCGGAGCGAGGCCGAAGGACTTGCCACCGCCCTCAAAGGGAGGGTCGATCGCCTCTCCGTCCACCACTCGTCCCTCTCTGCTGCGGTGCGCCGGGAGGCCGAGGCCTCCCTCTCCGTCCCCTCCTCCTGCGTCATCTGCACGAGCACCCTGGAACTCGGCATCGACATCGGCGGCCTCGACCTTGTCGTTCAGGTCGGCCCCCCGACATCTGTCTCCTCCTTCCTTCAGCGCCTCGGCCGCACAGGCAGGCGCGGCGGGGCCGCGCGGATGGCCTTTGTCCTCGGGTCGGACCTCGACCTCCTCCTGGCGGCCGGCGCGATCGAAGCGGCGGCGCGGCGTGAGGTCGAACCCCTCAGGCCCCCCTCTCTCCCGTACACGGTCTTTGTCCAGCAACTTTTCCTCGCCCTCATCGGTGCGGGACGTCTCCCGCGCCGCTCCCTCCTCACCTCCCTTCTCTCGTCCCCTGTCCTTGCCGGCATCGCGCCCGACGACGCCGGGGCCATCGTCGACCACCTCCTCGCCACCACCCACCTTGCCGCCGACGGCCCCTTCCTGATGCCCGGCCCCGCGGCAGAGAAGGACTTCTCCCGGTCCCACTGGTCGGCCCTCCTCTCTGTCTTTTCCACGGGCGCCGCGTTCCGGGCCCTCACGCCGGAAGGCGAGGAGGTGGGCGACCTCGACGCGCGGTTCGTCGCCGGGGGAGTCGGGACAGTCTGCACCCTGGGCGGGCGGCGGTGGCGGATCATCGCCCTCGACCCCGGCCACCGCATCGCCACCGTCGTCGGTGAGGGCGGGGGCTCGCGCGCCTCCGACCGCCGCCCTTTCTGGTCGGGAAGCGGTGCGCCGATGAGCCCGGTCATCGCCCGTTCCGTGCAGGGCATCCTCGCCCGCGGCAGGTCGTCCCTCCCCCTGGCGAAACGGGAACAGGCGGCGGTCCGGGGCATCGCCACCGAGATCGGGGCCGGCATCCCTGCCGAAGGTTTCCTTGTCACCGAATGCTCAGAAGGCATCTTTGTCCTCTCCTGCCATGGCGGCCGACTTAACAGGTTGCTCGCCTCTCTCCTCGCGCAGGCCCTCGGCGACGGCCCGAAGGTCAGGGCATCCGACCTCTGCCTCCTCGTCGAAGGGGTGACCGGCCCTGACCCGGCCGGGGAGGTGTACGACGCCCTCTGTGCGATACGGACCCGGCCTGCCGCCTCCATTGCCCTCGCTCTCCCCCTGCCCGATCCGGCCGACTGGAAGTTCGGCCCCCTCCTCCCTCTCCCCCTCTTTGCCCGGATGGTCGCGGCCGACGTCCATGACTGTGACGCCCTTGCCGAGGCCCTTGCCGCTGCGCCGGTGCATACGGGTGAGGAAACTATATCTGGAGCCTCTTCCCCAGATTTTCCATAATGAAGCCTGCCCTCATCCTGCTCCTCTGCCTGGTCGCGGCGGTCGCAGCCACTCCCGTGCAGGCGGCCCCTGTACGGGAAATCGCGGCCGCCCCTCTTCCCGGCGAGGAGTTTATGGTGACCCTGGACCTGAGCGGGATCGCCGTCGGCGGCATCGTCGAGACAGTCCCCCCGGGCTTCACCTTCGTCTCCACCACCCATCCGCCTGGCAGAGTCTCGATCAAGGGGCAGCAGGTCTCCTTTGTCGTCCTGAACGACACCATTGTCAGGTACCGCGTCCGTGCCCCCGATACCGGCAGTGGCACCTTTACCGGCGTCTGGGAAGATTTCCTTGCCGACAAACACGGCGCTATCGATGGGACGGAGGTTACCGTCAGGACCGGATCCGAAGAGGGTGCCGGGACCCCCGGGGCGACCCCGGGCCTGCCTGGCTGGACAGCCTGGACCGCCCTGTGTGCCCTGGGTGCCGCGGCCTTTTTCCGGGGGCGGTCTCTGTGAGGTCTGTCCCTGTCGCCGTCTTCCTCCTCCTGCTGGTGACCCCGTCTCTGGCTGCCCTGCCCTGTGACGGCAATGGCGATGACGTCCTCTCCGAGGGGGAGTTCGTCTCGGCGGCCTTTGCCTACCTGGACACCGAATACCGGAATGGCACCGGTCAGGCACCGCCGCGGGACGACCTTGCCGACGCCGCCTTTGTCTATTATTACTGGGGCGGCAGGCCCTGGACATGGACCGGTGCGGCAGGGAGCACCCCCTCTTCGTTTGACCGGCCGGTCAGGCGTGCGGCCGTCATGCACCCGTTCGTGCTGGAAACCCTCCGTTCGATCGGGTACCCGATGGAGAATGTTGTCGGGATCGATTCTGCCACGGCACAGGCCTCGACTTTCTTCCCTGAGATGGCGGGCCGTGCAGTGGTCGGGAGCCCCGAACACCCCGACACTGCCGCGCTCCTCTCCCTCGCTCCCGATGCCGTCTTCGTCGAGGCGGGCGCAGGCGGGGACCGTGCTGCACAGGCCATTTCAGAGGCCGGCCTTCCTGTCGTGCGTGTCGCCTGCTCCTCCCCCGCATCCTATCTCGGGGAAGTCAGGGCTCTTGGAGATCTTCTTGGCCTGAACGACGGTGCCGCCGCTCTCTCGCGCTTCATCGACGAGGAAGAGGAACGGGTGCGCGCCTGCCTGGCCGGCCTTCACCCGCGCGAGGCGCCGGTCGTCTATGCCGAGGACGTCGTTGACTACACCGCGTGCGGGGAGGGGACGCCTCTCTGCGAGGAGGTCAAAGCCGCCGGCGGCCGGCCTGCCTTCAGCGGCACCGAAACGGTGAGCGACACCGCGGTTCTTGCTGCGGACCCTGAATATGTCGTCAAACTTGTCGGCCGCGAGCCGTACCTGATGGGCGGGTATGGCGACCGGATCCCCGTTCGTTTCATCGAGGTACGAAATGAGATCGGCAGGAGGCCGGGCTGGTCCGGCACCCGGGCCGTAAAAGCCGGGCAGGTCTTCGTGGTCCACACCTCCCTCGTCGAGGGGCCGCAGTATTTCATCGGCCGCCAGTACCTCGCGTCATGGTTCCACCCTGACCTCTGCGCCGACCTCGACCCTGCCGCAGTCCAGGCAGAATACTTTTCCCGGTTTCAGGGGCTTCCGGGATCCGCAGGGATCTATGTTTCGGGAGGAGTGGGATGAGGCAGGATCCTGGACCTGATACCGGCAGGATCGAAGGTGTCCGGCGTTGTCCCTGACACCCCCTCCCGCTGTATGACGCCGGAGGGTGATGCTGTGGTCATCACCCCTCTCTGTGCCCCCCTCTCTCGCGCCTCCGAACATCGCCTCCTTCGAGGTACCTGATGAGAGGAACCATCTCCGCGATGCGGTCAAGGAGGTGTCGAGGACAGGCTTGGACTGACGGGTGCGGCATTGCATCGGTGCAGTTCGAGGATGAGGACCTTGTTGTCGACCTGACCGATTTTACCTCTGGTTGAGGGATGCCGGAGAATCCGATCGGCCTCGCAGGCAGCCTCACGCCACGGCGACGCCTACAGGGAACAGCCCCTCCTCCATCATTGTGCCGGTGGCCTGACCCCTATCCAGAGGTGGAGGTCCCGGTACGCGGCGTCGAGCCTGTCCTTCCCCCAGACGCTATCTGAAGGAACTGTTTCGTTGAAAAGAATGAAATCCAGGCGGTTCATGTCGGTCCTTTCGACTGTGAAGGGGAAAGGTACTTCGGCCGTCTGGTTGTGGGGGACGGTGACGGCGAAACGGTCGATTATCTCCATGTCCCTGAGGCTTGAGGTGTTGGTCGTCGGGTCGAAGGCCTGTGAGGTAAGCAGCACCTCGACGGTATAGGTGATGTCGCGGTATTCGTGGTTCCCGATACCGATGATCACCGACTGGTTGCTCCCGGCCGCGAAGGCGGTCGGATAATCTGTGGCCTTCCCGCCTGGACCGAGGATGTAGAACTCGGTGAAGTGCTCTCCCTCCTTGGGAACGGCGAGCACGTAGAGAGTTGTGGCGATGGCAAGGAGAATTGCAAGGACGAGGATGATGGAGAGGGTTCTGTCTGTGCGTGACTGGTTCTCGGGGAAAAGGTCTGCCTTTGCCTCTGCCGCCATCTCCCTGAAGGGTACGACGAATCGTTTCTCCGCCGGGACCACCGCCCGTCGCCAGTGGGCGACAGCGAGCATGGCGAAGGTGAAGAGGGTGGGGGCGATGAGGATCGGGAGATAGGCGCACAGGACGCTCGCCACTGTGCATATGGCGATTATAGCGAGGTTTTTTGGCACGTTCCGCGGTTCGAAGCCCTCAAAGATTCTCTGATAATATCCTTCCTGGTCCATGTCATCCCCTTTTTTCGTGATCTCTCGCAAGGATGTTTATAATATTATTCTCTCTTCTGCCTCCCTGCGAGATACAGGGGGCTGTAAGGGCTTCCGGTACAGGGAAGGCTCCTGTCCTGATTTCTGAGTGATACCCGGCGTTGCGGCAGTGGTTGTCGGGGCGAATGTCATGGAAGCATATGTACCTGATGCCGGGATCTCCACGCCGATTCAGTCCCCGTCGATCCGGAAGGGCATCTGTTACTATGCCCCGTCTTCATAGTGATCCCGAAAGAGTGTCCGGGCCTTCGGGGTCTGCCGGCGGAGAAAAAGCAGTCCCTGAGGGGGTGAGGACGGTTTCCCGCTCCTCCCGACTCTCGTCATCCTGGCCATCGTCATCGCTCTGGCGGTTGTCAGTTACCGGATGGTCCGGAAGCAGTAATCTCTCTTCCCTTTTTTCAGGTCTTTCAGGCACTGTCGATCCTGAGACGGTGGGCCTGCAGGATCGCAAGGCCGGCGCCTCCAAGAACCAGACCGCAGAGGACGAGGTCTCCTGGCTTTTCGAGGCCGGTCGGTATCAGGTGCAGGGCGAGCACCCCTGAAAGGATCATGATGCCGGCAAGGAGTATGAGCACCCCGCCGAGGGGCAGCCTGACCTTTTCAAGGAGGGGCCCTGTCCTCTCGAAAAGTGCCGTCCTGAACTCTTTTTTCAGGAGGAGAAGAGTGGCAATGAAGAGGGCTGCAAAGAGGATCCACTCTGAGGGTTCGGAGAGTTCGGTTATGAGGAGGGACCAGAGGTCGCGGCTCTCTGCCCCTGCTGTGAAGGAGCCAAGGAAGGGATAGAGCCAGTTTGCCGGATAGAGCCACATCGTGTCGAGGGCCTGGTGAGAGGCGACCCCGGTCGCACCGGCAAGGACGATGGGGGACCTGAACCGCCAGAAGACGAGGAGGCCGACTCCAAGGGCGAGGACGAGGAAGAGAAGGGTATGCGTATAGATCCTGCCGTAGCCGACCGAATCGGCGAGGATAATATAGCCGAGGGGCTTGTCGACGAGGTCGGGGAGGATGGCGCCGAGAGCGCACGCCGCAACGACGGCCCGCCTCCCCCCGACCGCCCCGGCGAGGATGAGGCCGAGGACGATACCGGCGGCGAGGTGGCAGAGGAGGAACATTCCACCACCACTCGGGCACCCCGCCATATCTAACTTCCCGATACTGCAGGTTTTCCTGTATTTGTCGGGGGAAAGATGTCATGTGCCCGTGCACAACACCATATCGAAGGGTATATGAGAGGAGGTAACATTCGATGGATGGGGAACACTCATGTCCGGGCCCTCCCGGAGGAGACCCCCGGTGGTGAGCACCCGTGAATGATATTCATATCCGCATTCCGTTCCCCTTTGATGACGAGGGCTATATTGAACGGACCTGCCCTGCCTGCCGGAGGAACTTCAAGATGCAGCTGAACGAGCGCGAGGTCGAGTGGATCTCCCGGGCACGGCTGAACTCCTTCAATCTCCTCTGTTCGAACAGGATATATAAGTTCGAGGACGAACCCGAAGCCCAGTGTTCGTGTCCGTATTGTGGCCATGTCGCGCCGGTGAACCGGTGGTGGACCCATGACCAGCGGAGTTATATCCAGGTCTATGCCCACATGGCGATCCGCGATATTCTCCTGCGCGACCTCGCAGCGGGGCAGGTCTCCGGGGCCGGCCATTCTGCCGGGACCTACTCGACTCGCCTTCAGGTTACCGGGGTGCGGAACCTCCCTCTGTCCATCCCCTGAGGATGGCTTTTTTAATTCTTTCCGCCGCCGTCATCGGAATTTTGCCGCTTTCTTTCTGGCGTGTCTTCGCATCCAGAAATACGCAATGATCGCCATTGTCTCGGCGATCGCGACAAAGCCCACGATGTGGGCGACCGAGACCTCGTACAGGACGCCCATCACCGTGCTCCCCAGGAACCAGCCTGTGCCATAGACTGCATAGATGTAGCCGAAGGCCTGACCCCTGATCTCGGTGGCTGTCCGGTCGGCCAGGGACGCCCGCATCACCGTCTCGTGGAGGCCGATGCCGGCCCCCCAGATGAGGGTGCCGAGGACGATGAGAGAGGGGGCTGTGCTGAAGGCGAGGGCCGGGATGGCGATGTTGATCAGGGGGATGAGGAGAAGGGCTCTCGTCCCGATCCGGTCGTAGGCCCATCCCCCGCCGAGGGCGACCAGTGTGGAGACGGCCATCGCCCCGGCATAGATGAGGGGGATGCTCGGGTCTGCGATGAGCCCCTGGACCTTCATGTGGTAGGAGATGAGGGGGAAACTGGCAAACCCGGCCATTGCAAGGAAGAGGAAGGTGGCGTACGGGACGAAACGCCGTGCCGCCGGGACGGCTGCATCTTCGTCCGACCTCTCGAAGATGCCAGGTTCAGGGACGGCCCTCTTCCCGATGGCGAGGAAGACGAAGAGGAGGACGATCGGGAGGGCGAGGAGGGCGAAGCCGGTCTGATACCCTCCCCCGGTCAGGATCGCCGCGGAGAGGAGGAGGGGGCCGATGATCGCGCCGACCTGGTCGAGGGCCTTGTGGACGCCGACCCCCCAGCCCCGGCCGACAGGCGAGGCCGCGAGGGAGATGATGGTGTCGCGTGCCGGCGCACGGATCGCCTTGCCGATCCTTTCTGTGATGAGAAGGACGGCGGCGACCTCCCAGGTGCCGGTCAGGGCAAGGAAGGGGATGGCAAGGAGGAGGCCGTAGCCGAGGTAGACGATCCGCCAGTAGTGTTGTGTCTGGTCTGAGTAGAGGCCGGTGAGCACACGCAGGCCGTACCCGGTGAACTCGCCGAGACCTGCGACAAGGCCGACGATGGCGGCAGAGCCCCCGAGGGTGAGGAGGTACGGGCCGGTGACGCTCCTCGCCCCGTTCGAGACGATGTCGCCGAGGAGGCTGACGATGCCGAGGAGAAGGATGAGCCTCATGGCGGTCTGCCGCGGGGCGGTCATCTGGTCTGGCCCGGCCATGGCGAGGGGTGGAGGATGGAGGAGAAATAGGTTCGCCTGGCATCCTGTCCTTCTCCGGCGGCCGTGGGATGGTGTTATGGAGGGTTTCTGCAGAAATAATACCTTTAATGATATTTTTTATCTGTCTAATCCTCTGTGTGGCAAATAGATAATCACATATATTTGATATTTAATATTTTTGCATGTGATGATATGCGATCCCTTCTCTCTCCCCCCGGTAGAGGATGCCTCCTTCTCCTCCTCCTCATTCTCTTTGTTTGTGCTGCAGGATGCGTCGGTGAAGAAGAAAAAAAGATTGCGGAAGCAGGTGCGCTTGTCGAGTCGGCGGCTGCCCGCTATGAGATCCTGAACACCACCGAAGATCTTGACACCGTCTCTCTCGGGAATATCAGAGCAGAGATGGCTGCAGCGAAGACGGACCTTGATGAGGCCCTCGTGATTCTCGACACCGTCTCCTATGACCGCCTCTCCCCTGACGGAAAAAAACAGCTCGATACTCTCAGGACGCTGTGCCAGGTGGAGGCTGAGTTTGCTGGAATGATCCGCGACGAAGGCTGTGATCTGCTGGAGCATTCCCAGAACGCGATGTTTGAGAAGGGCAATGTCTCCGGGCTTGAATCATTCGACCGGGCACGGGAGGATCTTGTCAGGATGAAAGAGAAATCTCTGGTTCTGGAGACGAAGATGGCCAGGATCGATCTCGAATCCCTTCCTCCCGACTGGCAAGAGGACGTGACCGGGATGAAGGCCGATGTGGGGGATTTCACCACGATCCTTGGAGACACTATCACGCTGGTCGACCAGCTCGAGAAGATGTCTTGCCTGATAGATTCTTCATATGCCCGTTTTGAAGTCCTGGAGACCGTCGGAGAGGCCGATCAGTATTCAACCGGAACCATAAGGGCAGAGATGGCTGCTGCAGAGACCGATCTCAGGGAGGCTCTCAGGATCCTCGAGACGATCCCCTACGATCGACTCCCTCCCGAAGGGAAGGAGCAGTTTGATGCCATAAAAACAGTGTGCGAGGTGAACGCGGACTTCTGCGCGATGATGCGGAATGAAGGTTGTGACTGCCTGGACCACTGCCAGAAAGCGACGCTTGCACCCGACGAAGCCTCCGCGATTGCACAGTTTAGACTTGCAAAGAAGGATCTCGCCGGGATGAAAGAGAGACTTACGGCGATCGAGGCGAAGATGGCGACTATCGATATCGAATCTCTGCCCTCTCCCTCCAGAGGAGATCTTGTCGGCATGAAGGTCTATATCGAGGAGTACGGCAAGAGCGTCAACGACGCGATCGATCTGCTGGACCAGGTCTGCTGACGCCCTCTTCCGGGTGAGGGCGGCGGATGTTTATCCGTGGAGGGGCAAGATCTCTCATGGTATCGGATCTCTCCCACGAGTGCGATGCGCCCCTCTCCCGTCCCCGGAAGGATCCGGCGATCGCCGCCTCCGCCTCCTTTGTCTGGGGAGGGATGGGCCAGGCCTACAACGGCCAGTACGGGAAAGGCCTCCTCTTCTTCATCGGGGTGATGGTCGGTTCCCTTCTCCTCCTCGTCCCCGGCATCATCATCTGGGCCTATGGCATCTACGACGCCTACGTGACCGCACAGAAGGTGAACGACGGCGCGGCGCCATACAGGGAGACGGGTTTTCTCCACCTCCTCGGCTTTGTCCTCCTCACGATCGCCCTCATCTTCGTCTTCGCCGTGGCGGCCGTCTTCCTCCTCCTGATGGCAGGGCTGGCCGGCTACCTGCCTCTCTGAACTTTTTTTCAGGTCCCCCGCGGTCGTGACACGGCCTTCACTCTGTCGGCGCCCTGCGCACCTGCAGGATGTGCATCGCCCGGGTGTCGCCATCGGCCTCGACCCACCCCATCTCGACGAGGCCGAGAAGCCGGGAATAGAGGTAGGCGTCGCCGCATTGATCGTATTCCATGGAGAGGGCTCCGAGGGCGTCGCCGATAACCCGGGCCGCACTCATCCACTCGTCCGGGACGGCGTCGAGGACGGCCTGGGGGATGGTAGCTGAGACGGTATGGCAGAGCTGCCCCCTCCAGAGGGTGCGGACGTCCTGGCCGTCCTCGTCCTGTTTTAACTGTTTCCAGGTGCGCAGATAATATTCTGCCTCGTCCGGTGTGAGTGCCCGTCCTTCGTCCTGCTGAGCGGCGAGCCACTCTGGCTCGAGTTCGCCGAGGCTGATCGGGACGATCCTGTCAGGGCCCGGATCGGGTTCGTCCTCGTACAGGACATCGATCCCGTCGGTGAGGTCGACGACTTCGATCCCGCAGGGGTCGGGCTCCCTGCTGAGGAACTCCAGGAATCCGGCGTACTCCCGGGCAGACCGCCGGGTGAGCCAGACAACACGCCGGGCGTTGCCGGGCCGTGTCTCTTCCCAGAACGCCTTGATAGCGTTCAGGTCGTCGGCGTACCAGGACTCGTACTCGGTCCCGGCGTACAGGGCCCGGAAGAAGGCCTCCCTTGCCTCCAGGTCGTACGGGTCGATCGGCCCGAGGGAAAGGTTGTCAGGGAGGGCGAGTGCTGGCCTGCCCGCGGCATTGAGGGCGCCGGCTGATGATTCGGTAAAAGTGATATTGATGGTGTTGGTCATTATAGGTGTCTCCGGTTCCGGGAGGGATTGAGGCAGGTACTTCGGTGGCCGGGCACATATGTGTGCGGGTCGGGGACGACGTATCGGCCTTTCCTAGTCTCTCACCTGTATGACTCAGGCCCCCTCAGACGATGCGTCAGGAGAATGGGGGATGCTTCCACCAGTGCTGCTGCAGAAAAGGAACTTTCCGGAGGGCTCCCGCTCTCCCCTGTCACACCGTGCAAAATGGAAGGAAGCGCCGGGGGGGAGATTTGAACTCCCGAGGTGTCAAACACCAGTAGCTTTCGAGGCTACCGCCTTCCCGGACTAGACTACCCCGGCCTGTCCGGCTATTATTATCTGTCGGCTGCGTTCATAACCTTTGCGATGGCATGGATGCGCCGCCTCTCTACGTGACCGCGTCCTCCCGTGCCTGCCGACGCCGTCATGGGTGCCGCTCCTCTCCAGGAAGGGGCGGATATATCCCGACCCTCCGGTCAGGCAGGACAATGGGATAAAAACAGGGGAGCCGGGACTTTCCCGGCTTTTCATCTCTTCAGGCGACAGGGCCTGAGGGACCCTTCTTGACGGTGACGAACATGTCGTCGACCCGGACGAGCATTGCCGCCATCTCGGTTGCGGACATGATCGCCTGCTTCTTCACCCGTGCCGGCTCAAAGACCTTCTCGGCCTTCATGTCCACGACCTCGCCGGTGTAGACATTGAGGCCAGCGTACCTGTTGCCGGCGGCGTGGGCCTGCTTGAGTTCGACGACCTTGTCGATCGGGTCGAAGCCCGAGTTCTCGGCGAGAGTCTTCGGGATGTCCTCGAAGGCCGCTGCATAGGCTTCGAGGGCGATCTGGGTCCTGCCGCCGACGCTTGCTGCGTAGTCGCGGATCCGCAGCATCATCTCGACCTCGACAGAGCCGCCGCCGACGACGAAGGTCCCGTCTTCAAGGGCGTCCTGGACAACACGGCGGGCGTCTTCGACCGCACGTTCGAGTTCGTCGATGAGGTGCTGGGTCGAGCCCCGCAGCAGGATGGTGACTGCCTTCGGGTTCGGGCACTCGGCGATCTTCACCAGGTCGGCGTCCTCGAACTGCTCGACATAGCCGGCCGTGCCGAGGACCTCGGGCGAGATCTCCTGGACCTTGTTCACGATCACGGCGTTGAGGGCCTTTGCCGCGAACTTCATGTCCTTCTCCGCAACGTCCTCGACCGCGAAGATGCCGTACTTCGCCAGGTAATACTGGACGGCGTCGGCGATCCCCTTCTGGCAGAAGACGACGTTGACTCCTGCGTCGCGGATCGCGTCGGCGAGCTTCTTCAGGCTCTCGCGCTCCTGTTCGCCAAAGGCGGTGAGCTGCTCGCTGCCGGAGATCTTGATCTTCGACTTCACCTGGGTCTTCGTGATCTCCAGGGGCTGGGCAAGGAGGGCGACCTTCGCGTTCTCGACTCTGCGGGGCATCCCGTCGGCGACCCGCGTCTTGTTGATCACGACACCCTTGACGAGTTCGGCGTCGTCCATCGAGTCGCCGACCTCCTTGGTGACGGCCACATCGTCCTCGTCGATGACGGTCTTCCCGTTCTTCTCCTCGGCAACGGCCTGGACGGCGTCGACGATGATCCCGGCGACCTTCTCCTTCACCGACTCGATCGACTTCCCGGTCATCGAGGTGGAGGCGATCTGCAGGAGGATCTCGCGGTCCTCGGGCGTGACCGTGATGATCAGGTCGTTGAGGATCTCCAGCGCCTTCTCCATACCCTTCCTGTAGCCGAGGGCGATGATCGTCGGGTGGATCTCCTTTGTGAGCATCGTGCTGGCCTGCTCCATGAAGGCGCCGCCGAGGATGCAGGCGGTGGTGGTGCCGTCGCCGACCTCGTCGTCCTGCGTCTCGGCGACCTCGACCATCATCTTGGCGCCGGGGTGCTGGACCGAGAGCTCACGCAGGATCGTCGCTCCGTCGTTCGTGATTGTAACATCCCCGCTTCCGGAGACGAGCATTTTGTCCATACCCCGGGGGCCGAGCGTCGTCCGTACCGCGGCGGCGATTGCCTTTGCCGCAAGGATGTTGGACTGCTGCGCCTCGTGCCCCTTGGTACGCTCGATGTTATCTCGTAATATGACAACTGGCTGTCCGGCAAGCATGATAGAATCCTCCGATATCTCATTAATATGGATTAGAACTTCTATATATATGGTCCGGTGTTCTCTCCACCTGCTCTGAGTGGGGCAGAGTGTGTGCTTCCTCCTCCGGCGGAAATGCCTTCTGGCGCAGAGATCCGGTCTGCAGAGATTCTTTATGGATCGGCACCGAAAGCTGCGTATGGATCACAGCCTTGCCCTCACCAGGCTGGAACAGGGTATCCTTCTTCTGGTCATTCTTGGCGGGGCCGGCATCGCCTTCAATCTCTATACAGGCCCGGGTACGGACAACCCTGTCGGCATCGTCCCCGACGCCCTTACCGGTTCTTCGGCGGCCCTCCTCGTCGATACCCCTCTCGAAGGGTTCGGCGACCCGGCAGATCCCGGCAGGATCGGTTCTGTCTCCATCTCCCTCAGGCTCTTCCCGGGCTCTGTCGGGGCCGTGGACATGGGCCGGGCAGGTGTCCTCTTCACCACGCAGGGAGGCACGGAGACCTGCAGCACCAGCCCGGTCCCCCCGAACTGGACGATCACCGACAGGCTGAACGCCCTTCCCATCGGCGCCGCCGACGATGACGACCTCCTCGAACCTGGCGAGGAGTTCGTCATCAGGGTCTGGCCGTCCCGCGCCCTTGCACCCCGCGAGACCTTCACCCTCACCGTCGCCCCGCCGCGGGGCCCGGCGGTGAAGGTCACGCGGACAGTGCCCCCGAGGATCACGCCGGTGACCGATCTCGGATAAAATCGGGGGCCGCAGGTCGTCCACGACCCCGCCCCTCCCGGTCCTGCCTGTCGTGATCTCGTCGTCGACGTGAGCATTGCCCCCTGCGGAGAGTGGTGGGAAGGCAGATGGGTCAGCACCGCTCTTCAGGGAATGTGAAGAGAGATCGATCTGAGAATGAGGGTTTTTACAGTGCCAAAAAAAGGGGATCTCAGTCGATCCGCGAGACCGTGCAGAGCGGGAGGACAGGCACTCCCTCGACGGCCCGCACGTCCCTCTTGTCAAAGATCACCCAGATCGCGACCGGCCTCGCCCCGTGGGACCGCAGGTAGTCCACGACCTCGTGGAGGGTCCTGCCTGTCGTGATCACGTCATCGACGATGACGCAGGCGTGCCCGGCGATGGAGGCGAAGTTCCCGGAGATCGAACCGACCTTCTTCTCGGCAGGGCTGTGCTTTGCCGGGTGATAGATCGCAAGCCTCTTCCCTGTCCGGCCGGCGATGATCGTCGCCATCGGGACTCCGGAGAGGGAGATGCCGACGACGGTGTCGTATGCGGCGGCCTCGGGGCCGGAGAGGAACTGCCCGTCTGCGGCGGCGCCCTCGTGCCGCCTGACCAGCATCTGCCCGACAAGGTCGAGCATCCCCGCGTCGCTGCTCATCGGCGTCCAGTCGATGTGCACGTCCTTCGGCGCCTCGGCACTCCGCTGCTGCGTCAGGAGCCAGGTCACCGTCTCCATCGAGAGGGAGAGCTCGTCCGCGATCTGCTCCGGGCTATGGCCGTCGGAGAGGAGGATCTGTGCCTTGTTGATCAGTTCGTCGAGGGAACTCATAGAAGAGTGGTCTTCGGATGGATATTTAAGCGTTTGCGGGGCTCCTCCTCCCGGCGATGCGGGGGGCGTCGCCCCCTGATGGCCTACCGCCTCTTCCTCTTTATCGCCGAACCGCAGATCGGGCACTCCCCTTCGTGCCCGAAGTACCGGCCGCAGCCGGTGCAGCGGTACTTCCATGCCACCTTTGCGGCCCGCCTCTGCTGGATCGGTTCTGTGGCGACGCCGAGGCGCATTGCCGCGTTCTGGAGGGCGAAGTCGTCGGTGTACACCGTCGCCCCGAGTTCGCGGGCGAGGGCGAGGACGGAGAGGTCGGTCGGGGAGAGGACGCCGATGTCGCGGCTCTTCCCTGCCGCCTCCCGTGCGGCGAGGGTGCTCTCCGGGGAGGGACTGGCAACGGCGAGCCCCTCTGCAAGGAGTGCCTCGTACCGGCACTTTGCCCGCAGGTCCACCAGTTCGGCGACGACCTCGGGCGTCGTGTACAGCTCCCCGGCATAGGGGCGGTCCACGAAGAACGCCGTGGCGTCGAGGACCGCCTTCATGCCGAGAACACCGCCGGGGTTGCGCCTGAGACGGCGATCTCGTAGCCGAAGAGGGAGAGCAGGCGGCAGGTCGTCGCCGCGTGGCTCGATATTTCTGGCGCCGAGTACGATCCCCCGGCCCTCGCAAGGTAGACGAGGAGCTGGTCGGCGAGGTGGACGTCGACATCGCAGGCGACCGACCGGGCGGCGAGCAGTTCGTCTGCCGCCATCCAGCCGACCTTTTCCGCGGGAAGGCCGCGCCTCCCGACGGCGACGCCGCCTTTCGCCCCTTCAAAGACCGTCACCGATGTCCCTGTGCCAGGCCCGGGCGTCCTCTCGATCCGTACCGGGAAGCCGGGGAGGGCGGCAGATGCCGCCTGTGCCTGCCTCTCGGCCACGTGATCGGGGAGGTTCTGGGAGCAGGAGATGATCCCGGCATGGGCAGGCACCCCTCCGATGGCGAGGGGGGCGAGCTTCGAGGGCTCGACCGTGACCCGCACCCGTCCGCCGCCGACCGGGAAGTATCCCCGGCCGAGGACCTCCACCTCTATCTTCGCCCCGTGGGCACGGAGGAGAGGCACGAGCACCTCGGAAAAATAGTCGATGGTCGGGCTCTTCGAGACCTCGGTCCCGCCGGTGAGAGTGATCGTCCCCCCTGCCTCCAGGGCCACAGGCAACCAGGCCTGGAGGACGAGGGGGATGCTCCCGGCCGTGCCGATCGCAAGGTCGATCTTGGTCTTCCTGACCTCGCCGGGCGCAAAAGTCAGGGTGTCGCTCTCCCGGCGGCACCCCCTCATCTCTGCCCCGCAGGCGAGGGCGACCGCCTGCACCGCCGTGCAGTGCTGGGCCGCAAGCCCGGGTTTCGGGCGGTTCGCCCTGATCTTCGTGATCCTGATGGGCGTGCCGGTGAGGGCCGCAAGGGCGACCGCGGTCCTCACCACCTGCCCCCCGCCCTCCCCGACGGCCCCGTCGACCTCTAACATTTCCGCAGAGCTGCCGCGATGCACCGTGCCGCCGAGACCTCGGAGCACGCCCGCTCGATCGTGTCAGAGCAGACGACGCTCTTCACTCCGGCACTCCTGAGGTGGACATAGGCCCCGCCTGTGAAGACGCCGTGGACGCAGATGGCATGGACGGCCGCCGCACCCTGGGCATAGAGCATCTTCGTCGCCGTGGCGAGAGTTCCGCCGGTCGAGATGATGTCGTCGGTGATGACGACCTCGCGGCCGGAGACGTCGAAGGTCTTCGGCTCCATCCTGACCTCCTCGCCGGAAATTCTGGTCTTTTTCAGGTAGTCACACTGCCACCCGCCCGCGGCCGCGATCTCGGCCGCAAAGTCCGCAGCCCCGGAGTCGGGGGCCAGGATCAGGGGGTTGTCGAGGTTCCTGCCTTTCAGGTACTCCCCGATCTCGGTCGCAAGCGAGAGGTCGTGGGAGGGGACGTCGAAGTGCCCGGCAATGTCCTTCTCGTGGATATTGACGGTGATCACGTCGGTGACCCCGCGGGAGAGGGCCCGGGCGGCGACGCGGGCGCTCACCGGCTCGCCGTCCTTGAACTTCTTGTCCTGCCTGGCATAGCCGAGATACGGGATGACCAGAGTATTTGTCGTCGTCTCGCAGGCGTCGACGAGGAGCATCAACTGAATAAAAGCGTCATTATCGGTGACGCTCCCCACGATCACGGTCTCGTCGTCCAGGGGGTCGAGGACCTGCAGGTACAGCTCCCCGTCAGGGAAGCGGGCGAAGCGGGTGTCGGCTACCTGGACCCCGAGTTCATCGGCGATCCGAACGGCGAGTATCTGGGATTTTTCTGTGCATACAACCTTCATTTCTGGTTTTTCCCCCAGCTGAAACTACTTAAACTATCATGAAAATAGTATATAAGTATCATTGCCCAATGAGGTTGCACTGCTCATGCAAGACACTGTTTCTAACATCCTTGAGAAGAAAACGGACGAGGATCTCCTTCAGGGCTCTGCCATCACAAGCTCCTCCGAGGTCACCGTCCCACCCCGGCTGATCGATCAGGTGATCGGTCAGGACGCAGCCGTGGAGGTGATTAAGAAAGCGGCCACCCAGCGCAGGCACGTGATGATGATCGGCAACCCGGGAACGGGCAAGTCGATGCTTGCGAAGGCGATGGCCGAACTCCTCCCCAAGGAGGAGCTCAAGGACATCCTTGTGTACCCGAATGTCGAGGACTCGAACAATCCCATCATCAGGACGGTAGCGGCAGGAAGAGGCAAGCAGATCGTGGCCGCTCACAAGGCCGAGGCTGCGAAGAGGAAGCAGATGAGGAACACCCTCGTCATGCTCCTGATCTTCGGCATTATCGGCTACGCCCTCATCGCCGGCCAGGCGCTGATGGGCATCATCGCCGCCGCCTTCATCTTCATGGCACTCCAGTACTCGCGGCCGCGTGAGGATGCGATGATCCCGAAGCTCCTCGTCTCCAGCGAACCGAACAGCATCGCCCCCTTCATCGACGGCACCGGCTCACATGCCGGCGCCCTCCTCGGCGACGTCCGCCACGACCCCTTCCAGTCCGGCGGCCTGGAGACCCCGGCCCACGACCGCGTCGAGGCCGGCGCCATCCACCGGGCGAACGGCGGCGTGCTCTTCATCGACGAGATCAACACCCTGACCCCGCACTCCCAGCAGAACCTGCTCACCGCCCTCCAGGAGGGGGAGTTCCCCATCACCGGCCAGTCAGAGCGTTCGAGCGGTGCCATGGTCCGGACCGAGGCCGTGCCCTGCCGGTTCATCATGATCGCCGCGGGAAACCTCGACGCCATGCAGGGGATGCACCCTGCCCTGCGGTCCCGTATCCGCGGCTACGGCTACGAGGTCTACATGCAGGACACGATGCTCGACACCCCGGAGAACAGGGAGAAGTTCATCAGGTTCATCGCCCAGGAAGTCAAGAACGACGGGAAGATCCCGCACTTCGACAGGAGCGCCATCGAAGAGGTGATCAGGGAGGCACAGCGCCGTTCCAACAGGAAGGGCCACCTCACCCTGAAGCTCCGTGAGATGGGCGGCCTGATCCGGGTCGCGGGCGACATCGCCAGGCAGGAGAGCGCCGACGTGACCTCTGCCAGGCACGTGCTTGCGGCGAAGAACACGGCCCGCTCGATCGAGCAGCAGATCTCCGACGAGTACATCCACCGCAGCCGTGACTACGACCTCACCGTCGTGACCGGCACACAGGTCGGTCGGGTGAACGGTCTTGCCGTGATGGGCGCCGACTCCGGTTCTGTCCTCCCGATCGTTGCCGAGGTGACCCCGACCCAGGGGGCGGCCGGCACGGTCATCGCCACCGGCCTCCTGAAGGAGATCGCCCAGGAGTCGATCAAGAACGTCTCCGCGATCCTGAAGAAGTTCACCGGCAAGGACATCAAGAACATGGATATCCACATCCAGTTCATCGGGACGTACGGCGGTGTCGAGGGTGACTCGGCCTCCATCTCCGTCGCCACTGCGGTCATATCGGCCATCGAGGGTATCCCGGTGAAGCAGGACCTCGCGATGACGGGTTCCCTCTCGGTGCGGGGCGACGTCCTGCCCATCGGCGGCGTCACCTACAAGATCGAGGCGGCCGCGAAGGCCGGGATCAAGACAGTGATCATCCCGAAGGCAAACCTGGGCGACGTGCTCATCGAGGACCGCTACCGCTCCATGGTCGAGGTCATCCCTGTTGCGCACATCGAGGAGGTGCTCGAAGCGGCCCTTGTCCCGCAGAACCGCGAGCTCTTCCTGGACAAACTCAAGAAAATCGCCGCCGAGCCGGTGAAAAAGGCCCTCGAGTCCTCGGCGATCGGCGGCACCCATCTGGCAGCATAAGCATGGACAGCGTCCGCTACTATGATATCAGGCATGTCCGCGGCTCGGCCACTCACGTCGACATCGACAATGGTGTGGTCGAGTCCGCAGGCACCAGTTTTTTTGACCAGGCTGTTGTGAGAGTGCTCGGCCCGCAGGGCTGGGGCATCCTCACCCTGGAGAACTTCGATCCCGACGCACCCTGCGACAGGCTGATCGCACGGGCACTCGAACTTGCCGCGATCACAGGCGACGAGGTCGACCTCTCTGACGCCCCGCAGCGTGGCGTCCTGCCTGTGCCGAAGGCCGGCGAAGATCCGGTCGAGGTCTCTCTTGAAGAAAAGACAGAACTTCTCTCCTCGATCGAGGGGGCGGCCAGGCTGCCGGGGATTGTCAACACCCGGGCCCGGTATGCCGAGTCGATCGAAGAAGTGCGCTTTGTCGATTCCTCGGGCTGCGAGTACTCGTACGAGATCCCGCGCTGCGGTTTCTCGGTGGTTGCCGTCGCCTCGCGGAACGGCGAGATGCAGATGGGCCGGGAGAGCAACTACACGATCCTGGGCCTCAACCTCCGCCACAGGCAGGAGATGGGAGAGAAAGCGGCACAGACCGCTCTCGCCCTCCTTGACGCAAAGGCGGCGAAGGGCGGCAGGATGCGGGCCGTGCTCGACCCCGAACTCGCCGGTGTCTTCGCCCACGAGGCGATCGGCCACGCGAGCGAGGGCGACCTGATCCAGGAGGGGAACTCCGTGCTTGCCGGGAAGACCGGGGAGAGCATCGGAAGTCCTCTCCTCACCATCGTCGACGACCCCTCCCTCCCGTACTTCGGGTTCGAACCTGTGGACGCGGAGGGCGTCGCCGTCGGGAGGACCGAACTGATCCGGGGAGGCAGGGTGAACGCCTACATGCACTCCAGGCAGACCCTTGCCGCGGTCGGCAACGGCCTTGCCGGCCATGCCCGGGCCGAACCCGGCGAAGCGCCCCTGGTGCGGATGAGCAACACCTTCATCGAGGAAGGCGACGCCTCGTACGACGAGATCATTGCCGAGTGCCGGAACGGCGTGCTGCTGCAGGGTTCCCGCGGCGGCCAGGTCGATCCTGGCCGGGGTGTCTTCCAGTTCAATGCCGAGTATGGCTACATCATCGAGAACGGCGAGATCGGGACGATGGTCAGGGATGTTTCCCTCTCCGGGGACATTCTCGGCACTCTCCATGCGATCACGCTCCTCGGGAACGACCGGGAGATGCACGAGGGGTACTGTGGAAAAGGCGGGCAGAGCGTCCCGGTGAGCGACGGTTCGCCCCATGTGCTCCTTGAAGATGCGGTGGTGGGTGGCAATGGAACTGATTGATGCGATCCTCCGTGCCGGTGCGGCAAAGGCCGACGAGGTGGAGGTCTATATCTCCGAGGGGGAGTCTGTCTCCGCCGACCTGAAGCGCGACCGGATCGAAAATGCCGGGGGCTCGAAGGGCTTCGGCATCGGGATCCGTGTCATTGTCGGCGGGCGCATCGGCGTCTCCTCGACCGCAAGCCCGAAGGACTGGGAGGCGTGCCTCGCCGCCGCCCTTGCGAGCGCCAGCCTCGCCCACCCGCAGGAGTGGGGCGGCCTTCCCGGCCCGGCCTCCCTCCCCGACGCCCCGCAGATCAACGACACCTCTCTCCGCCTGGACGCGGCGACGGCGCGGTCGATCTGCATGGAGATGCTGGAGGGCGCCGCGGAGCACGACGCCGCGGTCACCGGCGGTTCGGCCTCCCTCGCACGGGGAAAGGTGACGATCGCGAACACTTCCGGCATCCTGTACGAGCAGGAGAGGACGAGCACGGGTTGTTCTCTGGAGTGCATCCACGAGCGCTCGACCGGGTTCGAGTTCGACGCATCCCCCTTCATGGACCTCGACCCCCGCCATGTCGGGGAACAGGCGGCCTTCTTCGCGGAGCACGGCGCCGACGCCGGCGAGATCGAGACCGGGGACTACGACCTTGTCCTCTCGCCTGTCGCCCTCTCCCAGTTCCTGGACTATGTCCTCGAACCCGCTCTCTCGGGGAGGAACGTCCATGCCGGGCGGTCCTGGCTTGCCGGGAAACTCGGCGAGACCTGCATCGGCGAGGAGATCTCGGTCTTCGACGACCCCTCCCGCCGGGGCCTGGGGAGCACGCGCTTCGACGCCGAAGGCGTGCCGGCCCGGAAGATCACCTTCTTCGACCACGGTGTCCTGGCCCACTATGCCTATGACCTGCGGACCGCCTACCGCTATGGTCAGAAGAGCACCGGCTCGGCGGTCAGGGCCGGGCCCGGCGGTGCTCCCGCCATCGGCGTCCACACCATGGTCATCGACGGCCCGCGCGACACCGTCGACGACGACCGTGCGGTCTATGTGAACGACATTGTCGGAGCGCACACGGCCAACCCCCTCACCGGCGACTTCTCGGTCGAGCTCTCCAATGCCACCTGGATCGAGGGCGGCGAGTTCGGCGAACCGGTGCGGAGCGCCATGTTCGCGGGCAATGTCTTCGACCTCCTCGGCGCCGTGGCGGCGATCGGGAGGGAGGAGCGGATCGTCGGAAGCGCTGTTCTCCCGGCGTTAAGGTTAAATAAGCAGCGTCTGATTGGTAAATAGATGATAGAAACCATCATTACCATCGCCGTGGTGATCGCGGTCGCCGCCCTCCTCTACTACTTCGTGAAGGAGGGAATGACCCTGATCATCAATGCCGTGGTCGGCCTCATCTGCCTGTACCTCATCAACATCTTCCACCTGATGGGCTACATCGGCGGGACCGACCTTGCCATCTCCTGGGCGACGGTGATCATCTGCGCCCTCGGCGGCGTGATCGGAGTGGTCCTCCTCGTCCTCCTCAACCTGATGGGGATCACCGTCTGAAATCTTTTTTTCTGTGGGGATGCGTCCTGATTATTCTGTTCATGAGAGTATTTTGAGCGTACTCCGGGCTCCGGGGAATCGCTCATGAGTCGTGAACACGCCTCAGGCATTCAGGCATACCGCATGAAATGTTTTTCATGGCAAATCTGCTTGGGAGAACCGGTGCCGGGGGGTTTCACTCGAAAACCAGAGATTTTCTCAAGGTCGCTATCGCCCCCTCCCCCCGGTCTCGAAAGCCGGAGGCTTTCTCCTGCTCGCTAAAGCTCGCACCCCCATCATTACGATAGGAGGGTGGATGGCAGACTCCTTCACGATCGAATCTGCCCTTCCCGGGTTCTATCCTGTTTTCGGGGGTCCGGGGGCTGCGAATGGAATGAGCACAAGAAAATCTCTGATTTTCGGCGCCAGTCCCCCGGTGGAGAATGCGGGGAAGGCGGGGGGTTCGCACCCTTCGCCAGAGAATCCGGGGGAACATCCACCTGAACATGAGATTTTTCCATAGTCAAATGAGCACGAGTTTTGGGATAACGGCTCTGTAGAAACCTCCATACTAGGGCCGATGTATTCCTGATCCCATGAAGAGATACGCGGATCCACTGCTTCCCTCACGATCTGGCCGTGGGACTACGCCCCCAGACCCCCGCTCAGGATTGGACCTCAAATGGGCAAATCCTGCATTTTGAAGAGGAGATTGCCCTCCCTCCTCTATCCTAATGGTAGGGGGTCTGGGGGGCGGCAGCCCCCCGGAACCAGCACACAAGAACAGGATGTCTCCAGTTATCACTCCAAGAAGTACTCACACGCGAGGGTTTCTACAGAGCCGGGATAACCTCAATCTCTGATTTTCGATGTGCGAACGGAGTGAGCTAGAGAAAATCGTAGATTTTTGAGCAGTCCCCCGGCGGAGAGTGCGGGAAGGGGAGGGATCTGCACTGCTCGTCATGGAATTGGAGGGAGATATCGATCCGGGAATAAGAGATTCAAGACCCCTCAAAACACATTCGCTTCCGAGTACACCTGCACCCTGTCGCGCTGGATCTCGTACGGCTTGATCTCGCGCGAGTGGTTCGAGCCCCGCATCTTCACGACCTCGGCCGCCGGGTGGACCTCGGAGATCGAGGACGGCCGCACGTACCGCAGGAGGATGACGGTGTCGACCATATACTCGATGAGGGCGTACTTGCTCGCGTAGGGATTGTCCTGGCTCGTCTCGGAGGTGAGGATGAGGGTGCATGCCTCGTCCCGCATCATCTCGACAAACCTGAAGAGTTCGTGCCGCCGCGTCGCCTCGTCGGTGAAGAGGCCCTCGAAGAGGGATATCGGGTCGATGACGACCCGTGTCGCCCCGACCTGCCTGATCAGCCTTGGAAGCTCGTTTTTTATCTGGTTGACCGCGACCGTAAAGTCTGTCGGGTCGAGCTTGATCACGAAGAGGGACGTATCCCTGTAGGTGTCCAGGTCCCATCCCTTCCTCTCGATATCCCTGTAGATCATCTCGGCCCTTTCGTCGAGGGAGATGAAGACCGCCTTCTCCCCCTGCTTCAGCCCTTCATAGACGAACTGGAGGGCGAACGTCGTCTTTCCCGTACCGTATGTTCCGACGATGGCGCAGACGCTTTTGTCGAGGAGGCCGCCGTCGAGCATCGCATCGAGCCCCTCGATCCCGAACATGACCCTCGCTTCCTCCTCCATTATATGACCACCCTGATGTTGGAAACCTCGAAGCCGTTCCCTGCCGTGATCCGTATCGCAAACTTCACCAGGTTCCGCTCCTCCAGGTGGGGCATCACGCCCCTGAACTTCTGGATAGACATCGTCCTCTGCCGTCGCATCCCCTGCGTCTCCTCCCATGCAAAGAGAAAGACCGCATCCGCGCAGTCCTGGATCTCGGTCTCCTGCAGGGGAGGGAGGACGCCGCGGGTGAGGGGGAGGTAGACCACCGACCCCCAGCGTTTCGCAACTCTCTGGAGGCCCCGCAGGAAACCACTGAAGGCCTCCCAGCGCTCGCCAGTCCCGGCCTGGGCGGCGAGATCGGTGAGGGAGTCGATGATGATCACGCTCTGCGCCTCTGCCCCGGAGAGGACAACCGATAATTCAGTGAGGAGGCTTTCCCGCCGGGTATGCTTCTGCATCCGGGAGAGCACGTCGCCCTGCGAGTACCACTCCGGGGGCACGACGCTTGCATCGAAATAGACCTCGGAGAGATCCTCGAAATGGACGCCACCCTCAAGGAGAGGATACATCTCAGGACTCACCGAGAGTGCTGCCTCGGCGAGGACGTCCTCCTTGAGTCGTGTCATCGTGATGTAGAGGACCTCACGGGGCGCCGGGCTCAGTCCCTCACGCTTCATCCGGGCGAGGGCGATCGCCGCGGTGCGGACGAAGTCGCTCCCTCCTGCCCCGATCTCGCTGAGGAGCAGGACCATCGACCCCGGGGGTACGCCGCCGTCCAGGACAGGGTCGAGGGATCCGATCCCGGTGGGGATCCTCACGTCAGCTCGTGCCTCCACATCCATGCGAAGTTTCATTCGCCGTGCTATAAAAGAGTAGCAGATAGGGGTACACTTCGTGCCAGACGACCTCACTCGCGCCTGACCGAAAAAGTAGAGATAAATAGGATCTTCGATCTACCCTTCAGCAACACGGAGTCAGCCATGCATCTGCCGTTTTTTGGAAAAGGGTCGGGAGGCCCGGAAACTGTTCAGGAGTACGATCCCGGAACAGATCCCGCTCTTGTAGAAGCCGAGATTCCAAACGGCCTGGACCCTGTCGAGCAGTACTGGGTGGAGGAGGGCCGGTCCCTCGTCGCCATCGTCCGGGACAGACAGAGCGGGCAGGCTGAATACCATCTCTTCGAGCCCGTACTCTCGAAATTTGAATATGAAATCCTTGAGAGGCTGTATGAGGACCTTCGGGACGTCCTTATCCTCTCCGAGGAGGAGATGATCGCCGACCGTCGCCGGGTCCTCCTCAGCCGGACGCATGCCCTCATCGGGGAGTACGGGGTCTCCCTGGACCGCCGGACCCTCGCAAAGGTCGAGTATTACCTGGTGCGGGACTTTCTCGGCTGGTCCCGCCTGGACGGGCTGATGAAGGACCCGGATATCGAGGACATCTCCTGCGACGGTGTCGGCGTCCCTGTCTTCCTGTATCACCGGCGGCACAAGAACATCAGGACGAACCTTGTCTTTGCCGAGGAGGAACTGGACTCCCTTGCCATTTCGCTGGCCCAGCGCTCGGGCAAGCACGTCTCTGTAGGAAGCCCGGTCGTGGACGCCACCCTCCCGGACGGCTCGCGCCTCCAGCTCACCTTCGGGCGCGAAGTCTCGACGCGGGGCACCTCCTTCACGGTCAGGAAGTTCCGGGCCGAACCCTTCACGCCCATCGAACTCCTCGACCTCGGCACCTTCTCCGCGGAAGAACTCGCCTATTTCTGGACGGCGATCGAGAACAACAAGAGCCTCCTCTTTATCGGCGGGACGGCGAGCGGGAAGACCTCCTCTCTCAACGCCGTCTCCCTCTTTATCCCGCCCCTTGCGAAGGTCATTTCCATCGAGGACACGCGGGAGATCACCCTCTTCCACGAGAACTGGGTCGCCTCGGTGACGCGGGACACCCTCTCGGGCGAAGAATCCTCATCCATCTCGATGTTCGACCTTCTCAAGGCGGCGATGCGCCAGAGGCCCGAATATATCCTTGTCGGCGAGGTGCGGGGCGAGGAGGCGCAGACCCTCTTTCAGGCAATGAACACCGGACACACCACCTTCTCCACGATGCATGCCGGGACCGTCGACGCCGCCATCCACCGTCTCGAAAACGAACCCCTGAACGTCCCGAGGAACATGGTCCAGGCCCTCGACATCGTCAGTGTTCAGGCGCTCATCTACCGTGGGACCGAAAGGGTGCGGCGCTGCCAGGAGATCGTGGAGATCGCGGGCGTGGACCCCGGCACCGGGAACCTCCGGGTGAACACGGTCTTTGCGTACGACCCTGTCCGCGACACGATGGAGTACACGGGACGCTCCCTCGTGTACACCCGCGTCATCGAGACGCGGGGCTGGGACACCGGGAGGCTTGAGGCCGACATCATGGAGCGGATCCGTGTCCTTGAAGCGATGAAGGCGCAGGGGATCGTCGATTACCGCCGTGTCTCCCGGATCGTCCAGGCCTTCGCCACCAACCGCACCGCCGTCCTCGACCATCTTGACAACCTCTCAGGGCTGTTCCCATGACCCCGGCGCCCGGCCCCGGCCTTTTCCGGCGGGTCGCCGGCGCCCTGATCCGGCGGGACCCGGTGAAGTACGGCAACATCAGGCAGGACCTGATCTCTGCCCGCATGGGCATCACCGTCAGGGCCTATGTGCAGAGGGCCCTCCTCATCTCCCTCTGTGCCGGATTATTCTGCGGCATCATTGCATTTGTCCTCTCGGGTATGGCGATCCTCCCGGTCGGCGAGGGGATCGTCAACCTCCTCTCCATTCCCCTGCCCGACGTCAGCAGCGGCACGCTCCTCTGGTACCTCCTGCGCATCCTTGCCTTTTTTGCCGGTGTCCTGGTCGGCGGCATGCTCGCCTATGCCCTCCTCCTCAGGTACCCCGCGGTCGAGAAGAGCAACAGGGCAACGAAGATCAACCTCTCCCTGCACAACGCCGTCTCGTACATCTATGCGATGCGCCGGGGCGGCGCCGAGGTGATGGAGATCTTCCGGTCCCTCTCGGAGAACGCCGGGATATATGGAGAGAGCGCCCTGGAGTTCAGGCAGGTGGTGCTGGACACAGACTACTTCGGCTCAGACGTCTTCACCGCCATCAGGCACCTGGCCCGGACGACGCCCTCGGTGAAAATGAAGGATTTCCTGGAGAACCTCCTCTCTGTCGTCGAGAGCGGGGGGAACCTCTCCGCCTACCTGGAGACGCAGGTGCGGATCTTCCAGGACGAGGCGAGGTTCGAGCAGAAACAGTTCATCGCCACCCTTGAGTTCGTCGGTGAGGCCTATGTGACCGTCTTTGTGGCCGGTCCCCTCTTCCTCGTCATCGTGATGGTGGTGATGGGGCTGGTCGGCGGGTCGGCGGTCACCCAGTTGTCCCTCATCACATACGTGCTCATCCCGATAGGTTCCCTGATCATGCTCCTCTTCGTCGACCTCATCTCGGTCAGGGAGGACGTGCCCGAACGCTACACCCGCGTGAAGGTGCTCGACCACTTTAAAGATATCAGGGTTGTCGGGGAGGAGGATGAAGAACCGCTGTTTGCGCAGATGGCGCATTACGACCGGGTCAGGGGGCTCAGGGCCTTTCTGCGCAACCCCTTCCGCGCCTTTGTCCTCGACCCCGGGCTGACCTTCCTCGTCTCCTTCCCTGCCGCACTGGTCTATCTCGGCGCCGTCCTCCTCTCCCTGCCCGCGGGGCTATCGGCAGAGACAGCCATCGCCCTGGTCGACGACCATGTCGTCATCGCCCTCCTCGCCATCCTTGTTCCCTATGCGGTCTTCTACGGTCTCTGGAACAGGAAGGTCAGGGGCATCGAGGCCGGGGTGCCGGAGTTTCTCTCCCGGATGGCAGGGATGAACCAGGTCGGGCTGACCCTCGCCCAGGCACTCGTCATCCTGGTGCGGACCAACCTCGGCGTCCTCTCGTACGAGATCGGGCGGATCAACCGGGACGTTGCCTGGGGCGCCAGCGTCTCCGATGCGCTCGTCCGTTTCGAGAGGCGGGTGCGGACCCCGGCCGTCTCCCGGTCTGTCACCCTCATCACGACGGCGACGCGGATGAGCGGGAACATCTCGGAGATCCTCACCATCGCGGCGAAGGACGCCAGGATGTCGGCAGTGCTCCGGGAGGAGCGGTCCTCGGCGATGCTCCTCTACCTTGCGGTCATCTACCTTGCCTTCTTCGTCTTCATCTTCGTCGTCGTCGTCATCGCCTCCCAGTTCCTCCCTGTCCTCGGCGATGTGGCGGCCTCGGCGGGTGAGATGGAAGGGGTGCTGCCGGGCTTCGGCACTGCTGCCCTCCTCCCTTTCAAGCGCCTCCTCTACCATGTCTGCCTCGTCCAGGCAGTCTTCTCCGGCCTTGTCGCCGGGAAGATGGGCGAGGGCTCGGTGCGGGCCGGCGTGAAGCATGCCGCCGTGATGCTTGTCGTCGCGCTCGCCGCCTTCAACCTGCTGGTATGAGGTCGGCGTGTTGCCCGCGGCCCCTCCTGAAAAAACCAATATTTTTTATATTCGGGAAATGATCTCACCTGTATGTGCTCTATCGGCGGAGGCACGGATATCGAACTGGAGGAGCGGGTGAAGGGAAAGACCTACAAATGCAGGGAATGCGGAGAACACTTCAAAACGGTCGGAAAACACCCGGTCTGCCCCTCCTGTCAGTCGGAGGACGTCGAGCAGACATGATCCTCCACCCGGGTGAGGACGAGCTCGTCCTTATCAGGGCTCCCTCATCTTCTTTTCTCCTTGCAGGCCGTGCACGCGACCGCTTTGCCCTCGTTGTCGACACGGTGGACGACGAGTATTGCGAACCGGTCAGGCCCGGCGACCTTGTCTGCGTCTCGGCCCCTGAGGGGGGTTCGGTGCGGGCGGCGGCGATGCTTCTTCTCCTTGTCCGCGACCATCACTATCCGGTCGTCGCCCTTCCGAAGGGCCATCCCGGTGTGAAACGCATCCCCATGGTCGTTTCGGCCGCCCCGGAGATCACCCTCTCCTGCGGGATTGTGCGGGGCACCCACCCCGACCAGCGCCTCCTCTGTTCAGGGGCAGACCTTGCAGGCCTTGTCCTCCGGGGTGGGGAGGATTCTGTCACGCTTGAAGGCCTTCTTCCGGGGTGCACGATCTCGTATATATGTGTGAACCGTGCTCTGGTGGATGAATAACAACAAATATAAAGGTAATTTCCATCAAATATGTGTAGGCCGTGAGAGGAGGGTTGGATGAAGAGTGAGGTTTTAAAGAGCATCAAGCAGGCAGAAGAAGAGTATACGTCAATGGTCAGCACCGCTCGGCTTGAGCAGAAGCAGAAGCTTGCGGATGCGAGAGCGGAGGCCGAACACATCGTTGAGAAGGCCGCCGCCGATGCAGAGGCATACAAAAAATCGCGTCTCGCTGATGCCGGGACCACGGCCGCCAGAAAGCGTGCCGAGATCCTGAAGAACGGCGAACAGCGGGCAGCGAAGCTCAAAGCGGACAGCCTTGCGAATCTTGATAAGGCGGTCGAGTTGCTCGTCTCGCGTTTCAAGGAGCAGCTGCATGTTTCAGCCTGAACGGATGAGTCGTATCCTGGTTGCAGGATCCAGAGACCAGATGGATACGATCATCCGGGAGCTGTACCACCAGAACGCTTTTCATATTGAAGATTTTGTCGAGAAGGAAGACGAGGCCTACGAGGGTTTCAAGATCGGCATGCCCCTTGCGGAAGCAAGCACGGCGTCTACCGAACTGATCAAGATCCGGTCTATGGAGAACATCTTCGGGATCAGTCCCGACGCTCTCCCGGCGACCAGAAAAGAAAATACCCCCGCACTGAAGGCCGAAGTCGACCGGAAACTTGCCGCATTCGTCAGGGATGTCGAGGATCTCACTGCACAGCGGTCCAGACTTGAGGCACAGGTGAAGACTATCGAGGGGCGTGTTGCCGCACTCGAACCCTTCACCGCTGTTCCTCTTGATATGGACCTTTATCACGGCTATGAAGGACTATCCGTCTTTGCAGGCTACGTCGAGTCCGACGTCGAGATCCCGGTCCCCCACGAGAAACATTTCGTCCCTGCCGGCAAGGGTGGGCAAAACTTCATTGTCGTCTTTGTCCCTGCATCAGATGCGGACGCGGCTGACCGCGTCCTGCTCGAAGCAAAGTTCCAGTCGGTCCCCATTCCCGAAGGCGCAGGCCCTGTCAAGGACCTGATCTACGATGCCCGGGGAAAAATCGCCGGTCTCAACGAAGAGATCACGAAGATCGCCCGGAACTTTGAGGAAAAGAAGAAAGAATACGGTGAATTCCTCGTTGCATACGACGAATACTTCACGGCCGTCGTGGAGCAAGCGGAGGCCCCGCTGCGGTTTGCAACAACGGAAGACGCCTTTGTGGCAGAAGGCTGGGTGCCGTCGGAGCGGGTCGAGGCGATCAAAGCAGCACTCACCCATGCGACCGCCGGCAAGGTCTATGTCACTGAGCTCGAAACCGGCGACGACCCGCTGGCCGTCCCTGTCGAGTACGACAACCCAAAGTTTTCGCACCCGACCGAGCTCTTTATGGACATCTACGCGCGCCCGCGCTATGACGAGTTCGACCCGACGCTTCTCCTTTCGATCGTCTTCCCGATCTTCTTCGGTCTGATCCTGGGAGATGTCGGCTACGGTGTCGTGCTCCTTGCGATGTCCTATGGCCTGCGGCGTATCTTTACGTCCGATGGCTGGACCCGGTTGCTGGACATCCTGCGGAACGCATCGGCGATGAGCATCATCTTCGGTGTGCTCTTCAGTGAGTTCTTCGGGACCTCTCTACCCTGGGAACCGATCTTCTATTCCAGACACCTGAATATCGGCGGGCATGCGGTTCATCACCCGATGGTTGCCGAACTGCTGATAGTCTCGGTCTGGATCGGTCTGTTGCATATCTCCCTTGGGCGTCTTCTCCATGTGAGAAACCTCAGGCGTGCGATGCACCAGGACGCCCACGTCACGAAGGAGATCCTCGGCCAGTTCGGCTGGCTCTCCACGATGTGGGGTATCGTCATCACAATCTGGTCGATGTTCCCGATCCCGTTGATGGTCGACCTCACCGGTTTTGCACCGGTGGCAATGGGTCTGAACGCCGCGGGCATCTTCGGTGCCGTCCTTATCCTGCTCGGTATCGTCCTGATCGGTCAGGAGTCCCCCCTCGAACTGATGGAACTCCCGACGATCATCAGTCACGTTCTCTCGTACACCCGTCTGGTTGCGGTCGGTCTCTCGTCGGTCGCGATCGCGATGGTTACAAATTTCATCGCGATCGACCTGATCATCGACCCGCAGCTCGAATCACTCACCATTGCGGGAGTGGTCATTGTCCTGATAGGTCTTGTCGTCCTGCTCCTTGGCCATACGCTCAATATCGCACTCGGCATTCTGGGCGGCGGCCTGCACTCTATCAGGTTGCACTATGTTGAGTTCTTCACCAAGTTCTACAATGGTGGAGGAAAGAAGTACAATCCTTTTGGCATGAAGAGAAAGTTTACGGAGGAATAAACTATGGCAGATCCAGTTGTTGCTGAAATGACTCTCGAAATGATTCAGGCATCGCAGATGGGACTTAAGGCAGTCGGCGCAGGCCTCGCTGTCGGCCTTGCCGGTGTAGGTACCGGTCTTGGTGAGATGGGCATCGGTGCCGCCGCCATGGGCGCGACCGCCGAGAACAAGGACATGTTCGGTCTTGCACTGCTCTTCACCGTTATCCCCGAGACTATCGTCATCTTCGGTCTTGTCGTTGCTCTGCTGCTGCTCTTCTAAATACGAAGTGAACACGGAGTGAACGATGGGACTGGAAGCTGTCGTTGGAGATATCAAGGAAAAAGGCCGGAAAGGGGCAGCGCAGATCCAGGCAGAGACTGATGCAGAGGTCAGGCGCATCCTGAGCGAAGCGCAGGAGCGTGCGGCGTCGATCAAGCAGCAGGCCGAGGAAGAAGTGGAGCGAGACGTCCAGCGTATCATTACCCAGGAAGTCTCGGCCGCAAACCTCTCGGTCAAGCGTGAAGTGCTCAACGCCGAGAAAGACACCCTCTCCAGAGTCCACGAGGCCACGATTGCCCGGATTGGCGATCTGCCTGCAGACTTCCATGCGCAGGCCCTCCGCGCCCTCCTTCCCCTGGCGGCTGAAGCCCTCGGGGGCGGCGTGGTGTACTGCAATGCCCGTGATATCCCAACCGTAAAAGAGGTCCTTGCCGAGAGCAAGGACCTGTCAGGCTTCTCGGTCGGCGAACCCGTCTCCATTGAGGGCGGGATCGTCGTCGAGAGCGCCGACGGCCGGATGAAGATCGATTATACGTACCGCACGTTCCTGGAGACGGTATGGGAGTCAGGGCTCAAGGATGCGTCTGATATCCTGTTCCCCTGAGGAGGATAGGGCATGGCTGACGTAGGGGGTCCTGCCCCATACATTTACGTCTCCACGCGCATGCGTGTGCGCAAGGCAAAGTTGATCCCGCGGGAAGAGTACCTGCGGATGCTCAACATGAGCCTGCCCGAGATCACCAGGTTCATCGGCGAGACCGAGTACAAGAAGGAGATCGACGAACTCGGTTCGTCCTTCTCCGGCATCAACCTCATCGAGGTCGGCCTCTCCTGGAACCTTGCAAAGGAGTATCAGGAGATCCTGAAGATCACCCCGTCCGGACTGATCCGGTTCGTGCAGAGTTACCTGCGCCGGTGGGATATCCAGAATGTCCTGACCATCCTCAGAGGAAAGGTTCAGGGCGTGAAGGCCGGGAAGATCAAGGAAGTGCTCATCCCCGCGGGTGAGCTTGATAAGAACGTCCTCGACCGGCTGCTCGCCGAAGACTCCCCCGAGAGGATCGTGGAGTCTCTCAAGGACCGGCGCCTGGGCCCTGTGCTCTCTGCCGGCCTGCACGAGGCCCTGGAGACAGGCTCTTTTGCGAAGCTCGAGAACGAGCTCTACAAGCAGCTCTATACCCAGATGATCTCGGACGCGAAGGGCGGCATCAAGGGCGGCAACGTCTTCCTGAACTATATCCAGATGGAGATAGACCTCAGGAACCTGATGAACCTCTTCCGTTTCCGCGCCGCGCATGCAGGCGAGGAGATCAGGGATCTGCTCGTCCCGGGCGGCAAGGCCTTCACGGTCGACGAACTGATGCGGATGAGCACGATCGAGAGCCTTGACGAATTCGTCGACGCCGCGAAGAAGAAGACGCGGGATCCCGAACTCGTCGCAGTCTTCGACGAACTCCAGCAGCAGCGTTCGATCCACGAGATCGAGGTCATGCTGACGAAGTTCGAGCTCAAACAGATGGAAAGGCTCTCCAAGCTCTATGCATTCTCGGTTCTTCCGATCCTTGCCTACCTTGAGATGAAGAAGTACGAGGTTGCAAACCTCCGTGCCATTGCCCGGGGGAAGGAGTACAACCTGCCGAATGAACGCATTCAGAGTTACCTGGTGATGTAAGAATGGAGATTGCAGTTATCGGAAGCAATGAGTTCGTCATCGGGTTCAGGCTTGCGGGCATTCAGAAGACAATCGCCGCGGAAAGCGACGATGCCCTGAAAAACGCCATCCACAACGTCCTTTCGGACGGGTCGGTGGGCATCCTGGTGCTGAGTGGCAGCGATATGAACAGGCTCCCCCTGCGCCTCCGGAGCCAGCTTGAGGAGTCCGTGAGGCCGACAGTGATAGCGGTCGGTGAGGAAGAGGGAGGCCTCTCCATGCGGGAGAGAATAAAGAGATCGGTCGGTGTTGATCTGTGGAAGTAAAAGCAGCGTCAAAGACAGGCACTTCGACAGGAGTGCTCAAGAGAATTTCAGGCCCGGTCGTCACGGCCGTCGGTCTCGACGCCCACATGTTCGATGTGGTCAAGGTCGGGAACGAGGAGCTGATGGGCGAGGTCATCAAGATCTCGGGTGAGAACGTCATCATCCAGGTCTATGAGGCCACCGATGGCATCCGGCCAGGCGAACCGGTGGTGAACACAGGCATGCCGCTCGCGGTCGAGCTCGGCCCCGGTCTGCTGAAGAGCATCTACGACGGCATTCAGAGGCCGCTTGAGGTGCTCCTGGAAAAGATGGGCAGCTTCATCGAGCGTGGTGTGACCGCACCCGGCCTCGACAGGACAACGAAGTGGGACTTTGTCCCGGTCGTGAAGGTCGGAGACCGCGTCGTGCCCGGCATGGTCATCGGCACGGTCCAGGAAACCACGTCGATCCTCCACAAGATCATGGTCCCGCCCAACATGAAGGGCGGCGTGGTCAAGAGCATCAAGGGTGGGTCTTTCACCGTCGAAGAGACAGTCTGTGTCCTTGAGGACGGCTCAGAGATCCAGCTGATGCAGAAGTGGCCGGTCCGTGTCCCGCGGCCGGTGACCGAGAAGATGAACCCGGACATCCCGCTCGTTACAGGGCAGAGGATTCTCGACGGGCTCTTCCCGATCGCCAAGGGTGGCACCGCCGCAATTCCGGGTCCCTTCGGCTCGGGAAAGACGGTCACCCAGCAGCAACTTGCAAAGTGGTCTGACGCCCAGATTGTGGTCTACATCGGCTGCGGCGAGCGCGGCAACGAGATGACCGAGGTGCTGACCGAGTTCCCGGAGCTCGAGGACCCGAAGTCGGGCAGGCCGCTGATGGAGCGGACCATCCTGATCGCGAACACCTCGAACATGCCTGTGGCAGCCCGTGAAGCGTCCGTGTACACCGGTATCACCCTTGCCGAGTACTTCCGTGACCAGGGCTACGACGTCTCCCTGATGGCCGACTCCACCTCCCGGTGGGCAGAGGCAATGCGTGAGATCTCCTCCCGGCTCGAAGAGATGCCTGGCGAGGAAGGCTACCCTGCATACCTTGCGGCCCGCCTCTCCGAGTTCTACGAGCGTGCCGGCCGTGTGACGACCCTCAACAACCTTGAAGGCTCGGTCACGGTCATCGGTGCGGTTTCGCCGCCGGGCGGCGACTTCTCGGAGCCGGTCACCCAGAACACCCTCCGTATCGTGAAGGTCTTCTGGGCACTTGATGCCAAGCTCTCGCAGCGCCGTCACTTCCCTGCGATCAACTGGCTCAACTCGTACTCCCTGTACCTCGACGTCCTGAACACGTGGTACGACAAGAACATCTCGCCCGAGTGGAACCCCCTCCGCAGCTGGGCGATGAATGTTCTGCAGAAGGAGTCAGAACTTCAGGAGATCGTGCAGCTCGTCGGTTCCGACGCTCTCCCCGAGGAGGAGCAGATCACCATCGAGGTCGCCCGTATGCTCCGTGAGATCTTCTTGCAGCAGAACGCCTTCGACGCTGTCGACACCTACTGCTCTCTGGAGAAGCAGCTCGACATCCTCAAGGCTATCCGCGCCTACGCCGACCTCTCCTCCGCGGCCCACGCCGCCGGTGTGATGCCGTCCCAGATCCTGGCGATCAAGGCGAAGAACGACCTGCCGCAGATCAAGTTCGTCCAGGACTACAAGCCTGAACTCGAACGGATCCTGAAGGCAATGAAGGACGAATTCTCTGGACTGAAGGCGGGAATGGCATGAAGGAATACAGAACGATCAAGCAGATTGCAGGCCCGCTGGTCTTCGTCGAGAAGACCGAGCCGGTCGGCTACAACGAGCTTGTGAACATCGTCCTCGCGGACGGCACCATCAAGCGCGGCCAGGTGCTCGACACCTCCGACGACCTCGTGGTCGTCCAGTGTTTCGAGACCACTGCAGGTATCGGCCGTGACTCCGGCGTCAGGTTCCTTGGTGAAACGATCAAGATGCCGGTCGCAAAGGAGATGCTCGGCCGTATTCTCTCCGGCGGCGGCAAGCCCATCGATGGCGGCCCTGAGATCGTGCCCGAGAAGAGGCTCGACATCACGGGCGCCGCGATCAACCCGTACGCCCGTGCGTCCCCGGCCGATTTCATCCAGACGGGTATCTCGACCATCGACGGCACGAACACCCTTGTGCGCGGCCAGAAACTCCCGATCTTCTCGGGCGCAGGTCTCCCGCACAACGATGTCGCCCTGCAGATCGCCCGTCAGGCACGGGTGCCGGGCTCCACCGAGGAGTTCGCCGTCGTCTTCGCTGCGATGGGTATCACGAAGGAAGAGGCCAACCACTTCATGGCCGACTTCGAGAGGACCGGCGCCCTTGAGAGGGCTGTCGTCTTCCTGAACCTTGCAGACGACCCGGCCGTCGAGCGTATCATCACCCCGCGTCTCGCACTGACGACCGCGGAATACCTGGCGTACGAAGTCGGTTACCATGTGCTCGTCATTCTCACCGATATGACGAACTACTGCGAGGCCCTCCGTCAGATCGGTGCGGCCCGTGAAGAAGTGCCGGGCCGCCGCGGCTACCCGGGGTACATGTACACCGACCTTGCGTCGATCTACGAGCGTGCCGGTATTGTCAAGGGCAAGAAGGGCTCTGTCACCCAGATCCCGATCCTCACCATGCCGGGCGACGATATCACCCACCCGATCCCTGACCTCACCGGGTACATCACCGAGGGCCAGATCGTGGTCTCCCGTGAGCTCCACCGCAAGGGTATCTACCCGCCGATCAACGTCCTCCCGTCCCTGTCCCGTCTGATGAACCTCGGTATCGGGAAGGGCCACACCCGGGAAGACCACAAGAAGGTTTCCGACCAGATGTACGCCGGCTATGCGGAAGGCAACGACCTCCGCGGCCTCGTGGCCATCGTCGGTAAGGAAGCCCTTTCCGAGCGTGACCGCGGCTTCCTGGAGTTTGCCGACCTCTTCGAGGGCAAGTTTGTCAGGCAGGGTCTTGACGAGAACCGGACGATCGAGGACACCCTTGATATCGGCTGGGACCTCCTTGCGACGCTGCCGGTCGAACAGCTGGTGCGTATCGACCGCGACCTGATCCAGAAGTTCCACCCGCTCTACCGCAAGGGTGCGAAAAAGGCAGAGGTGTAAGGTCCGATGGCGCTCAGAGATGTCAAGCCCACGAGGTCGGAGCTGATCAACATCAAGCGGAAGATCAAGCTCTCCGAGCGGGGCTACAACATCCTCAAGATGAAGCGCGACGGGCTGATCCTTGAGTTCTTCAAGGTGCTGAAAGAGGCGAAGGACACCCGGGGCGAGATGCTGCGCAAGTACCAGCACGCCCAGGAGATGATCGCCCTTGCAAACACGGTCGAAGGAACAATAGGGGTGAAGGCTGCGGCGTTCTCCGTTAAGGAGAACCCGGAGATCACCCTCAAGTCCAAGAACATCATGGGCGTCGTCGTCCCCCAGATCGAGGCATCGAAGGTGAGAAAGAGTCTGGTCGAGCGTGGCTACGGTGTGCTCGGGACCAGGTCAGTCATCGACGAGACTGCCGAGGCCTACGAGGAACTCGTCGAGGCGATCATCGAGAGCGCCGAGATCGAGACGACGATGAAGCGCCTGCTCGATGAGATCGACCACACCAAGAGGCGTGTGAACGCCCTTGAATTCAAGGTGATCCCTGAACTGAAGGCCGCCGCCTCCTTTATCAAGATGCGGCTCGACGAGATGGAGCGCGAAGAACTCTTCCGTCTCAAGAAGATCAAGGCGAAGACCGCGGCAAAGGCTGCGGAATCTGCCTGATCCTTTTTTTGTTCCTGCTCCGGTGACATGCGTCCCTGAAGGCGTGGTCTGTGTTTTTCTTTGCTGACGAATGGGTTCGTGCCGATACGGACGAAAACCAATATCATTTTATCCGCCCAACGGATACGGGGACATAATAATCCCTATGGTGGCAGGTTATCTCATGACAATAGGAACCCTCTCTGAACTCGATCCCTCTGGAAAGACGGTCCTTCTCCGCCTGGACCTGAACTCCCCCATCGACCCGGCTTCGAACCAGATTCTGGACGACAAACGGTTCCGTGAGCACCTGCCCACGATCCGGCACCTGGAGGACTCCAGGGTCGTCATCCTCACCCACCAGAGCAGGCCGGGCAAGAAGGACTTCACGACTCTCCAGGCCCATGCGGAGAAGCTGGGGCACATGCTCGGCCGCCCTGTCGGGTACGTCGACGATATCTTCGGGCGGGCGGCGCGGGAGGCGGTCTCCTCCCTCCATGCCGGCGAGGTGCTGATGCTTGAGAATGTCAGGTTCAATGCCGAGGAGAACCTGACTCTGGCGCCCGAGGTGGCGAAAGGTACTCATATCGTGCGCAGACTCGCTGCGATGGGCGATGTCTTTGTGAACGATGCCTTCGGCACTGCCCACCGCTCACAGCCAACTGTTGTCGGCCTGCCCATGCTGATGCGGTCGTCTGCTGGTCTCCTGATGGAGCGCGAGGTCAGGAATCTCTCCCGGGTTTTCACCGGGGCGCCGCGGCCGGTGACCTTTGTCCTCGGGGGGACGAAGGTGGACGACTCCATCGCCGTGGCAGAGAATGTGCTTGAGAACGGTATTGCCGACCGTGTCATTGTCATCGGCGTGGTGGCGAATGTCTTTTTGATCGCCGCCGGCTACGACATCGGGAAACCGTCCAAGGATCTTGTCGCCCAGTTGAAGTATACGGCCGAGATCGAGAGGGCGAAGGCCATCCTCTCCCGTTTCGGCGACCGGATCCTCTTCCCCGATCAGGTCGCGGTGCGGGAGGAGAATACCCGCGCCGAGTACCCGGTCGACCGTATCCCGGCCGACGCCCCGGTGATGGACATTGGTTCTGACGCCCTTCAGACTGTCTGCGATGCGATAGGGTCCTCGGGGACGGTCGTACTGAACGGCCCCGCGGGTGTCTTCGAGGACACCACCTTTGCGGTGGGAACGTTCGAGATCCTGAGGGCTTCATCGAAGGTGCCCTTCTCCGTTGTCGGCGGCGGTCACACGGCCGCAGTGATCGAGAAGATGGGGCTTGAGTCGGCCTTCACTCACATCTCCACCGGCGGCGGGGCGTGCATCGAATTCCTGACCGGCAAGAAACTCCCCGCGATCGATGCGCTGGAAAGGTCGCAGGGGATCTTCAGGGTCTGAAGCCCTTCTTTTTTCAGCCCCGCGGGAAGGGATATATGCCAGCAGGCATATGTCCACGGTGATCGGCCGGGGGGTATGTCATGAGAGAGTTGAGCGGGAGGGTCGCCGTATTGTGTGCGGTTCTCTGTATCCTGCAGGCCGCCGTTCTTGCAGGGGCGGCGGCCGATGTCACTGTCAGTACTCATGTGACTATCGTCACCGATACCGATGTTGTTCCCCCCTCTACTGGCGGTGGTGGGAATGGGGGCTCTTCTGGTGGGGATGGCGGAGGGAGCGGAGGTTCGTCGGGTAGTGGCCAGACCGCCCCTCCTGTCGGTGATGTGGACGGGAATGTCACGGCAGATGAGGATGTGTCTATCAGGGAGACCGGGAGCGGCGATGCATCTTTTCCCGCGGTTCCTCTGAAAGGCCCTGGCCTCCAGGACGGGAACCTGACCTGTCTTGCCTGTGAGGGGGAAGCGGTGGTGGGAAATGTCCTGAGGATCGCCGGTGTCTTTCAAAACCCGGGCCCTGCCGACACGAATGCAACTCTTGTGGGCAATGTATTCAGGAGCGGTGCATTTGTTGGCGTTATCGACGGTGAGGTGCGGACGGTCATGGCAGGGACCGAAGAAAACCTGTCCATGAACTTTACTCCCCGGGAACCGGGCGACTATCTGGTTCGCGCCCATGTTGTGTACGGCGGGAAGATGACCGGGGTCTCGGATGTGTCCTTCCCTGTCACGGATGGGGGTACGGTTCCTTTTCTCTTCCCCTTTGTCGGTGCGGCTCTTCTTGTTGCTGTCTATGCGGCCGTCAGGTGGCAGAGGCGGAACTCCTGACACCCTTTTTGGTTAAATTCTGTTTTATCTCTTTTATGGTGTAGTGCCGCTGCATATGGTTCTGGTCTGGAGTCCAACGCATCATGGCATCGCTGTCTCCTGAGGGGCAGGGGATAAAATTATATTGTGGAAATTATATCGTCTGGCACGATGCACCGGTGCGGTCACCGGTCGTCGCGGGGGCATGGTCGTGGGCAGGCGGGTTCTGGAGATTTTTGTGCTTGGTATTATCTTTCTGGCCGTTGTATCCCCTCTAGCGGCTGGTGCCGATCTGGATATGTCGGTAATGAGGGGGTCTTTTCCCGGTGATGGGGTCTCTCCTTTTCATCCGGAGAGGGATGTCCCGCTTATGAAACCGGGACCGAAGTTCGACTCTCCCGACGACGTACTCGATGACATGATCGACGATCTGATCGACGATCTGATCGATGACTCTCCCGACGACGTGCTCGATGACATGATCGACGATCTGATCGAAGATCCGACGACCGACCCGACGACCGA
>NZ_DAGX01000004.1 GCF_002498315.1 Methanofollis sp. UBA420
ACCCAGCACGACGAGATCGTCGTCCAGCACGCCGCCCGGAAGATCATCGACCTCTCCCTCGAGTACAACAAGCCGGTCGCCCTCGGCATCTCCGGGCCCGGCATGACCCGCATGGAAGCCAACGAGCGGATCGACTACGCAAAGCGCGCCGTTGAATCTGCCGTCAAGATGGTGCAGAGATTAGGATGAGGACCCTCTCCGAGAAGATCGGCGCTGTCGCCCCGTCGGCGACGATCGAGATCACCGACGCCGCCAAAAAGATGAAGAGAGAGGGGATCGACGTGATCAGCCTCTCCATCGGCGAACCCGACTTCGCCACGCCGGAGCATATCGTGCAGGCCTGCTCCGACGCCCTGGCGCGCGGCGAGACCCACTATGCCCCGTCGGCCGGCATCCCGGAACTCCTCCATGCCGTGGCCGCGAAGTGCCGGACAGAGAACGGGATCCCCTGCGGACCGGAGAACGTCATCGCCACCTGCGGGGCGAAGGACGCCATCTATGAGGCGATGCAGGCCTGCCTCAACCCCGGTGACGAGGTGATCCTCCCTGACCCGGCCTGGGTCAGCTACGAGCCCTGCGTCCAGATGGCAGACGGGCGGGTCGTCCACCACCCCCTGAAGGAGCCCTCCTTCCAGATCGACGACGCCATCCTGGAGCGGGTCGGGCAGAAGACGAAGATGATCGTCGTCAATACCCCCTCGAACCCGGCCGGGACGGTGCTCTCGAAGGCCTCCCTGAAACTTGTCGCGGACCTCTGCGAGGACTACGACCTTCTCGCCCTCTCCGACGAGATCTACGAAAAACTCATCTATGGCAAAGAGCACATATCCCTCGCGGCCCTCGGGGACATGGCCGAACGGACGATCACCATCAACGGCTTTTCCAAGGCCTACGCGATGACAGGGTGGCGCCTCGGGTATGCCGTCGCCCCCCTGCCCATACTGCGGCAGATGATGAAGGTCCAGCAGCACTCGATCTCCTCCCCCACGACCTTCGTCATGTGGGGCGGCGTCGCGGCCCTGCAGGGCGACCAGACCTGTGTCGAGGCGATGCGGAAGGAGTTCGAGGCGCGCCGGATGTACATGCTCGACGAGTTCGCCTCGATGGGCTACACGGTTGCCCCGCCGGACGGCGCTTTCTACGCATTCGTGAAGGTGGAGGGCGACGACATGGCGATCGCGCGTTCCTGGCTGAATGACGCACACGTCGCGGCAACCCCGGGTACGGCCTTCAATGCCCCGGGCTGGATACGCGTCTCCTATGCCGCCTCCATCCCCACACTGAAAGAGGCGATGAGGCGGATACGTGCCTGGAAAAGCGGACAGTAACAACCAGAAACTACAGACGGCATGAGTGCCTCAGGATACTGCGGGGACAGATCGCCCCCACGGATATTCCTCACTATCATTTTTTTCCTGATACTCCTGCTGCCGTCCGCTTCTATCGCTTCTTCCCCGGAAAAAAACGTTCTTCTTCTTCATTCCTATCACGAGGGCCTCTCATGGACCGACGGGGTCACCGACGGCATATACTCAGCTTTTGACGAGGGGACCACAGATGTCAACCTCTATATCGAGTACATGGACACCCCACGGATCGCGAGTCCCCGCTACTCCGCGGAGATGGTCGAGATGTACAGGCTCAAGTATGGGGATATCAAACTCGATGCCATCATTTGCTCGGACGAATATGCCTTTCACTTCCTCCGCGAGCACCATGACGACCTCTTCCCCGGGACGCCGGTCATCTTCTGCGGGGTGAACTATTTTGAGGACAGGTACCTTGCCGGGTGGGAGAACTGCACCGGGATCGTCGAAGTCGCCGATGTGCAGGGGACGGTCGACGCCGCCATCTCAATCAATCCGGGCGTCAGGGAGGTCTATGTCGTCAACGACAATACGCTGACCGGGATAGCCGACAGAAAAGTCGTCGAAGAGGTCGCAAAGGGCTATGAGGGCCATCTCACCTTCACAATGCCGGAGAACCAGACCCTTGATGAGATAAAGGAGGACGTCGGTGGCCTCTCTCCCGACACGGTCGTCCTCCTCATGACCCTTACCAGGGACGCAAACGGCACCTATTACGAATACGACGATGTCATCAAGGAGGTCTCCGGCGCCTCCCGCGTGCCGGTCTACAGTGTCTGGGAGGTCTATATGGGGGACGGCCTGACCGGGGGAAATCTCCTCTCTGCCGAGGACCAGGGACGGGAGGCGGGCATGATGACCCTCAGGGTTCTCAACGGCGAATCGGCCTCCTCGATCCCGGTAAAAAAAGAGCCTCAAGGAGAGTACTTCTTCGACTATGTCCAGTTGAAGAGGTTCGGCCTCGAAAATGCCCCTCTCCCGGCAGGGAGCACGGTGATCAACAGCCCGCCGCCCTCGATCGAGATCGACAGGACCGTGGCAGTGGCGGGCGCCTTCGCCATCGCCACCCTCGTCATCGCCGTCCTCTTCCTCGGTTATACGGTCAGGATCAGGAGGAGGTCGGAGGGCGCGCTCAGGGAGAGCGAGGAGAAGTTCCGGGCCCTTGCCGAGCGGAGTTTCGACCTGATCTTCGCCACCGATGCCGAGGGCCTGTTCACCTATGTCTCTCCCGCAGTTCGCCGCATCAGCGGATACGACCCCGGGGAATTTCTGGGCAAAAATTTCGTGTTCAACCAGGGAGACGCCGATCTCTCCAGATTTGAATCCTTCTTTGCAGACCTTCGAGAGGGGAAGGCGATCGAGGGACTGGCGATCCGTATCCGTGCGAAGGACGGGTCGGCACGGTACCTCGAGATCAATGCCGCACCTATCCTGAACAGCGGGGTGATGGTCGGGGCCCAGGGTGTGGCGCGGGACGTCACCGAGAGGATGGAGATGGAGAGGGTGCGGGCCGAGGCCTACGCACAGATCGAGCAGAACATCGCGCAGTTCGCCATACTGGGCGACGAGATCAGAAACCCCCTCGCCGTGATCGTCGGCATCGCCGACCTCCACTGCGAGGAGCGCCATGCCGGGCAGATCATGGAGCAGGCAGAGATCATCGACGGGATCATCACCGCGCTGGACCGCGGCTGGATCGAGTCAGAGAAGGTCCGGGAATACCTCAGGAAACACTGAGGTTTTTATGGGCAGGGGACGATCCTCTTCATCCATGATCCTGGCGGCAGGGGGGACCCCGCAGTGAAGGAGAATTTCGTCGTCCTCTGGCGGCGGCGGCCCGGCACCGCATGCCCGTACAGGACGGCCGATACGGGACTGAGCCTTTCCGAACTCCTCAGGGATCTTGTCCCGATGCTGGAGGAGAACGGCGTCACGGTGGAGATGGAGGTCGAGGAGGCGGACGGGGAAGGGGGCGTCTTTTTCAACGGCGTCACCCTCGACGACCTCCTTGCAGAGGCGGTAGGGGCAGAACGCTACTGCGCAGGTCCTTCACGGATGGAGGAACTCGGCAACCCGGCCCTTGCTTTCGATCCGAACGCTCCTGTCGGACGGGTGCTCCCGGAGATCGTCTTCAGGAAGGCGGTGCTCCTCGCCCTGGAGGAGTGAGACCCTATCCTTAAATTGATCGGCGTACACTCTCTTCGTATGAGCCATTGGATTTTTGATGTCCTGTTGAACCCGGACGCGTTCTTCAGGGAGAGGGCGGACAAAGCCCCGGCACTGATGGTGCCCTTCATCCTCGTGCTGATCGCCGGGATCATCGGCGCCGTTACGGCCTATCTCACCATGACCGCCATGCTCCCCTCCCTCCCCTCGGAGATGCAGGGGTTTGTCGGCCTCATCGGCATCACCACGGCGATCGGCATCGTGATCTTCTCCCTGATCATCTGGGCCGTCCAGGCCCTCGTCTTCTATGCTCTCTCCTCCTTTTACAACGGGTCCGGCGACCTGAAGAAGAGCCTCGAAGCGGTGGGGTACGGGTACGTCCCTCTCATCGTCTCTGCCCTGATCATTCTCGGCCTGACGTACTCTTTCCTCTCCTCCTTCACCTTCCCGGCCATCGACTTTACCGACCCGGCGGCCTCGGCGGCCTTCCAGGAGATGATCCGGAAGTCCCCACTGGTCCAGGCGGGCCAGATCGTCGGCGTCATCTTCCTTGTCTGGGCGGCGAACATCTGGATCTTCGGGATGAAGTACGCTCGCGGCCTCACCACCAGGGACGCCGCGGTCGTCGTCGGTGTGCCGGTGGTCTTATATATCGTCTATCAGATCATCATGCTCGGTGTGCTGTAGATGAGAGAGGTGTTCTTCACCGGTGCATTCTTCCTTCTCCTCCTCCTTGCCGGGGCGGCGGACGCGGCGACGCCTGAGGAAGACGCCGCACAGGTGATGGTCACCGGGGCGGTGATCGAACCGGCGGTCCTGATGCCCGGCGACGTGGCGACGGTCACGGTCACGGTGAAGAACACGGCACAGGTGAGCGTGCCTATCAGAAGTGCAAAGATGTACACCGAGGGGAACATCCTCGTCCTCGACAACCCCTACCAGACCTTCGGTGCGATCGGGGCGGGGAACGAGGCCTCTTTCACCTTTACTGTGCAGGCAGATGCCGGTTCCGGGACCTATTACCCGCGTCTTGTCCTCGACTTCACGAATGCCGGGTCATTGCGCTACGCGGTGCCGGTGAGGGTCGACGCCGTTGAACCACGGGTCTCGGTCGCCGACGTTCCCGACGCCTTCACCGCAGGAAAGAAGGAAATGGTGAGGGTGACGGTGAGCAATCCCCGCTCGGGAGAGATCAACGGCGTCTCGGTGGTCCCGTCGGGCGAGGGGATAGTGAGTGTCCCGACAAGCACCTTCATCGGTGCGCTTGCGCCTGACAGTTCTGCAGAGGCGACATTCAACATCACGCCCGACCGTGAAGTTACTCTCACGATGACGGTGACGTACAGGAACGGCAGGAACCAGCGGACGACCGAGGCATCGATCCCGATCATCTTTTCCGAGAACAAGAAGGGTGCACGGATCGTCGTCTCCGGGGTGGAGGTGACACCTGAGAACGGATCGTACCGGGTCAGCGGGGACGTGACCAATGCCGGACTCGAGGTGGCAAAGGCCGTCGTCGTCACCGTGGGGTCCCCCGGCGTCCCTGTCGATCCGGACCGCGTCTACCCGGTCGCCTCCCTGGACCCGGACGATCTCTCGAACTTCGAACTGACCTTCAGGGCCGAAAACGTCACCGAGGTCCCGCTCGTCATCGAGTACAGGGATACTGACGGGAACCTCTACACGACGAAGACGAACATCTCGGTCGAAGGAACCGTGCTGCCCGGGCAGGGGGAAGAGGGCGGGCCCGTCCCCTTGACGGTCGTCCTTCTCATCGTCGCCATCGTGGCGGTCGTCGGGGCCGTGATCTTCTTCTCCTGGAGGAAGGCGAAGGGGGGATAGCGCCCGGGGCACCCCCTGACCCTCGTCCCCCTGGTTTACAGCAGACCTCCCTTCTTTACAGTCGTTTACAGCAGTTCGCGGAAGGCACTGAAATTCAACAGACGGATTTGAGAGCTTTGATATCGGTTATCTCCGCCACATGACGATATCGCATGATCGTTTGCAGCATCGCGGATATCACACACACGCACCCACCCGGAGGGAGGAGAAGAGATGCCACTGTGTGTGTGTGTTGTGCTGTAAGTTAGTACTGAGAGAGAGACGCGCGCTCTATCTCTATTAGTATTGTCAGTTTCCGGGCCAATTCTCGCTTTTCGATCGTCGCGGCAGGTGCTGAAAATCTGCTGTAAACGTGCTGCAATGCTGTAAGAGTCACGGACAGAAAAAGAGGGTATTCATCCCCGCGAGTGGGAGATGATATGCCTGAGTTCGGGGACGATGATCTTGCTGGTGGCGAGGGTCACGGCGCCTGTCGAACCGGGGACGCAGAAGACCGCCTTCCCGCCGACGATGCCCGCGGTCGCCCGCGAGAGGAGGGCCGAGGTCCCGATCTCGTCGAAGGAGAGCATCCTGAAGAGTTCGCCAAAGCCCTCCATCCTCTTCTCGAAGAAGGGCTCGACGGCCTCGATGGTGCAGTCGTCAGGGGTGAGGCCGGTGCCGCCGTTGAGGACTACGGCGTCGGCCTTCCCGAGCGCGGTGACAAGGGCGGCCCGGATCGCCTGCCTGTCGTCCTTCACGATCACCGAGAAGACGACCCTGTATCCCCCGGCGGTGAGAAGGTCACGGATCGCCTTTCCGCTGGTATCGTTCTCCTCGGTACGGGTCGAAGAGACAGTGATCACCGCCGCAGTGATCTCGATCGGCTTGATGTGCTCGGGTTTCATGAGAAGCCTCGGGGATATGTTGATCGCTCCCTCTGATACTTCTTGTGATAGAAGGGCCGCAAACCCCGACCCCTTTGTTTCCACTGGAGGAATGGAGAGATAGGAGGGGAGAAGATATCGCGAAAAAGGGTAAAAAGAGGCTGAATTTACCTGTACTCCACTATTCTGATCATTATATCGCGCGGATCCGCCGATCAGACCCCGGGATCCGAGGAGATCACCGAAGATCATGGAAGATCATGAGACGATCCCGGGAAGATCCCCTGATCTGATCGCAAGATCGCGGGATCCCGACCCTGATCCGGGATCAGGATCGCCGGATCTGAGATCAGGATCCACAGATCAGGGATCAGATCAGGAAAAACGATCAGGAGATCAGGATCCGGGATCTGAGATCGAGATCGAGATTCAATCAGGGACAAATCAGGGACCAGTCAGGAGAGGTGATCTGAGATCTCGATCCCGGATCACAGATCAGGATCCAAGGATCGGAGATCGGGATCAGCCGATCACAGATCTGGATCTGACCGGGAGATCGAGATCACAACCTCCGGATCATGATCCAGATCGGCGATTTCTGATCCTAAATTGAGGATCCTGATCCGTTGATCGCCGGAGATCGGGATCAGCTGCCGCGCTGATCCGGGATCGGGGATCGGGATCTCTCCTGATCTCTCTGATCCTCTGTTTTGTGATCGAAAGATCCTGCTCTGAGATCATAGATCATTTATAGTACAAGTCGCGAAGCTTACAACAAGCTGTTTTTCTCAATATAAAAGAAAACAGATACTCTGTTTTCTTGGCGTTCCAGTCGAAATAAAGGGGTGGGGGATCAGATTCCTGATCTCGATGGATTCGACGGCGATCTCCCTGGCTGATATTTTGTTTATATACTATCTCCAATGGAAACAAAGGGGTTATATCTCCACGACCCCTATCATCTGATGTTTTCCCCAGTACCCGCGGCTGATATCATGTCTGAAAACGATCATCAATCCTTTGGACTCTTTCAAAAGTTCCTGAGTAATAATCGGATCTTCAGAAACCGGGAGGTCCTCCGCCACTCGTACCGCCCCCAGATACTCCCGCACCGTCGCCCCCAGATCGATGCTGTCGCCTCCATCCTCGCTCCTGCCCTCAAGAACGAGACCCCCTCGAACATCCTCATCTACGGGAAGACCGGGACAGGGAAGACGGCCTGTGTCAGGTACGTCGGGGCCGAACTTGAGAAGGTCGCTGCGGGAGCTGGCACTAGATGCCGGGTGGTCCACCTCAACTGTGAGGTGATCGACACCCAGTACCGGGTCCTCGCCCAGATAGCGAAGGGCCTCGAGGACCTCGACGCCACCCCGAGCGACAAGTCCCGCGCCCACATCCCGATGACCGGGTGGCCGACCGACCAGGTCTATGCCGAACTGAAAAACCAGCTCGAGACGACCGGCGGCGTGCTCGTCATCGTCCTGGACGAGATCGACAAACTGGTCAAGAAGAGCGGCGACGAGACCCTGTACAACCTGACTAGGATCAACTCCGACCTGCGGGGTGCGAAGGTCTCGATGATCGGGATCTCCAATGACCTGCGGTTCACCGACTTCCTCGACCCCCGCGTCCTCTCCTCACTTTCAGAGGAGGAGATCGTCTTCCCGCCGTACAATGCGCCGCAGCTCTGCGACATCCTCAGTCAGCGCGCCCAGATGGCCTTTGTCGAGAGCAGCCTTGATGAGGGAGTCATCCCCCTCTGCGCCGCATTCGCCGCGCAGGAGCATGGCGATGCCAGGCGGGCCCTCGACCTCCTCCGGGTCTCGGGCGAACTCGCCGACAGGGAGAACGCGGAGAAGGTGGGGGAAAGGAATGTGCGGATGGCCCTGGAGAAGATCGAGACCGACTCGATGATCGAATGTATCTCGACCCTGCCGACCCAGAGCAAGGTCGTCCTGTACTCGATGCTCCTCCTTGACCAGATGGACAAGAAGATCTTCACCTCAGGCGAGGTGACGCGGGTATACCGCGAGGTCTCGCGCACCGTCAACATCGACCCCCTCACCCACCGGCGGATCACCGACCTCATCTCGGAACTGAGCATGCTCGGCGTGATCAACAGCAGGGTCGTATCGAAAGGGCGATACGGAAGGACAAAAGAGATGTGGTTTGACACCAACACGAAAAAGATACAGGAAGTATTAGCGAAAGATCCCAGGCTCTCCGAGGAGCGGCTTGCGCAGGTCGACCTCAACCGCCTGAAGGCATCATTCCGGTGATTGATATGGACGGAAAAGATTTACTCATCCTCCACCTCCTGGAGGAGAACAGCCGGATCCCGATCGAGGAACTGGCGACCATGGTTGAACTCCCGATCGAAGAGGCGGAACGCCGGATCAGGGCACTCGAAGAGGCCCGGATCATCAGAAAGTACGCCGCAGTTGTCGACTGGGAGAAGGCCGGCAACGAAGAGGTCACCTCGATCATCGCCCTCAAGGTCTCGCCTGAGCGCGACTTCGGCTACGACAGGATCGCGGGGCGTATCGCCCGCTTCAGGGAGGTCAAGGCCGTCCGTCTCGTCTCAGGGCGCTATGACCTGATCCTCCTTGTGAGGGGCCGGACGATGCAGGACGTCGCCCGCTTCGTCTCCGAGCACATCGCCACGATGGACCAGATCAGGGAGACGACGACACAGTTCGCGATGAAGACGTACAAGGAGAACGGAACCCCGTACGACGAGCGCGAGGCGAGCGAGCGCCTGCCGTACTCCTTCTAGGTGACATCATGAGGGACTTTGTATCTGAAAAAGCTCGCATCATCCCCCACTCAGGGATCAGGAAGTTTTTCGACCTCTGCATGGGTATGCAGGACGTGATATCCCTCGGCGTTGGCGAACCAGACTTCTCGACCCCCTGGAACATCTGCGAGGCGAGCATCTACTCCATCGAGCAGGGCGTCACGACGTACACCTCCAACCGCGGCTACCCACCCCTGCGCGAGGCCCTTGCCGCGGACCTTGCCCGGCGCTACGATCTCAGCTACTCCCCCGAGTCCGAGATCATCATCACGACCGGCGTCTCTGAGGCCGCCGACATCGCGATCAGGGCGGTCGTCGACCCCGGCGACGAGGTGATCGTCCAGGACCCCGCCTATGTCAGTTATGCTCCCTGCGTCACCCTGACAGGTGGGAAACCTGTCCCCCTTCCCTGCCTTGAGAAGGACCGCTTCAAGGTCACCCCCGACTCCCTGCAGGAACAGATCACCGGCAAGACGAAGGCCGTCCTCCTGAACTTCCCGAGCAACCCGACAGGCGGCGTGATGACCCGCGACGACTACCGGGCGATTGCCGATATCCTCGTCGACCGCGACCTCCTCCTCATCTCCGACGAGGTCTATTCGGAGCTCACCTATGAAGGCACCCACTGTTCGCCGGCCTCCATCCCCGAACTCCGCGACAGGACGATCACCCTCAACGGTTTCTCGAAGGCCTACGCGATGACCGGGTGGCGGGTCGGCTATCTCTGCGCACCTCCCGAGATCTCCGACGCCGCCCTGAAGATCCACCAGTATGTGATGCTCTGCGCCCCGGTGATGGGCCAGATCGCCGCGTACGCCGCACTGCGGCAGGCCGAGCAGGACAAGAACGAGATGGTCAGGGAGTATCGCCTCCGCAGGAACCTCTTTGTCGAGGGCCTCAACAGGATCGGCCTCCGCTGCCACATGCCGGAGGGCGCTTTCTATGCCTTCCCCTCCATCGAGGCCACCGGCCTCACCGACGAGGAGTTTGCCGAGCGTCTCCTGAAGGAGCAGAAAGTCGCGGTCGTACCCGGCAGTGCCTTTGGCGAGTCGGGCCGCGGCCATATCAGGTGTTCCTATGCAACAAGCCGGGAAAACCTCTCTCTGGCTGTCGAAAGGATGGGCACCTTTGTCTCGGGTCTGATCTGATTATATTATCCTATTTTTATCTCTCAAATCTTCGGAATCATCCATATCCCTTCGGCAGGGGGTATGACCTTTGTCTGACAAATGGCGGGTGCATGACCCCTTTGTTTCCACTGGAGATCCCCTGCTTTTTCAAATAATACAATATGCCCGGATGATCCGGATCCGGGGCCGTGGTGGGATTATCCCGGGATCCTTTCCTGTTTCCTGAGGAACACCGGATCCGGTCGTCGGAGTGCGCCCTGACAGAATGGTCAGGTTTTTATATGGCCGCCCGTATCTTCTTTTTATGCGAAAACGACAGATAAACGCAATAATAGACATCGGATTGATCGTATCTTTCCTTGTCGTAGGGCTCTCGTCGATAGTGCTTTTTTTCTTCCTTCCATCCGGGGGCGGGGGGTGGGGATGGGTCCATGCCGGCACCGGCGCGACGAACCTCAGGGTATTTCTCGGGGTTACCCGCGGTGACTGGGTGGACCTCCACAACATCACCGGTCTCCTCTTCATGGCGCTGATGGCCGTCCATATCGTCCTGCACATCCCATATTACCGGAACATCAGATCCTGCCTCTCTTCGGGCGAAAAAGAGACGTGCGACCGGGAGTGAGAGGGCGGTCGGGGCTGATGATATACTTTTATCATCATGTATCACCCCAAATTACATGATATAGCAATGTCGTGTACGATTATTGTCGGCGGATTTTTCGGGGATGAAGGAAAGGGCAAAATAGTGGCGCATATTGCCCACCAGGACCATCCCTCCATTATTTCCCGGGGCGGGGTCGGCCCCAATGCAGGCCACACTGTCACAGTCGGGGACCAGAACTACGGCGTGCGGATGATCCCGTCCGGTTTCGTCTACCCGAACGCAAAACTCTGCATCGGGAGCGGCGTCCTCGTCGATCCCCGTGTCTTCCTCCATGAGGTGGAGCTCCTTAACGTCGCGGACAGGACCTTTGTCGACGGCCGCTGCGGCATCATCGAGGAGGAGCACATCGCCAGGGACAGGGGGAGCGCCCATCTCTCGAAGAAGATCGGTTCGACCGGCACCGGCTGCGGCCCGGCAAACTCGGACCGCGTCCTGCGCATCTCCAGGCAGGCAAAGGACGTCCCCGAACTCGCGCCCTATATCATCGATGTTGCCGAGGCTGTCAACGGCGCCATCGACGCGGGCGAAAATGTCCTCCTCGAAGGGACGCAGGGCTTCGGCATCTCCCTGTACTACGGGACCTATCCCTTTGTGACGAGCAAGGACACTTCCGCGTCCCAGATCGCCGCGGACAACGGTGTCGGCCCGACCAGGATCGACGATGTCATCGCCGTCTTCAAGGCCTACCCGACCCGCGTCGGCGAGGGACCCTTCCAGACCGAGATGACCGCGGAGCAGTCGAACACCCTCGGCTTCCAGGAGTTCGGCACCGTCACCCACCGTCTCCGCAGGATCGGTGGCTGGGACGGTAAGATGGCCCGGTACTCGGCGATGATCAATGGCTGCACCATCGCCGCGATCACCGGTATCGACCATGTTGACCCGGCCTGTTTCGGCGCGACCTCGTACGATCAGCTCACCGAGAAGGCGATCGCCTTCCTCGAACAGGCCGAGAAGGACATCGGCGCACCGATCGGGCTCATCTCGACCGGCCCCGAGCTCTCGCAGATCGTCGACGTGAGGGATGAACTGTGAAGCGGTCCCTCCTCCCGATCCTCTGTTGCCCGGTCTGCAAGGGCGACCTCGAGCTCCGCGTGGTCGAGGAGAAGGACGACGACATTATTGAAGGCTCCCTTGTCTGCGGGGCCTGCGGGGTCGAGTACCCCATCAGGGAGAGCATCCCCAACCTCCTCCCGAAGGTTGATCAGGACTGAATATGGACGTTTCCTGTGAGATCAGGCTCAATACTCGTGGTATAAACTCGATTGACCTTCCCGAACCCGTCAGCGTAGCGCCAGGCGACACGGTGTTTATCAGGCTCGTGAACGAGGGTTCTCCCCTCCACCTCACCCTCTCCGCGGCCGATGCCGGGAGGTTCACCGACTTCTGCCACGAAAACCTCTTTGTCGATACGACAGCCGAGGTGCCGATCTTTATCAGGAAAGATGTCTTCCCCGGGACATTCGATATCGAAGTGATCACCGGGTACGGCACGAACCGGGCGAGGCTCGGTGTTGCCGTCAGCGAGCGGGCGAAACCTCCAGCCGAAGAACCGCCTCTCCCGGTTCCCGTGGCTGCAGAGCCCCATCTACCGGTGATCCCCTTTGCGGTCGTCGCCGCGGCCGCGCTCCTCTTTATCATCTATGCGGCCACGAAAATGGTCGCGTTTGAAGCCGCCGCTTTTATCGTCCTCGTTGCCGGGGTGCTCGCCGCATGGTTCCTGCGGCCCTGACCCTGGGTGCGGCTCTCGCCCTCGATCGGATCGTCGGCGACCCGCACACCCCTCTGCACCCTGTCGCTCTTTTCGGGCGGTTCGTGGGCTGGTGGGGTCGGCCGTCTCTCTACCCCGCCTCCCTCCAGCGGGCGGCAGGAGGTGTGCTCTGGGCCGTCTCAGTCGTTCTCTTCGCCCTCCCCTTCTGGTGTGTCGAGAGTTTCGCGCCGGCCCTTCTCCTCCTCGTCCTCTCCCCCTTCCTTCTCAAGGCGACCTTTGCCTGGCGCTCCCTGGAGGAGCACGCGGGCGCGGTGGAGGCGGCCCTTGCCTCGGGAAGTCTTGACGAGGGGCGCCGGGCGGCCGGGATGCTCGTCTCCCGCGACACCCGCACCCTCTCGGCCGAGGAGATCAGGTCGGCGGCGTACGAGTCGGTGGCCGAGAATCTCTCAGACTCGGTGATCGCCCCGCTCTTCTGGTTCGCCGTCTTCGCGCCCTTCGGCCTCGGCCTCACCGCGGCGGCCGCCTACAGGGCTGTCAACTGCATGGACGCGATGCTCGGCTATACGGACGAGCGGGCACGCCTGGGATGGTGCGCCGCACGGGCCGACGATATCGCAAACCTCCTCCCGTCGAGGATATCGGGATGTGTCGGCCTCCTGTACTTCGGGTTGAAGGGGAGGCTCCTGCCTGCATGGCGCTGTCTCCTTGAAGACAGGCATAAAAGGCCGGGTTTTAATGGCGGGTGGCCGATGTCCGTCCTCGCCGGTGGGACAGGGGTGCGGTTCGCCAAGAGGGGTGTGTACCAGATCGGTCCGGGTGAGAAGAGCCTTGCAGCGGGTGGGGCCGATATAATCGGTTCAGTCCGCGGAATAACCCTCATATTTTCGGTTTTTGCGATCATCGCACTATTTTTATGGGCATGACTGTCCAATAGATAGGAATAATGAAACTTGAGGAACTGAGGTACGGCACCGAGCTCCTGAAGCGGGGCTTTGCGTCCATGCAGAAGGGCGGGGTGATCATGGACGTGGTGAACGCCGAGCAGGCGCGGATCGCTGAAGAGGCGGGCGCCGTCGCTGTGATGGCCCTGGAGCGGGTTCCCGCGGACATCAGGAAGGCCGGCGGGGTGGCGCGGATGGCCGACCCCGAGAAGGTCCTCGAGATCATCGATGCCGTCTCCATCCCGGTGATGGGCAAGGTGCGGATCGGCCACTTTGTCGAGGCGCAGGTCCTTGAGGCGATCGGCGTCGACATGATCGACGAGAGCGAGGTCCTGACCCCGGCCGACGAGGAGTACCACATCGACAAGGCACGGTTTACCGTGCCGTTCGTCTGCGGAGCCCGGAACCTCGGCGAGGCTATGCGCCGGATCAACGAGGGTGCGGCGATGATCAGGACGAAGGGCGAGGCCGGCACCGGCAACGTCGTTGAGGCCGTCCGGCATATGCGGGCGATCCAGGGCGAGATCAGGCAGCTTGCCGGCATGGACGAGCAGGAACTCCGTGCCCGCGCCCGCGCGATCGAGGCGCCGTACGAGGTCCTTGCAGAGACGGCAAAGAGGGGCCGTCTCCCTGTGGTGAACTTCTCGGCAGGCGGGATTGCAACCCCGTCGGACGCCGCCCTGATGATGCAGATGGGCGCGGACGGCGTCTTCGTGGGTTCAGGGATCTTCAAGTCCTCGAACCCGGAGAAGATGGCGAAGGCGGTCGTCGAGGCCGTCCACCACTACACCGACGCGAAGCTCATCGCCGAGGTGAGCCGCGGTATCGGCGACCCGATGAAGGGCCTGGACGTCCACGAACTTAAGGATGAAGAGAGGCTGCAGGAGCGTGGCTGGTAAGAAGGTCGGCGTCCTCGCCCTTCAGGGAGACGTCTCCGAGCATATCAGGGCCTTCGAGGAGGCCCTCGGCGGTGCGGGCAGTGTCGTCCCTGTCCGTTCTTCGGCCGACCTTGCGGCGTGCGACGCCCTCGCCCTGCCCGGTGGGGAATCGACGACGATCGCCCGCCTGATCGACGAGAGCGGCCTCCGTGAGGCGATCCGCACCTTCGACGGCGGGATCTTCGCGACCTGTGCGGGGATGGTGCTGGTGGCAGCAGGGATCAGCGACACCCGTTTCGCCCCTCTCGGGATCGTCGATATCGCGGTGGACAGGAATGCCTTCGGGCGGCAGCGCGACTCTTTCGAGGCCGACCTTGTGGTGACGGGCCTCGACGCCCCCTTCCATGCGGTCTTCATCAGGGCGCCCCTCGCGGTCCGCGCCGGCCCCGGCGTCGAGGTGCTCGCCACTCTCCCGCAGGGGATCGTCGCGGTGCGGCAGGGGAAACATATGGTCCTCTCCTTCCATCCCGAACTTGGCGGCGACCTCCGGCTCCACCGGATGTTCCTTGCCGGGCTCTGACAATATTTTTCTTTTTTGGCCCGGGAGATACCGCGATAGCTGGTTTTCGACGGGCCGGCTTTTTTTCTCCCCGGCCGCCAATTGCCCCGGCATACCGCCGGAAACCTCGTTTCACCAGCGATTTTCCCGGTCCCTTTGTTCCGTTTCCGGCGGTGCGTACGGGAACGTGACGGAAAAACGCGTCCCGCCTCCTGATGAAAACCTGGGGGTTCCCCCGATCTGTTCGGAAAGGGCCGACACCAGTCGCAACCCGAGCGTCTCCTCATTGTCGATGGAGATATTGGCGGGCAGTCCGATCCCGTCGTCCTCGACCCTGAGACAGAGCCGACCTTCTGTCTGCCGCCTGAGGCTGACCAGGACCCTGCCCTGGTCCCGTCCGGTAAAGGCGTGTTTGAAGGCGTTCGTCACAAGTTCATTGATGATCAGTCCGCAGGGGATGGCCGTGTCCGTGTCCAGGGCCACATCGTCGATGGCGGTATCGACCCTGATCCCCGGTCCTGGTGTGTATGATGCCTTGATCTCAGAGCAGAGAGTTGTGATGTAGGCGTCGGCGCGGATGGAGGCGAGACTCTCAGACTGGTAGAGGTTCTCGTGGACAAGGGCCATTGCGGTGATCCGGCTCTCGCTTGCCTGCAGGCACCCCGCGATTCCCCTGTCCGCGACCGTCGCGGCCTGGAGAGAGAGGAGGCTTGCGATCTGCTGCATGTTGTTCTTGACCCTGTGGTGGATCTCCTTGAGAAGGGCCTCCTTTTCCAGGAGCGATCTTTTTAACTCCTTCTCGTACTCCCTCTGGACCGTGACGTCGACGAAGGAGACGATGCTCTTCTTTGTCCCCGGGATGACGGAGGCGGTCACGATGACGTCGTGAGTGTTCCTCCCCGCATCGGTAAATGAGGAGAGATAGGTCTGCGGGGCGTCCGGATCTCCATTGCACCGTCTCCTGTGGTATTCGAGCATCCTTTTCCCATCCTGTGGAGAGTAAAAAAGGCCCCAGGGGATCTTTCCCTTGATCTCATCCGCCGGGAGCCCTGAGAGGGCGACAAAGCCTGAGTTGGCACGCAAGATCGTCAGGTCTTCCTCGATGATCACCATCGCGGCTGCCGCCGCCTCGAAGATCGTCCTGTACAGCACCTCGGACTGCCTGAGTTCTTCCTCCATCCGTTTCTGTACGGTGATGTCCCTGAGGACGAACTGGGTGGCCGGCCGTCCTTTGTAGGTGATAGGGACCATCGTCGATTCTGCATACGCGGTCTCCCCATCGACCCTGCAGAGCTTGATCTCCTGGAAGTACGAGGACCAGACCCCGGTCTGCGTCTTGGTGAGTTCCTCGCGGACAGTCGCCAGGGAATCGGGATGGATAAACGGCCAGAAGGGCATCTGCTCGAAGTCGACGGGGCCCTTGATCCCGAGCATCCGGAGGGCGGCGGCATTCAGGTAGACGATCTGCCCGTCGCAGTAGATGCCGATCGCTTCGGGTGCGATAGCGACAAGGCTCTCGTACCTCTCTTCACTCTCCTCGAGCGCCCTGACGGTCTGCCTGTGCCGGGTGATGTCCTCACCTGATGCGAGGATGGAGAACACCTCCCCTTTTTCATCCCTGATCGGCTGGATTGTCCATGCGATCTGTCTCTCTTCACCCTCTCTGGTCAGCACGGGGTTTTCGAAAGGGACGACCGTGCCCCGGTCGCTCTGGAGGACCGAGGTGCATACCGAGACCACGCTATCCCTCACCCGTACGGGGAGGTAGTTCTCGGTCCAGTCCTGCCCGACGATCTCGTCCTCAGGGTACCCGAGGATGGTGCACCCCTTCCTGTTGATCGCCCTGACATGCATCCTGTCGTCGAGGATCAGGAGGATCACCCCGGCGACGTCGAGATATTCCCGTGTCCGCGCTCTTTCCTCCTCTCTCTCCTTCTCTGCCTGTTTTCGCGGGCCGATATCGACGACCGTACAGACGGTCAGGTCGTCAGGTCCGGGTGCTGCCGAGAGGACGACCGGGATATGCCGGCCGTCCCGTGCGATGAACTCGATCTCGATACCATTCCCGGAGGCGTCGGCTTTCGCCTCGCCGGGGAAGCGGGCGGCCTCCTCTTCCTGCCAGATCTGGCCCAGGCGTCCCGGCCTCTCCCCGTTTTTGTAGCCGAGCATCGAGAGAAACCTGTCGTTCTCTTCAGCGATGCTCCCGTCCTTCGAAAGAAGGAAGATGCCTGCTGAGGAAGCGTCGTAGATGCCCCGCAGGTTGCTCTCTTTCTCGCTCAGCCTGTACGAGAGGATAGCAGTGAGGGACCCGATGCCGACAAGGAGGACGGTGTTGACGAGCACTTCGGGAAAGTCCGTCCATCCGGGGATGAAGATGCGGTACAGGGCGAGATAGGTGGCGCCGGTGAGGAAGGCCGAGAGGATGCCGTAGCGCGGGTAGCGGTATGCGATGAGGACGACCGGGACATAGAGGACCACGGATGTGATCCTGGTGATGCCGATAGAGAAGGCGTACGAAACGACGGAAAAACAGACCAGGGTAAAAAACGCGAGTGAGGAGGTACAGACATGAGGCCTTAACCTGCAGAATTCCGGACCTGTCCACTCTGTTCCCTGCATTCCACCAATATGATCCGGGCGGATGCGGGTAATATGTTTCTATTCGTGCCTTTCTCGGTTTCAGCCTGTCAGGTTGAGGAGGATCTTCTGGAGGTCGATCCAGATGATCAGGTCCTGTTTCTGGGCCTTCCCTCCCTTCTCGTCCGCCTTCATCCTGATGATACCCTTGACATATGCTTCCTTCGCGAGGGTGTCGTCCATCTGGACGATGTCGTCTTTCCCGACCCGCAGTACCGAGTGGACATCGTCGACGATGATCCCGGTGTTCGAGCCGTTTGCGGCATCAGGGACGAGGACGATGATCTTCCGTGTTGCGTTATCGTCTCTCTCTGCAAGGCCGAGAAGCCTGTTGAGGTTGAGGATGGTGGTGATTTCGCCCCTGAGGTTGATGATCCCGGCAATATGGGGTGCCGCACGCGGCACCGGGGTGATCGGGATCATCTCGACGATCTCCCGCGCGAGGCTGATATCGAGGGCATAATGGGTGCCCCCGATCTCGAACTCGACGACGTCTATGATTTCCATGGTGCCTACACCTTGAACTGCTTCATCGTGTCCTTCAGGTCGCCGGCCATGGAGTCGAGCTGGTGGGTGACGCTCCCGATCTCCTCTGTCGAGGCACTTGCCTCCTCTGCGAGGGCGGCAAGGTCGCTCACCTGCTTCATTGTCTCCTGGGTCAGCCTGGTGCCGTTGTCGACGATCTGGACGACGGCGTTGCTCGTGTTCGCCTGGTCCTCGACGGCCTTTGCGATCTCGCTCATGTCGTGGGTCACCTCGCTGGCGCCATCGACGATCTTGTTGAGGGCGAGGATGGCGTTGTTGACGCTCTCGACACTGGAGGAGATCTCGGTGTTGGCCGAGGTGATCGCGGTGGCGGTCTTCTCGCTCTTTGCCTGGATGGATGTGATGAGGTTCTCGATGTCGTTTGTCGCCTTCTTGGACTCGCCGGCGAGGTTCCTGACCTCGCCCGCGACGACGGCGAAGCCGCGGCCGTGCTCGCCCGCCCGTGCCGCCTCGATCGCGGCGTTGAGGGCGAGGAGGTTGGTCTGGTTCGAGATGTCGGTGATGAGTTTGACGATCTTGTTGATCTCCCGCATCTCCTGGGTCAATTCGGTGATGTCCTTCACGCTCTCCCGTGCGATCTTCTCGACGACGGTGATCTTCGTGTTGGCGTCATTGCCGAGTTTTTCCGCGTCCTTGCCCATCTTTGCGACGTTTTCCGCTCTTTCAAGGACTTCCTGCGAGGTGCTGGCCATCTCCTCGTTCGAGGCCGAGAGGTCGCTGATGCGGTGACTGATCTCCTCCATCTGGGTGAGGAGGTCGCGGTTGAGGTCGGCGCACTTCTGGCCGGTGATCGCCACCTGTTCGGCTGCCTTCGCGATCTCGTCTGCACCTTTGCTTGCATCGGAAACCCCTGACTGCACCTGGTCCGCGGCCTGCTTGATCTGCGTGACGACGGCGGATGTCTTCCCGGCCATCTCGTTCAGGGACTCCTTGAATTTCAGGAAGTCGCCGGCGACGGCGATGTCGTCGGAGAACCTGACAGTGTAGTCGCCCACGGAAAACTTGCCCGCGACCTGCATCGCCTCGTTCACAGGAGCGACGACGCCGTCCATCAACTGGTTGACGCCCTCGATGACTTTTGCGAACTCCCCTTTGTGCTTCGAGGCATCGGCACGGGTGGACAGCCGTCCTTCCCTGCCGGCGGTTGCAAGTTTGTTCGCATCGTTCACGAGTTCCTGGATCGCCTCTTCCATGGAGGTGAAGGCCGGGATCAACCGGTCGTTCTCCGAGCGCTTTCCGATCGCCTGGAGGTCCTTCAGGTCGGAGAGGTCACCCCTGCCGATATTGACCGCCATATTCTGGATGTGGAGAAGGCGGTTCTGGACGGCGTTGATCGCCGCCGCGATCTCGGCGTAAATGCCCTCGTAGTGCCCGTCGACTTTCCGTGTGAAGTCGTTCTGTGCGGTCCTCTGGAGGACGGCTTTACCCTCTTCCAGGCCTTTGAGTTCGTCGATGCACTCGTTGATGCTGTCGATGAGTTCTTCCAGGTCACCCCGATAGTCACCCGTGACTTTTTCCGGGATCTTTCCCTTCCCGATCTGCTGGATGGTGGTTATGGTCTGCTGGACAGGTACGACGATCGCATCGAGGAGGGCGTTGACGCTCTTTGCGATCTCCAGGAAGTCGCCCTCGGCGTCAAGGCTGGCGCGGGTGGAGATGTTTCCGTTCCGCGCCTCCTCGCCGACATGGAGGAGGTCCTGCACGGTCCTCTTCTGGGCGGTGATGTCCGGGAAGTACTCGACCACACTGGTGATCCGACCGTTTTCGTCACGGGAGGCCACAGCGGTGCAGTTCTCCCACCGACCGTCATCATAGGAAATATCGATGCTATTTGTCTTCCCGGTCTCCATAGCCATCCGGCCGGGGCAGTTTCTTGACTTGCACATCTCAGCATTGTAGAGGTCGTAACAGTGCTTCCCGATGCACTCGCTCTCCTTCATCCCGAGAGGGGCTGTTGCGGCCTTGTTGATGTAGACGATCTTGAAGTCCCTGTCGACGATATGGAGGGGAACGGGAATGAGATCTATCCCCCGGAGGACAAGATCTGCCTGCTGTTGCTCCCTGTTGTCTGTCGCCTGCTCTGCATCCTGTGTTTGTGCCTTTTCCTGTGATTTCATGGTTTCTCTTCTCCCTGATGGGGTGCGGTGGGGTGTTGGTCTTCCCCGGGGCATATTTCTGTGCCTGCCGCCGGAGTTCGGGCCTCTGGCGCGCCTGTCTTTCACATTTGCCTATCAATACTGATAGGCGGTTCTGATGACAGATCATGGCAGTTTAAATATATAACCATTTTGCTTTTGCATGCAGTATTGATAGGCAGTTTTCGTAATAACTATAAATCTGGAGTGCTGATGAATGAAAATCAGGAAGGATTAACCCGTGTCACGTACTCCAGAAGATCCGGCAGGAGAATGCTCGCGGATCATCGAGCTCCTCCGTGAAGAGCCGCGGGGCCTCTCCACCTCCGAGATCTCGCGGAGGCTCGGGATGAACCGGAACTCGGTGGCGAAGTACCTGAATATGCTCGTCGTCTCCGGCCGCCTTGAGATGCAGGAGGTCGCCGTCGCGAAGGTCTACTACCTCTCCCACCGCGTGCCCATTTCTGCCATGCTCGACTTCTCTTCAGACCTCATCCTTGTCCTCGACAGTGCGGGAAGGGTCGTGCAGGCCAATGACAACCTCCTCTCCTTCACCGGCTTCGGGCGCGGCGAGGTCGCCGGCAGGGATATCGACTCGCTGGACATCCCCCTCCTCGCCCCCCTCCTTGAGGCCGGGCTGATGCGAGTGGCGCTCGCCGGGAAAGAGCGGACCGACGAGGTCAGGTTCGAGAAGGACGGAAAAGATCTCTATTTTGTCGTGAAATTTGTCCCGACCGTCTTTGATGACGGGGGGGCCGGCGTGACCGTCATCATGGAGGACGTCACCGCGGCGCGGCAGGTGCTGCAGGAGAAGGAACGCCTGCTTGCGGAGATCCACCAGAGGGTGCGGAACAACCTCCAGCTCATCTCAAGCCTTCTCGCCCTGCAGGCCGGGAGCATGGGGGAGGGTGCGGGGCGCGAGATCATCAGGAAGACCGAAGGGCGTCTTGGTGTCCTGGCACGGGCTCATGACCATCTCGACCGCTCTCCCGACCACGCCCGCGTCTGCCTCGGGGCGTACCTCGCGGACCTCATCGCCGATAGTGCGGCTGCCGTGTCCTGCCCTGCCGATCTGGTCGCCACCCGCGTCGTGCCGTCCGACCTCTCCCTCAGGCTCAATGCTGCGATCCCGGTCGGGCTGATCGTGAACGAACTCATCTCGAACGCATGCACCCATGCCTATCCGGCAGGCGCGCCCGGCTGCGTCCTGGTCTCTGCCCTTGACGACGGCGACACCCTCACTCTTGTCGTCGAGGACGAAGGTGCGGGGATGCCAGCAGGCTTTGACCCTGTGACTGACGGTTCTCTCGGCCTCACCCTGGTCAGGACCCTGGTGACCGAGCAACTCGGGGGCCGGATGGAGATCTCAGACAAAGGCGCGGGCACGCGTGTCCTCGTAACGGTCCCTCACGGGGGCGAGACGCCGTGAAGGTGCTGGTCGTGGAGGACGCCGCGATAATCGCCCTTGATGTCGCAAACCGGGTAAAGAGACTGGGGCATACGGTGACCGGGGTTGCGGCGACGGCCGCTCTTGCGCTGGAAAAAGCCCGTGAGACCTCTCCCGATATCGCCCTGATGGACATCAACCTGAAAGGGGACAGGGACGGGATCGAGGCCGCCTCCCTCCTTGCCGACGAACTCGGGATCAGGTGCATCTTCGTCACCGCATACTCAGACAGGGGAATGAGAGAACGGGCTCTCTCTGTCAGGCCCCTCGGCTACATCGTCAAGCCGATCCGGGATGCTGAACTGAAAGAGGCCCTTGCGGTTGCCGATGCCGCACTCGGCGCGGTTGATTGAGCAAGGCCCCTTTTATTCTCACATCCGCAAAAAAGGTAATATGGTTCGCGATCAGGCGCGGCTCACCTGCTCCCTGATCACTTTCTGGAGATCAATCCAGATGATCAGGTCGTTTTCCTGCTTATTTTTTGTATTTTCTCTGCTTCCGGTTCGTATGATCCCCCTGACGTACGCTTCCCTCGCCATCGCCTCGTCCATCGGGGCGATGTCACCTTCACCGACCTGCCGCACCGTGTGGACGTCGTCGACGATGATGCCGGTGTTTGATCCGTTTGCCGCCTCCGGGACGAGGACGATGATCTTCTGCGTCTCGCGTCGCCCCTCTACCGGAAGGCCGAGAAGAGTGTTGAGTTTTAAGATGGTGGTGATCTCGCCCCTGAGATTGATGATCCCGGCGATATAGGGGGGTGCACGCGGTACCGGCGTGATAGGCACCATCTCGACGATCTCACGTGCAAGGAGGATATCGAGGGCATATCTGGTTCCCCCGATCCCGAATTCGACGACGTCGACAGTCTCTGCCACTGTCCTGCCCCCTCAGATCCTGAACTTCTTCACCGAGGACTTCAGGTCCGCGGCCATCCCGGTCAGTTCGTGCACGGCGTTGTCGATCTCCTCTGTCGAGGCGCTTGACTCCTCCGCAAGCGCGGCAAGGGCCTCCACCTCGGACATGTTCTCTTTGGTGAGCCTGGTCCCTTCGTCGACGATCGTGACGACGGTGTTACTCGTGTTCGCCTGGTCTTCGATGGCCTTTGCCATCTCGCCCATGTCCCGCGTCACCTTGCCGGCACCGTCGACGATCCTGTTGAGGGCTTCGAGGGCGTTGTTGACGCTCTCGACGCTGGATGCGATCTCGGCGTTGGCCGAGGTGATCGCGGTGGCGGTCTTCTCGCTCTTCGCCTGGATGGATGTGATGAGGTTCTCGATGTCGTTTGTCGCCTTCTTCGACTCGCCCGCGAGGTTTCTCACCTCTCCCGCGACGACAGCGAAGCCGCGGCCGTGCTCGCCCGCCCGTGCCGCCTCGATCGCGGCGTTGAGGGCGAGGAGGTTGGTCTGGTTCGAGATGTCGGTGATGAGTTTGACGATCTTGTTGATCTCCCGCATCTGCTCGTTGAGCTGGGCAAATTCATCGACACTCATCTTTGTGATCGCCTCGACACCCCTCATCTTATCAGAGGCGTCCCTGCCGAGTTTTTCCGCGTCCATGCCCATCTTTGCGACGTTTTCCGCCCTCTCAAGGACATCCTGGGAGGTGCTGGCCATCTCCTCGTTCGAGGACGAAAGATCCGCGATACGCCTGCCGACCTCCTCGATCTTCTGGAGCGTCTCCCGGGAGAGGTCGGCGCAGGTCTGGCTCGTGATCGCGACCTGCTCGGCGGCTTTTGCCAGCTGGTCGACGCCCTTGCTCGACTCGGACGTGCCGTAGTCGACCTGTTCAGCGATATGCTGGATCTCCCTGACGGTTTCGGCCGTCCTGTCGGCCATGTTGTTGAGGGAGTCCTTGAACTTCTGGAAGTCGCCGGCTACAGCGAGATCTTCCGAGATCCGCGTGGTGTAGTCGCCCCCAGCATAACGGCCGGTGACCCGCATCGCCTCGTTGACCGGCGCCACGACGGAGTCGACCAACTGGTTGACGCCCTCGACGACTCTGGCGAACTCCCCTGCGTGCTTCGAGGCATCGGCACGGGTGGACAAACGCCCTTCCTTCCCGGCCTCTGCGAGCATCTTCGCGTCGTCCACGAGTCTCTGGATCGCCCCCATCATTGCAATGAAGGCTGGGATCAACTTATCGTTCTCCGCGCGTTTTCCGATGGCCTTGAGGCTCTCCAGTTCGGAGAGGTCACCCCGGCTGATCTGGACCATGCCCTCCTGGATGTGGAGGAGGCGGTCCTGGACAGCGTTGATCGCCGTCGCGATCATGGCATAGCCGCCCTGGTAGTGCCCTTCGACTCTCCGGGTGTAGTCGTTCTGTGCGGTCCTCTGGAGGACAGCATAGCCTTCCCTCAGGCCCTGCAAACCGTCGATGCAGCTGTTGAAGTTCTCCGCAAGTTTTCTGAAATCCCCTTTGTACTGTGTTGCGTCGACCCTTTCCGGGATCTGGCCCATGCCGATGAGTTCTGCATCCTTTGCAGCGCTCTGGAGAGGCACAATGACGGCGTCGAGGAGGGCGTTGATCTCCTGCACGAGGGCCCTGTAATCTCCCTTATGCCGGGCGGCATCGGCACGGGTCGAGAGTCTCCCGTCCCTCCCTGCCCCGGCGAGCATGGCGATGTCTTTCAGCATCAGGTCGAGGGACTCGAGAGTGTCCGCGGTCGCCCTGTCGATCCCGGCGATGAGGGGCGCGACACCCTCCGTGTACCGGTCGGTCGCCCCCATCGTGAGGTTGACGTCGGGGTTGCCGTCCGCGATCCTGACGAGGTTCTCTGCAACCCGCTGTGTTTCGGCCTCCAGGAACGCGGTGACCTTTGCCATCGCGGTGATGTCCTGCAGGATCTCGACATGGCCGATCTGTGCGCCCTGGGCATCGGTCAGGTAGGCGGCATCGATCTGGATGCTCTTCCCGTGCTCTTCGAAGATCGTCCTCTTTTTCCCATCCCGCAATGCGGCGATGCCGCACTGTTCGGTGTTGCAGGCCGCACCATTGCATGAACTGCAGTGCTTTCCAAGGTCCTGCGTTCGATCGAGGTTCAGCAGGGACTCGAGTGCCCTGTTCATGAACGTCCAGTTCATGTCACTATCGGTCACGGAGATGGGGAAGGGGATCTCGTCGAGGATGGTCTCATACCGCCCTATCTTTGCCTCTGCCTCTGCCAGTCTCTCTCTGAGACGAGCGTTTTCCTGCTCGTAGTCATCAGGTGTCATTGTCTGCTTGGTCATTGATGGTCCTCGCTGATCCGGGCGGCATGCCAGAACGGGGGTATATTCAGGATTTGTCTGTCTATGCCTGCACGCCTGGCAACGAAATCTCTATCCGCGCCACAAAATCGAATAAATTAATTAGTTGATACTATATTTGCTGATTTCTCTTTTTTCAGCACGATAGAAATTATACTCTGTAGATTTTTATTTCGAATAACCCATGATATTAAGAATCAGGCCTGATTCTGACGTTTTTAAAAGTGATGAAATCGGCACGGTCGTCAGGGCAGGCTGTCTCCGCTGTGTCCATCTACCGAGAAGAGGGCATACGATTTTTCCCGCATTCTCGCGGCAGAAAAAAGAGGTGGTTCGTGAAAATTTTGTCTATCGCAGGCCGTCGACTCCTTCGGCGATGAGTGTCACCGCGAGGGCCGCAAGGACCATCCCGAAGACATCGGTCATGACGCCGCTGATCGTTTCGCCGAGGGCCTGCTGAATAACGTCGGCATACCTGAGGGTGAGCCAGGTCAGCACCAGGCAGAGGAGGACGGCCGGGACGGTGACCAGAATGCCAAGTTTTGTCGAGAGGAGGATCGCCGTCGTGATCGAACCCGGCCCGCAGATGAGGGGTGTGCCGACGAGCACGCCGATGTTCTGCTGCTGCCCTCCCTCCGGTGGCGTGTACTCGATCCCGAGCGCCTGCTGCATCCCGACGATCAGGAGGAGGACGCCTCCCGCAACCTCGAAGCTCGGGAGGGTGATGCCCAGGATATCGAAGATCAGGGAACCGAAGATGAGGAAAGTGAAGAGGAGTCCGCCTGCCACGGCAGTGGCTATGGTGGCCTGCCTTGTCTTCTCCTCCGTCCGGTAGCCCCGGGTGAGCCCGAGAAAGGTCGGGACCACCAGGAGAGGGTGGAGGATGATGAAGAGGGTGACAAACGCGTACGCGAAGGCGGCGAGGGGATCGTCCATAGGTCTCCAGTATATGTCCCGTAAGAATATATCCTGTCCGCGGCCCTCACCAGCCAAGCCCTATCGCCCCTTCGGCGATAAGTTTGACCGCGATCGCCGCAAGGAACATCCCAAGGACCCTGGCCACGATGTCGGTGATCGTGCTGCCGAGGATACGGAGGATCGCGGCGGCGTACCTGAGGATGAGCCAGGTGACGCCAAGGCAGAGGAAGAGGGCAATGGCGGTGACGAACGGGCTGATCTTTGTCGAGAGGAGGATCACCGTCGTGATCGCCCCCGGGCCGCAGAGGAGGGGCGTGCCGATGATGACCCCGGCCATGTTCTGCCTGCTCTTCTCGTCATGGGCGAACTCGATGCCGAGGGCCTCCTGCATGCCCAGGATGAAGAGGAGTATACCCCCGGCGACCTGGAAACTGGCGAGGGTGATGCCCAGGATGTCGAAGATCAGGGACCCGAAGATAAGGAAGATGAAGAGGAGTACGCCTGCGACGACGACGGCGATACCTGCCTGTCGTGCCTTCTCCTCAGCGGGCCTCTCTTTCGTGAGCCCCACGAAGATCGGGACAGAGAGGAGGGGATCGAGGATGATGAAGAGCGTGGCGAAGGCGTAGAGGAGGGAGGGGAAGAAATCTGCCATAACCCCCTGTATGGTCCCGGAGAGATATATCTTTCAGGAGGGCAGAGGTTTTTCATCCCGGCAGGGGCGTTTTTTCTCCGTGCCGCCTGCAGAGGCGACAAGGAGCGCCGCGACCCTGTGCCGCCCACACACATTCCGTGAATTTTTTCCCTCCTGCCTTCCTCATCTTTCTGATGACCGAAGGCGACGTGATATCTCTCCTGATCGTCGACGACGACCCGTGCGTCCGTGAGCGTGAGCAGGCATTCCTGGAAGGGACAGGCAGGTTCTCCTGCACAACCGCCACTTCGGCCGAAGACGCTCTCATCATCCTGCCGGGACGGTTCGACGCCGTCGTCTCAGACTTCGAGATGCCCGGCCTCACCGGCATCGCCTTCCTCCGCGCCCTCAGGTTGCGGGGCATATCCCTGCCTTTCGTCCTGTATACCGGGAAAAGCCGCGACTCGGTGCTTGAAGAGGCCCTTGCGGCAGGAGCCTCTTTCTATGTCAGGAAAGGTGGGGGGACGCGGGCAGAACTTGTGGAACTCGCCCACGCCGTGCGGGCGGCCGTCGCCCTCAGAGCATCTTCTTTTTGATAAGGACGAAGACGATCAGGGCCGAGATGACCATCGAGACCCCGATGATGACGGCGAAGGCGAGGGGACTTTCCTGGAGAGGGATGCCGACGTTCATCCCGAAGAAACTCGCGATCATCGTCGGCACGGCAAGGACAATCGTTACCGAGGCGAGGAACTTCATCACGATGTTGAGGTTGTTCGAGATGATCGAGGCGAAGGCGTCCATCGTCCCGGAGAGGATGTTCGAGTAGATGTTCGCCATCTCGATGGCCTGTTTGTTCTCGATGATGACGTCCTCCAGGAGGTCCTCGTCCTCGGGGAACATCCGCATCGGCTTGGAGCGGAGGATCTTTTCGAGCACGACCTCGTTGCTCTTCAGGGAGGTGGAGAAGTAGACCAGCGACTTTTCCAGGTTCAGCAGCTGGATCAACTCTTCGTTCCTGAGGGAGAGGTGGAGTTCCTTCTCGACCTCGTAACTCCTCTTGTCGATCTGCCTGAGGAAGTTCAGATAGTAGGAAGCGTTCCTGTATAGAACCTGAAAGAGGAAACGCGTTTTTTTGAAAGTGTAGAAGGTCTTCACCTTCCCGGCGATGAAATCACGGAGGATAGGGATGTCCTGGAGGCAGATGGTGAGGATATAGTCCTCGTTCATCGCGATGCCGAGGGGTATGGTCGAGTACGTCCCTGCGGGCTCGCCTTCCACCCGGAACGGGATGTCGATCAGGATGAGGGTCTTCCCCTCTTCGGTCTCCATGCGGGGCCTCTCCTCCTCGTCGAGGGCAGCCCTGATGTCTTCCGCAGCCATGCCCATGATCCCGGCGGCCCGGGCAATCTCCGCCTCGTTCGGCGCCGTGCAGAAGATCCAGGAGCCAGGTTCGACGATGTCCAGTTCCTCGATGAACAATCCGTCTACGTTCTGTCTGGTCTTGAAGATCTGGAGCATGGCATCACCTGCAGGAAGGACGTTCCTGCAGGTATGGATCTGTCCTGAAGGGAGATGAAGGTGATGACCCGGGAAAAGGCTCCGGAAAATCGCCTCTGAAAAATATCGCGGGTGTTTTTTCGGGCGACCTGAGAAAAAAAGAAAAAAATTAGAGGAACAGGGGGGCGAAGACCACTGCAACGATGCTCATGAGCTTCAGGAGAATGTTGAGGGCCGGGCCCGAGGTGTCCTTGAAGGGGTCGCCGACGGTGTCGCCGGTCACACCGGCCTTGTGGGCGTCGGAGCCCTTGCCACCAAAGTGGCCCTGTTCGATGTACTTCTTGGCGTTGTCCCAGGCGCCGCCGGCATTCGCCATCGTGATGGCGAGCATGAAGCCGGAGACCAGGGAGCCTGCGAGGAGGCCGCCGAGGGCTTCCTTGCCGAGCACGACGCCGATGAGGAGCGGAGCGACGATCGCGAGGAGACCGGGTGCGATCATCTCTTTCAGGGCGGAGTTGGTGGAGATGGCGATGCAGGACTCGTAGTCCGGGTCTGCCTTACCTTCCATCAGGCCCTTGATCTCCTTGAACTGGCGGCGGACCTCGACGACGATCTGGTATGCGGCCCGTCCCACGGCCATCATGGTCATGGAGGAGAAGAGGAACGGGAGCATGGCGCCGATCAGCAGGCCGATGAAGACCGGGGTGCTGAGGATGTCGATGGTGATGGTCGGTGCGTCAGCCGGGCTGACTGCGTGGGCGTATGCGGAGAAGAGAGCGAGAGCGGTGAGTGCCGCGGAGCCGATGGCAAAGCCCTTGCCGATGGCGGCGGTGGTGTTGCCGACAGCGTCGAGGGTGTCGGTGATCTCACGCACCTGCGGTTCCTGGTGGGACATCTCGGCGATACCGCCGGCATTGTCGGCCACAGGCCCGTAGGCGTCGACTGCAAGGGAGATACCCAGGGTGGCGAGCATGCCGACAGCCGCGATGGCGATGCCGTACAGCCCGGCGAACTGGAATGCGAAGAAGATCGCGACACCGATGATGATCACCGGGAAGAGCGTGGACTCCATGCCCTTTGCAAAGCCGGTGATGATGTTTGTCGCGGCACCGGTCTGGCAGGACTTTGCGATCTCGAGGGTCGGCTTCCTGTCAAAGGAGGTGTAGTACTCGGTGATCTGGCCGATGAGGAAACCGGCGATAAGACCGGCGATGGTGGCGACGAAGATGCCGAAGCCGTACTCGCCGAGCATTGTGTTCGTGATGAAGTAGGTGGAGACCACGACGAGGACGAGGGCGACGAGGAGGCCCTTGTTGAAGGCCAGGTGGATTGCGCTCGACTCGGCCTTGTTCGTCGTGACGAAGAAGGAACCGATGATGGATGCGACGATACCGACCGCGGCGATGATGATCGGGAGCAGGATAACGTTCATCGGGTCGACGTTCGGGAAGGCGACCGCGGCGGTCGCGGCGCCGAGGAGCATCGTGGCGATGACGGAACCGACATAACTCTCGTACAGGTCGGCGCCCATGCCGGCGATGTCGCCGACGTTGTCACCGACGTTGTCGGCGATGACGGCGGGGTTGCGCGGGTCGTCTTCGGGGATGCCGGCTTCGACCTTGCCGACGAGGTCGGCACCGACGTCTGCGGCCTTGGTGAAGATACCGCCGCCGACACGGGCGAAGAGGGCGATCGAGGAGGCGCCGAGGGAGAACCCGGCGAGGATGTTCACGACGTCAGCCTGCGGTGCGGCCGGCATGATGGCAGAGAGGCCGATGAAGGCGACCGAGAGCCCGAAGAGCCCGAGGCCGACGACCGACATGCCCATGACCGAGCCGCTGGCAAAGGAGACCTTGAAGGCCTCGGTAATGCCGCGGCGGGCGGCGTTGGTGGTCCGCACATTCGCGTGGGTGGCGGTGTACATGCCGATGTAGCCTGCGGTCGCCGAGAGGCCGGCGCCGAGGACGAAGCAGGCCGCGGTGAGGGGCCCGCTCGGCAGCAGGAATGCAAGGACAACGGCAAGGACAACGACGAAGACGGCGATGGCCTTGTACTGGCGGTTCAGGTACACCATCGCGCCAGTGTGGATCGCTGCAGCGATCTTTTTCATGACCTCGGTGCCCTCTCCTTCCTTTTTGACCTTCATGTAGGAGTAACCTGCAAAAAGAAGGCCCAGGAGAGCACACAGGGGTGCGAGATAGATGATTCCATCCATGTTTTTCTATCCTCCGAGAAGCGATTTCACATCAAAACTCGGCAATCTATTCCTCTATCTATGAGGCACTTCAATAATAAAAAGCGAGCGATTCCCCTGATCCGTCCGGGTGTTTCTGGGGTACCTGATGCGGCGTCGGCGGTCAGGGGAGGCGTGCCGGTTCGCCGGGCTGGCTGAAGTCGAACATCTCGTATTTCATCGTCGGAAGGTCCAGGACAACCGCCTGCGCCGGTGTCGGCACGGTGTTCATCTGCTTCTGGAAGGCGGTCTGGGACTGCCAGGTGCCTGCGTTGACCATGAGGACGCCCCTGTACTTTTTGATGCCGGAGATATGGACGTGGCCGGTGAAGAGTACCTCGGGGACCGGGTCGATGACCAGAGGGTCGCGTTCTGCCGGTGCGATCGGGGTCCGCAGCCCGAAGGTCGGGGCGAGGTGGCGCCGCTTCAGCATCTCCTCCATGATCTCTTCGGGGTGGCTGTACGAGGCGCCCGGGATCATTCCGATCATGTCGTCGTACGACCTGCCGTGGTACATCAGGACGCGGACCCCCTGCAGGGAGACAAGGGCCGGGTTCTCGACCCAGATGCAGTTGTCCGGGTATCCTTCCCTGAACTCCTGTGGGATCGCGGGTTGGGGCTCTGCGCCCCGTACGACGTCGTGGTTGCCGGGAGAGAGGACGATCCTGAGCCGCGGGGGGAGGGCGGAGAGCATCTCCCCGAGGGCCCGGTACTGCTCGTAGATATTTTTGATCACGAGTTCCCTGTCCTGGCCGGGATAGATGCCGATCCCGTCCACGAGGTCGCCGGCGATGAGGAGGTAGCCGATCTCGGTGTGCTCCCCGAGCCATGCGGCGAAGCGGTGCCAGGCGTCTTCCAGGAAGGTATCGGAACCGACGTGCACGTCGGAGATGAGGACGGCGCGGCCGGGCTCTTCAGAATGGAAGGGTGCGTTCGAGATGGGGATGTCGGGCCGCACCAGGGTGTCGGCAAAGAAGAGGTTCCCGTCGTTGGAGAGTTTGCCCTTGACCCCGATCACCTCGTCGGGGAGGAGTTTCTCGGCCTCCTCGAAGCCCTCCCTGCTTTTGTTGAAGAGCACCCGCATCGTGGCGGTCGGGTCTTCGACGTTGGCCATCTTGTTCCCGTTGGCCGTGGACCGCACCTCGGAGACCATCGCGATGAAGGACGCCTCCTCCTCGCGGTACCGCCCGGTCCTCTGGAGCGCCTCGATCGGGACGGGCTGGATCCTCCCCTTGAGAAAGCCGGAGAGGTGGGTGAACCGGTTCCTGAAGTAGGTGACGTACTCCTCGAAGTCCCGTATGCAGCCGCAGCTTCCGTCCTTGCCCTGGAGCACTTCGAGGTGGGGGTCGGCGAGGAAGCGTGTACCGTCCCGCTCTTTTTTCTGCGCCGGGATGCAGTCAGGGGAGACGACAAAGGCGCCGGGTGGGATGGCCGCGATGATGCGGTCGATGAGGGCGGGGTCGTCCTGCTCCCTGATGTAACGGACCACTTCGGGGGCCACCAGCAGGTCGGTCTTCAGGAAACGGGCGACGATCTCCTCCTCGCAGAGCATCAGTATCCTGTTGGGCGTACGCCCTCATCATAGTCTCGGTGCGGGAGGGGAGGGCGGGAAAATTTGGGTAATGGGAAAACTTTATCGCCGCCGCAGGCGAGTACCGGTCATGGCGGAGATCGACGGTTTTGAGCTCCCGGCACGGAAATCTGAACTTTTAAAGGTCATTTCACTCCGGGGCGGGGCGATGAGGACAACAGAGGTCGCCCGTGAACTTGGTGTCTCTCCTTCGACGGCGACGAAGGCGCTCGGCGACCTCGCGCGCGAGGGTTATCTGGAGCACACGCCCTATCACGGCGTCCGCCTGAGTGCGAAGGGGGAAGAATATGCCCATTTCCTCGTCCGCCGCCACCGCGTCGTCTCCCTCGCCCTGAGCCGTTTCGGGCTTTCACCCGACGAAGCGTGCCAGGAGGCGAAGAACATCGAGGGTCATGTCTCGCGGCTTCTCGTTGATCGGATCTGCGCGTCTCTCGGCCACCCGGTGATGAGCGGGTGCGGCCCCATCGAGCATGATGGTGACTGCTGTCCCGGTGTGCGGTGAGGCGCGGAAGGCGTATATAGGGGCCCCGTAATATTTGGATAGATACCAAATCTTGAGGTTTCCATCATGATGCCAGCAGTGCCATACGGGGGACTGGCGCTCTGCGGCGTCGTCTTCGTCATCCTGTCCGTCCTTGCCTCGGGTTGCACAGCCCAGGCGCCTGCCGCGGGGAAGATGCTCGTCGCCGTGACCATTCCTCCCCAGGCCGAATCAGTCGGGGCGATCGGCGGCGACCGCGTCGACGTGCTCGTCCTCGTCCCGCCGGGCGCAAGCCCGCACACCTATGAGCTGACGCCGGGCCAGCTCGCCGACCTCTCCCGAGCCCGCCTGTATGCGGCTGTCGGGTCTGGCGTCGAGTTCGAGACGGCGTGGATGGACAGGATCCGGGAATTGAACCCGGATATGGCGGTCGTGAACTGTTCTGAAGGGGTCGCGCTCCTTCCTGACGGCGACCCGCATATCTGGCTCTCCCCCGCGAACGCGAAGATAATGGCCGAGAATGTCTGCGACGGTCTGGTCGCGGCCGATCCTGCCGGGAAGGAGATCTATGAGGCGAACCTCGCGACCTACCTCGCCCGACTCGACGCCCTGGACGCCGCGGTCAGGTCCGAGGTCGGGGCCTCGGGCTGCCAGGCCCTCCTGGTCTCGCATGCCTCCTGGGCCTACTTTGCCCGCGACTACGGGCTTGTCCAGATCCCGATCGAGGAGGGCGGCAAGGAGCCGTCGCCCCGGCAGATCGAGGAGATCGTCGCCAGGGCGCGGGCCGGAAACATCTCTGTCGTCTTTGCCGCGCCCGAGGCGAGCACCCGGAGCGCCCGCGTCATTGCCGACGAGATCGGGGGCCGGGTCGTCCCGCTGAGCCCTCTTGCAGGGAACTACACCGACAATCTCAGGGCGGCGGCCGCGGCGATCGCGGGGTCGGTCTGATGGAGGGGCCGGTCATCGACCTCTCCGGGGTCTCTGTCTCCCTTGGCGGCCGCCCTGTCCTGGAGGGTATCAGCTGGAAGGTGATGCCCGGTGACTTCTTCGCTGTCATCGGGCCGAACGGCGGGGGGAAGACGACCCTGCTGCGGGTGATCCTGGGACTTGTCGAACCCGCGGCAGGAACGGTGCGGGTGCTCGGGGGGAGTCCCGCGGAGAGGCGCCACCTCCTCGGCTATGTCCCCCAGTACCGCACCTTCGACTTCAGCTATCCGGTGAGCGTGCTGGAGATGGTTCTCTCCGGCCGCCTCGGCCATGTGCGGGGTTTCCCGCGGCGGTACGGCCGCGAAGACCGGGAGATGGCAGAGTCGGCGCTCCGGACGATGGGGATCGTCGACCTTGCCGATCGGGAGATCGGCCGCCTTTCTGGCGGGCAGCAGCAGCGGGCGATCATTGCGCGGGCCCTTGCCGCCGGCCCGGAGGTGCTCATCCTGGACGAACCGACCGTCTATGTGGACTCCCCGACAGGCGATCATTTCATGGAGATCCTGGACGGCCTGCGGGAGACGATGACCATCGTCCTGGTCACCCACGATATCGGCGCCCTCTCGTCCCATGTGACGAAGGTCGCCTGCCTGAACAGGCGGCTCTATACGCACAACGACGCCCGGATCACCGGCGACATGATCGAGGCGGCCTATGGCTGCCCTGTCGACCTCATCGCCCACGGCCTGCCGCACCGCGTCTTTGCCGACCACCGGGAAGGTGAAAAGCCATGATCGAGGTCTTTGCCTATGACTTCTTCAGGAACGCCCTTGCCGCCGGCCTCCTTGCGAGCGTCGCCTGCGGCATCATCGGCACCTATGTCGTCGTCAAGCGGATGGTCGCCCTTGCAGGCGGCATCTCCCACACGGCCTTCGGCGGGATCGGCCTGGGTTATTTCCTGGGCATCGATCCCATTATTGGTGCGACGGGCTTCACCGTCGCCTCGGCCCTCGGGATGGGGGAACTGTCCTTTTCCCGGAAGCATAACCTTGATACCCTGATAGGAGCGTTCTGGGCGGCAGGCATGGCCCTCGGCATCCTTTTCGTCTTCCTGACGCCGGGGTTCGCCCCCGACCTCTTCGGCTATCTCTTCGGGAACATCCTTCTCGTGCCGCGGGAGGCGATCCTCTCGATGGCCGCCCTCGACCTTCTCATCGTCGGCGCCGTCCTCCTCCTGTACAACGAGTTCTTCGCGGTCACCTTCGACGAGGAGTACGCACGGGTGATGAACCTCCCTGTGCGGGCGATCACCCTCGCCCTTCTCGTGCTCGTCGCCCTCACCGTCGTGATGCTCATCCAGGTCGTCGGGATCATCCTGGTCATCGCCCTGCTCACCCTCCCGGCGGCGATCGCCCGCGAATTTTCCCGGAGTCTGCCGCGGATGATGGTTCTCTCCGTCCTCCTCGGTGCGGCGTTCACGACGGGCGGGATCGTTCTCTCCTATCTCCTGGACGTCCCCTCGGGTGCGACGGTCATCCTGATCAGCACCGCGGCCTATGGTGCGGCGATGGGGCTTCGCGGCCTCGTGTCCCGGGGGTAGGCCGGTCCTCCCGGGGTATTTTTCCCCGATCCAGCAGTCACTGCAGGGGTACCAGGACTGCCATCTCTTCTCCTTCTTCGAGGACGACGCTGCCGGGCGGTGAGCGGAGGATGGCCGCCGCTGCCCGGAGGTCGGCGACCGAACCGGCGGCATTGAGGGGGAGGAGGACGAGAGCGGCACATGCCCACGCGGGGGCAAGGGCCATGAGCACGGTGCCGACTGCCGGTATCAGGACGAACGGCGCCATCAGGATGAATATGCTCTCTTTTCGTGTGTACAGTCCGCCGGCCGAGCAGGAGCAATAGAGGAGCACCGATCTCCTGCCCCACCCGAAGACCGGGTGTCTGCGCAGGAGGCGATACGCGACGCCGTGGACCCCCTCGTGAAGGATGCCTGTGAGGAGTATGAGGAGGATAAAGACGATGAGAGGCAGGAGATCGGAGGGGCTACTCATCGTGAAACTGAAGGAGTCGGCACCGGTGACCTGGATGTAGGCGAGGAGGGTCAGGGCGAAAAAGACGAAGAAGAGGATGAATGACCCGGCCGTGAGAAGGAGAGATGTCCCCCCGGAAAAGTTGAGGGTGCGGAATCGGGTGTATTTTTTCAGGTCGATAGGGTTCTCCGGGAAAATGCCCTGCAGGTCCATGATATTCGCGGATCCCGTACGCCTTTCAGGAATATCATGCTGTGGTCGGGCGCCAGGCAGACCGCTCCTGTTCTCCCTCTCCCATATTTATATCAGATCCGAGTTCCCACCATGACCTTACAGATGTCGGATAGAGCGTCTCCAGAACCGAAACCCGGTCTGATCGAGCAGATCAGGACGAGTTCGAACCCGTTTGTCTCTTTCGGCAGGGACGTTGCCTGGGCGGTGGCGGTCGTCGGCGTGATCGCCCTTGTCCTCTTCCTGGTCTCGGGCACATGGCCTGCGGTGGTGGCGATCGAGTCCGAGAGCATGGTGCCGAATATGAACATCGGCGACCTGGTCTTTGTGGCGGCGCCCGACCGTTTCGGTTCTCTCCAGACCTGGGAGGATGGGCAGGCGTCGGGCTATGAAAAGTACAACCGGCCCGGAGACGTGATCATCTACCGGCCGAATGGCGAGGGGTCTGTCCACCCGATCATCCACCGGGCCATGATGTGGGTCGAGGGGAACGAGACGGTCCAGATACCGCTCAACGGTCGGACGGTGAGTTATACGGCGCCGCATGAGGGGTACATCACCCGGGGCGATAACAACGATAAGCCTGATCAGATAGGTATATTGATCCCCAGTATCGGGCAGTTCGGACCGGTGAAGAAGGAGTGGGTCATCGGCAAGGCCCTCTTTGCCATTCCCTTCCTCGGGTACCTCCCCCTCCACCTGATCGAGACGGCGATCGTGCTGGTGGTGCTGATGATCCTGTACGACCTCGTCATGGGGGCGCGGGAGAAGGAAACGTCCGGCAAAAAGAGGCGGTAAATGACGCACGACACGATCGGCACCCTGCTTTCCGACACGCTCGCCGGCCACAGGATGACAGAGGATGAGGCCCTCTCCCTCCTCGGGGTGAAAGATCGGCGGATATGGGAGATCGCCGCCGCCGCGGACGAGGCCAGGCAGGAGAGGGCCGGCGACGCGGTCACCTATGTGCGGAACCAGAATGTTCATATCACAAATATCTGCAAGAACCTCTGCGGGTTCTGCGGTTTCGGGCGCAGGGCGACTGACCCGGGCGCCTACATCCACGGTGAGGAGGAGGTGCGGCGCCGGGCGGCCCTCGCCCTCGACCGCGGGGTCACCGAGATCTGCTTCCTCTCCGGCGTCCACCCGGCCTTTGACGTCTCTTCGTATGAAGAGATGATCTCGTGGGTCCACGAGGTCGCCCCCGCGGTGGACATCCACACCTGCAGTCCGGAGGAGGTCTCGTATGCAGCACGGCGGAGCGGGATCTCCACGGCTGAAGTGCTCGACCGCCTGCGTGCCGCGGGGCTCGGCACTCTCCAGGGGACGGCCGCCGAGATCCTGGTGGACCGGGTGCGGCAGGTGATCTGCCCGCGGAAGGTGCCGACGGCCGAGTGGGTAAGGATCATCATGGAGGCGCACAGGATGGGGATCAGGTCGACGGCGACGATCATGTACGGCTCCTGTGAGTCAGAGGCCGACCGGGTACGCCATCTCGGCATTCTGCGGGAGGTCCAGGACGAGACGCACGGCTTCACCGAACTTGTCCCCCTCCCTTTCATCCACACAAACACCCCCCTCTATAAGGCCGGGCTCGCCAGGCCGGGCACGACGGGCCGGGAGGACGTCCTCCTCTTCGCGGTCTCCCGCCTCTTCCTGGACAACTTCGCGCATATCCAGGTCTCCTGGGGGAAGGTCGGGACAAAGATGACGCAGCTCGGCCTCCTTGCAGGAGGGAACGATCTCGGCGGGACAATGTTCGACGACGAGGTCTCCTCGGATGCCGGTGCCGAGGACGCGGATTACCTTGATCCCACCGAGATGCGGCGGATCGCGGAGGACCTGGGTCGGCCCCTCCGGCAGCGGACGACGACGTACGAAATCCTGTAATCGTTGTCCAAAACCTCTTTTTTTGTTCTTTTTTTCCTGTTGATACTATTCTGGAGTCCGCCAGAGAATTTGCAGATCTGCCATGAGATATGGAAATTAGGCCAACAATATGATATTATAATGATTTTATTATTTTTACGGGCCCACGGGATCGCCGCACCTGCGATACCTATATATATTGAGATGAATATTTCCGGACATAGCCTCTGCGGGTTTCTAACCCGTCAGGGTGGACTCTTACGGGGGGGACTTCTCAATGATGTGTACAGAGAGTTATAGGAGAGGGGCGGCTGGCTTTTTGTGGGCCGCATTCATATTAGCAGTCTGTATGTCATTTTTTTCCGTACCTGGTGCGGCAATGACATGGAATTTCGAGGTCGTACAGATGGGGACTCCCGGCAACTGGCCGGTCAATTATGTCGACTCGCTGGTGCTGGACTCTGCGGGGGATCCGCACATAGTGTATTACGATTCGACGGATGACAATACGGACCGTCTCGTCTATGGAGCGAGGGATGGGGATGACTGGACTCTGGAGACGATCGAGACACTGGACAATATAAGTCCGTATTCTGCTCTCGCCCTTGATCTTTCAGACGCCCCGCATGTCTGTTATTTCAACGAGACGGCCCTTGTCCATGCCTGGGACGAGGGCGGCGGTGACTGGCAGCGCGAGGTCGTCGGCACCTATGAAGGGAGATATCTCTCCGGTGCCTTCGACCCGTCGGGAGACTTGCATCTGGTCTATTATAACTCCACCATGGGGCAGCGCGGCCTGCGGTATGCCGTCTGGGATGGGAGTGTCTGGACTGACGAGGAGGTCGTCCCCGATGCAAATCAACTCTTCAGTTCTCTTGTGGTCGGTGATGACGGCGCAGTCCATATCGCCTACATCAACGGGAAGACGGGCAACCTGATGTACCGCCTGAAGGAGGGATCTTCGTGGCTCTCTGAGACCGTGGCTGAGGGTATGGGGACGTACTATGAGGAAAGTCCGGGCTACACTTCGATCGCCCTTGACGGCAACGGTATGCCGGCAATATCCTGTTACAACTTGGATGGCGGGACTCTCAGGTATGCGTGGCAGGAGGACGGGACATGGCAGTACGAGGACGTAGCGACGGCAAAATATCCGGGATATCTGGGGGACCGCGCATCTCTTGCATTCGATGGAAAGGGCCTGCCCGCGATCGCCTTCACCGTCGAGAATGAATCTGATGAGGAGGAAGCGACGGTCATTTATGCCGTGAAGAATGACGAAACCTGGAGTTTTGCCCGGGTCTGTGAGGGAGGCCGCAAGGGGTCGGGAGGGTCTCCAGACCTTGCCATGGCCGCGGACGGGTCGCCGCGTCTCAGCTGCCGGACAGGGCCCCATGATTCGATCGAGTATATCTGGCCTGTGCCCGAACTTTTTGCCGCAAATTTCACCGCCAATGTCACCTACGGGCATGCGCCCCTTGCTGTGCACTTTATCGACGAGTCGACAGGCGGGCCTGACACCTGGTTCTGGGAATTCGGCGACGGCGAGAGTGCGATTGATCAGCACCCCGAGTATCTCTATACCCTTGCAGGGGTCTATGACATCTCTCTCACCATCTCGGGGGCCTCAGACGAGAAAACTCTAGTGCAGGAGGGATATGTGACCGTCCTTCCGCGTGCCAATTTCTCGGTGAACGTGACCTCGGGCACGGCACCTCTTGCCGTCCTCTTCACCGACGAGTCGACAGGCGAGCCAGATAGCTGGGCCTGGGACTTCGGCGACGGGAACGTCTCCGCCGATCCTGAGTGGCTCCATGTCTATGAAGAGGTAGGGAACTATTCGGTCTCCCTGACGGTTGCGAGGGGAGATCTGCAGAACACAACCGTCCTCGCGGAGGAGATCGTCGTCCTGGCGAAGCCGACGACCGAACCAACCACCGAACCAACCACCGAACCAACCACCGAACCAACCACCGAACCAACCACCGAACCAACCACCGAACCGCCTTCGCCGCCGTCTTCGGGCGGTGGTGATGGCGGCGGCGACCGATCGTATGCGTATGATACGGCCGGCAGCCTGAAGGCGGGTGAGAATGTCACATTCACCTTTGACAGGGGCGCCATCTCGGCGATCACCTTCACCGCCGGCGAGAGGATTGAGGGGATCATGGTGACCGTCGAGCCGGTGGGCGATGGTCCACTGGATTTCGACGGCCCGGTGTACCAGTATATCGAGGCCACGCTCTCGTACGTCGAGGAAGACGCCCTTCTGGGGACGACGTTCTTCTTCGACATACCGAAGAACTGGCTCGCGGCAGAGGGACTCGGCCCCGGCGATATCGTCCTCTGGCACTATGATGATGAAAAATGGCAGCCTCTCCTCACCGAACTGGTGCGGGAGAGCGACGGCCGGGCGTACTACCGCGCCCACTCCCCCGGGTTCTCGCACTTCGCCATCGCCGAGGGGAAGGGGATGACACTTCTTGTGGTCGAGAGCGCGGCCTCGGCCGGGGAAGTGATCGAAGAGACCACCGAAACGCCGGTGGATGAGGTCACGACACCGGTTTCCAGCGAAACGACGATGCCGGAGACGGACACGACGGCCCTGCCGCCCACGACAGCACAGCCCTCTCCCGCGGGCTTTGCGGCGCTCATTGTCTCTCTTGTCCTGGTGGTCCTGGTGCTCAGGCGCCGATAAATCCCTTTTTTTTAAAGTCAACCCTACCGCTCGGCCGAGGCCAGTTCGGCCTCCCGGCCGCCGGAGAGGTTTGCCGCCGTGAAACCACCTTCATCAGGGAGAGAGAGCCTGATCTCCGGGGTGATGTCCAGGGAGATGGTGGCGTGCTCCACCGTGGCATCGAGGAGGTGGCCGCCGCCCGTCCTGTCGTCGGCAAGATAGTGGAGGTGGAAGCCCGGCACATTCACTCCCGCGAGATAGCCGGGGAGCCAGAAACCGACGAGGCTCCCTTCCTTCCGGCCGAAGGTGAAGACATGCTGGGCTTTCGTCGCCTCTGCGAGGGGCGGGTAGGGTTCTTCCTGCCTGTCGACACTCCGTGCGGTCACGTTCGTGAACGTGCCTTGCACAAGGATGGCGCAGGGGAGGTTCTCCGAGGGGAGGGCGGCTTCGATCGAGGCCTCAAGGCCTGTAAGGGTGAGGGGACCTGTGACCTCGAAGACGATATCGGGCTCGAAGACCGTCACCGCCGCGAAGGGAGTCCCTGTACTCCCATCTACCCGCATGACCGTTCCGTCGCCCTTCACCTGCCACGCCTCGCCGTCGACGACGATGAGCTCGCCGTCCAGTCCTTCGAGGGTCCCGATGCCGGTATCGCCGCGGGCGAGAAGGCTGTCGATATCGGCGGCGCCGTCATAGACCCCGTCGAGGAGGGCGCCGATCGTCGAGATCTGGTACAGCGTATCGTCGGCGACGGCACGGTCTCCCGACCACCTGACGGCTGTCATGGCAAAGAATGCTGTGGATATAACGAGCAGTGCAAGAAGGACGGCATACCGGCCCTTCTCCGGGATCATGCGCCGTTGCCCCCGCCGATGGGCGTGACCGTCGTCTTCCGGCCGATGATGATGGAGTAGGTGTCGGCCTCCCTGTTGTACCTGACCCCGGCATTCCTGATCGAGAGGATTTCACCGTATTTTCCTGATATCAGCGCCTCATTCTCTTCGGTTGTGGCATATACCGGGAGCACCGCATAGACTGGTGTCTTTGTCGTGCCGTCGCAGATCTTCACCACATGCCTCTTCTCGTCGCCGATGTCAGGCGACATCCGGGCGGCGCGGACGTGGATCTGTCTGCCGACATGGGAGGCGAGGGAGCCGAGGCGTGCCGCCTTGTCCTGCTTCCCGATACGGTACGAGAAGCGGGTCAGGTCGTCTTTTCTGAGGATCGCGTAGGAATACTTGATGTCGGTGTTCATGAAGCGGTAGCCCTCCTCTCCGGTGGCGAGGGTCTCCATCAGGCGCGGCGGTTTCACGTCCGGGCCGGTGACGAAGGTCCAGCACCTGTCAGGCCGACAGGTTTCGCCCCATAGTGGGGTGCAGGGGGCATAGGTGGAGAGGCCGCGCGAGGCAAGCGCCGCCTGGACCTCCCTGAGGGCGGTCGAGCCCTCTTTCTCCGCGGGCTCGATCAGGATGACAGAGCCTTCAGGAGAGAGGAGTGCGGCGTACCTGGCGACAAGGTCTGCCTTCCCCTCGGCATCGAGGCCGGCGATCTCGTTCAGGACATTGGAGAAGACGATGAGGTCATAGGTGCCGGTGACCTCGACCGTATCCTTGAGGTCGGCGAGGAGGGGGGTCGAGACGACGACCTGCCCTTTCTTCTCCGCGTACGGGGGGACGAGGGCTGTGTAGGCCTCGGTATTCTCGTCAGAACGGTCGATCGCAGTGATGCTCGCCTGTGCGGCATCAAGCCTGCCATAGTAATCCGCGATGGCAAGGGAGACGACGCCGGGCCCCGAACCCGCGTCAAGCACCCGCAGGTGCCGGGGTATGAGTCCGTCCTGCACCATCTCGTGGAAAAGGAGCTCGAACTGCACCAAGTAGACGGGAAAATGGTACGAGAGGTAGGCGAGGACGTCGTAGCCGCGGCCGTATGCGATCTTCCTCTTCTTCCCCTTTGCCCAGTACCGCCCCTTCTGGGTGACGACGGCCTCGCGGATCCGGCCGAGGATGACCGGGTCGTTCCAGGCCTTCCCGGTCTTCTTTGCAATATATTCCTCGATGAGCCGCTCCATCCGCCGGGGTACCCGCGGGGAGGCGAGGAACTCCTCCTCTTTTCTGGTCTCGTCAGGCGAGAGGACGAGGGGATCTGAAGGTCGCGTCATGGGAGAAGATTTCTCCGCCTCTCCTCATAAACACCTTACCGGGAGGGGGGCAGGGGGGTCCCCGAGGAGACCATGCCGGTGATTGTCCCGGTATCATCACGCACGATAGCGTTGTGCCAGAGGATGCAGACCTCATCGCCGCCGCGCCCGAGCACCGGGCTCTCCTCCTCGTCAGGAGGGACGACCTCGCCGGCCATGATCTTTGTGAAGTTCGCCTCCAGGCGGGGACGGAGGTGTGCCGGGACGAGGGCCGCAAACCAGTTCTTTCCGGTGATCTCCTCCTCTTCGTAGCCGAGGATGCGGCACCCCATCCTGTTCATCCGCTCGATCGTCCCGTCTGGCCCGATGACCGCGATCATCACCCGCGCCACGTCAAGATAGCGCTGGGCGCGGTCGCGCTCAGTCTTCACTGTCTCCTGCGCCCTGATCCTGCCGATGACATTGGCGACCTGGGCGGTGGTCGTCTCCAGGGCCCTGATGCCGTACGCCGGTATCTCTGTATGGCGCCGTGAGGCGACGAGGAAGACGGCCATCAGGCGGTCGCCGTCCTTTACCGGCACCGCCGCCACGCCGGCGATCCCTTCCTCCGCGAGGGGGGCGAAGGAGGGGTCGAGGGCCGGGAGGTCGCCAGCCTTCCAGGAGGCCGATGCCGGGCCTGAAAGGAGTGAGGCCACCGTGGTGCCGGTATCAAACCGTCTCATCATCCCGGCAAAGGCCGGGGGGACTCCGGTGGTGGCGGCAAGGACAAGGTCCCCGCTCCCGTCGTCGGTCATATAGACGGCGCCGGCATCGGCACCTGCTGCCTGCACCGCCGCACCCAGGCAGAGGTTCAGCGCCTCCCCGAGGGTGGCGGCGCTCCCGAGGGCGAGGGCGAGGTCGCGCTGGCTCCGCAGGAGGGCGTCGGCACGGACGTGGGTGGTGACGTCGCAGATGATCGTGAGGATGTACTTCATCGTGCCGTCAGAACCGGTGATCGGGATCTTCTTTGCCTGGAGGTAGCGTTTCTCCCCGCACCTGAAGGAGACGGCTGTCTCCGGGCATTCGAAGGTCTTCATCTCCGCGAGCACCTGCTCCTCGCCACAAGTCATGAAGGGGACAAGGTCGGGCGGGAAGATCTCGTTGTCTTTCTTCCCGGTGAGACTCTCTGAGGTACCCCCGGCAAACGCCTCTGCCGACCGGTTGAAGAAGACATAACTTCCGCCCTCGATCTCCTTGACAAAGACCATGTCGGGGATGTTCTGGACGATGCAGTGGAGGAAGGACTTCCAGCCCCGCACCTGCCTCTCGGCCTGCTGCCTTTCGGTGACGTCACGCGCCACCATGCGGTAGCCGGCAAAGTCCCCGATCTCGTCGAAGTCCGGGGTGCCGCTCGCCTCAAAGATGAGGTGGCGGCCGTTCCGGTGGAGAAGGGGGATGGAAAGGAGGGAGAAGGGTTCACCCGAGGCGAAGGGTGCGGAAAACTTTGTCCTGACCTTTTCAAGCTCTTTTTCCGGGACGAAGTCCAGGAGGGAATGCCCTTCCATCTCTTCGGGCGCATAGCCGAGGAGGTCGAAACTCTTGGGGCTGACATAGGTGAAGGCCTGGTCGCTGTCCAGGTTCCAGATGATATCGTTGATGTCTTCGACAAGGGCCCTGAACTTCGCTTCACCGGCGCGGAGGGCCTCCTCAGACTCTTTCTGCTCGGTGATGTCTTCGAGGATGATGGTGATCCCGGGGTTGCCGTCATTGAAGGCCGTCGGCAGGATCTTCATCCTGAAAAAAAACTCGCCGTCTGCTTGGAGGAAGCGGATCTCCTCGACAACGTCTTCTCCCCCGAGAGCGTCGTCGATCCGCGCCCTGATCAGGGGGTGGTCGAAGGCCGAAAGGGTCGACTCTCCCATCCTCTTCCCGATCACCTCGTCACGGTCGGCATGGGCGATTGAGAGGATGCGGTCGTTTGCCTGGACAACGGTGAGGTTCCGGTCCAGGATCACGACGCCGTCAGAGGCGAAGTTGATCATGGCGGAGAGGGGGACCCGCTGGGAGGGGTAGAAGACCTTTGCCTTGCCATAGGTCCGCATCTCCACCTCGCCGGCGATGAGGAGCATGTCAAGATAGCGCGAGACCGTGTTTCTGTTGATCCCGAGATTCCCTGCGAGGTCGGTGACCGACATTCCCCGGGGGTTTGCCTTCAGACGCTCAAGGATCTTCGGGATCTCTTCAGGATAGGGTCTCATGCCATATTTAATCTGCAACCGGTCAGTACTTATCGGTTTCGTCGTCGACAGGCATTGTGCGAAGCCTCATGGGTGGCGTCAATGCCATGCAATACGAGAAATGTTTATATATGATTACAATCAACATATGATTGCCGACGTCCTCTCCGGGTGTGGGGAAATCCCGGACAGGGCGGCAGAATCAGGAACACCATCGACAGGCACTGCATCACCTAACTCAAGAACACCTCTAATGCACCTCAAAAGTGTCTGGCACGCGCATCATCTATCAGTTATATCGGCCTGAAGGGGGAGGGCGGCCCTCCCACCTGTGCAATCAGGACACGTACATTCCTTTCCGGGGGTGGCAGGCCCCCGGAACCCTTTTACACCTCTCCACAGATCAATACGGGTATCACGCCGGAGTGCAAAGTGATCGTACACGAGGTACGACGAGATGGACACGACCGTTGCGCTGAACTTTTTCTGGGAACACACGTGGATCGCATGGTGGACGGGAAAAAAGGCCGACCCCGCGACCGCGGCACGTCTCCACCTCTTCCTCCTGAGACGTGCCCGCGACATCGGTTTTGCCACCAACACCGCTGCCAGGGCCTATGCCGACGAAGGGGCCCGGAAAGCCCTCAGGGCGGCGCTGAAAGGGGCACTTTCCGACAGCGCCCCTGAAGCCGCAGGCAGAGAAGACTATCTCTGGCACCGCTACACTGCTTTCCTCGCCGCCGGAAATATTGAGGCAGCAGGTTTTATCGAGACGATGCTCTCTTATCCCCGTGCCGGGACGCCCGACGCCTACCCGGCCCCGCCGGTTCCGGCCGGTGCGCCCTCATCCCTCCGGGCCTGGGAGCAGGCGGAGAAGCGGGCTGTTATGGCGGGTATCAGGTGGCCTGAACTTTATTTCGAGTCCCCGCTCACTACAGGGTTCCCGCACACCCAGATCATCCCGGCCGAACTTGAGATCGCCTCCTTCGCCTTTGCAACTCTCAGGGACTTCATGGGCGGGAAACTGCCGGCCGGCGGTGCAGAGTCCTTCGAGCACTATATCAACGACGCCGTGACTGTCATCACCTTTGCCTGGTTTGCGGCGAAGAACCCTGAGGACCAGACCGCGGTCCTCAATGCCGCCTATCCTTTTACTCTCGAAGAGGAGACCCTCGACGCTTTTGTCGGGCTCTTCGACGATTATGAGACTCTCCTTGAGGAGGCCGGGGGGCTCGTGAGGAGGGGCTTTTCCGAGGAGGCGAAGACGGTCTATGCCTACACGGTCCTCCACGCCGGCGACCCGGCCCTCCACCACGCCGCCTACGAGAACCTCGCCGTCCTCTTCAGGGAGGAGGGGGAGTACGAAAAGGCCGCGGGGTGTGCGGAGAAGGCGCTCGCGATCAGGGAGGGGATGCCCGACCGCGACCCCCTCTCCATCGCCCTCGCAAAGAAGAACCTTGCCGAGGTGCTGTACCTGGCCGGGGAGACTGAACGCGCCGGCGCCCTCTCCGCCGCGGCTCTCGACGCGGCCGGCGGCCTCGAAGCCGGAAAGGCGGCGGCCCTCCTCTGGGCCGTGGCCTCCTCCTTCAGGAGGACCGGGCGTTTCGAGGAGGAGTACGCTCTCCTCACCCGTATCCTCGACCTGGATGCCCCGGGCGAGGCGACGGACGCGGCGGTCGAGCGTCTCTTCTCGATGGACCAGTACGCCCGCCCTGACGGGGCCTTCGATATGAAAGGCCTGGCCGCGATCGAGGAGAGGCGGCGGTACCTCGACCTCTTCGGCAAGGGTGCGGTCCTCCTCCAGGCCTTCCAGTTCGACCGGGCCATCGGGAGTTTCGAGGCGGCCCTCGCCATCTCGCGGGACGCCGACCTCCTGCGGAACATCGCCATCGCCCACCGCCTGTACGGTTCGCCTGATGCCGCCCGGCGGTACCTGGAGGAGGTCATCGCAGCCCGCCCGGGCGACCTCTATGCCCTGATGCACCTCGGCCTCCTGCAGGAAGGTGAGCAGAGGGACGCCCTTATCAGGGAGGCGATCGGGCGGGCCCTCGACGGTGGGGCAGACCTCGCCCTCGTCCTGTACCCCCTGATCAGCGGCCTCGTGGCCGGGCCTGAGGAGGAGTTTCTCCCCGGCATCGACCGCTTCGGCGATCTTCCCTCCCATGACGGGGCCCGCGCCCTCTACTTCCTCGGCGCCGGGACGATCCTCTCCGACCTCGGTGTCGCCGACGCCGCCGCGACCTGCTATCGCCGGGCCCTGAAGGCGAACCCGCCGGCAGGGGTGCGTGGCCGTATCCTCAGGAACATGGGTGTCCTCGCCGCAGACGGCGACGATGCCGCACGGGCGGCTGACCTCCTCGGGCAGGCCCTGAAGTTCGCCCCTGCCGACCCGACGGTCTGGCGCCGTCTTGCCGGCGTGCGTGCGGCCCTCGGCGATGCGCCGGGTGCGTCCGCGGCGGCCCGCGAGGCGGCGCACCTCATGCCGACCGATGCCGTGTTCAGGAAAGAGAAGGCCCTGCGGGATGCACAGGCGGCGGCAGCGCCGGTGATGCCGGCCGACAGGACCGCAGCCGTCCTTGTCGCCGCGGCCGAACGAATGATAGAAGAGGAGGGGAGTGCCCCTGTCGCTCTCAGGGCCTATGCCGCGGCGATCGGCATGACAGGCGGCGAGGTGCCCGACCTGCCGGCGCCCTCCGGCTACGAGGAGGCGCTCTCCGCGAGGGAGCGCCTGATAAAACTCCTCAACCACGCCTGAAGGCCTGTTCAAGCGCCGGGACGATCTCTTCGACGGCAGTCACGACTGTCGAGGACTCTTCAAGCATCAGGTTCACATGCTCGTTGTGGCCCGCCCGCCTGAAGTCTGTCCGCAGGGCGATGACCGGGATTCCGCGGGCATGGGCGTAGCCCATCTCCCACGCGGTCCCTGAGTCGGCGTCTGCCCCGTCGACAACGGCGACGACGGCGTCCACTTCCCCGAGGGCCGCCACGTGCCGGCGAAAGATCTCGCGCTGCGAGGAGCGTGCCCGCGTGGCGTCGGTGTCCCCGACCTCCTGCGGGAGGTAGATATCATAATACGCCTCTTCCAGGATGTCCCGCACCTTTTTGTTGAAGTCCTGCTCGGCCTCGGAGAAGAGGGGGGCGGCGAAGTAGACGCGGTACCGTGCGAACTCCAGCACGTCGACGGCCCTGATGCCGGGGAACCGCGCCAGGAATGCGCCCCTCCCATCCCTTTTTTCGTCGTGCCAGGTGGTGTTCACCCCGCAGCACGGCGACGAGTCAACGCCGACGATGCAGAGGGGAGGCCCTCTTTTTTCGACGACGGCCAGCACCTCCTCCTCCATCCGATCGAGGACGTCGGCGAAGGCGGGGGTGTCCAGACGCTCGACATAGGTGCCGGGCGCCCGGCCGCGGCCGAGGTAGGCGGTCTCCGGGCAGGGGAGGGGGACGACTTCGATCCCGAAGCGCCGGCAGCGTTCGAGGGCAGCACCGAAGGCCCGGAGGTCGGACTCTTTCGTGATCCCTTCGGCCCTGAGGGAGGGGTCGAGGAGGCAGGGGGAGACAAGGACATACATTCATCTCCACTCTGCGCCAAACCGAGATAGATGATACGTCTCTTTGCCTTCAGGGACAACTCCTGCGACCCCAGGAAGTGCACGGTGAAACGCCTGGAAAAGTGGGGGATGGTGAGGGTCTTCGACTCGCTCGCCCGTATCCCGAAGTCCTCCCTCATCCTGGACCCCACGGCAGAGCAGGCCCTCTCCCCGGCAGACAGGAGCGTCCCCTCGATCACCGCCCTGGACTGCTCCTGGGAGGTGCTCGACACCGGCGAGGTGACCCGCTGGCCCGTCCGCCGGGCCCTCCCATACCTCGTCGCCGCCAACCCGGTGAACTTCGGCCGTCCCCTCCGCCTCACCTCGGTCGAGGCCTTCGCGGCCGCCCTGTACATCGTCGGCGAGAAGGAGCAGGCAGAGGCCGTCCTCTCGAAGTTCAACTGGGGCCTCCACTTCCTCGAACTGAACGCCGACCCTCTGGCCGAGTATGCCGCCGCGAAGAACTCGACCGAAGTCGTCGCGATCCAGGCGGCGTACATGCCGGATTGAGGGGGGCTCAGGGTCTTTAGATGTCATCTTCTGAGGGATGACAGTGGGCCGGTGCCTGTGCCGGGGGGCTATGCCTCCCGCACCCCCCATCCTTAGGATAGGGGGAGGATGGCAATCGCCCTCCTATGGGTTTCCTCCTCTGTCTTCCCGGGGCCAATCCTGAGCTGGGTCCGGGGGTGTGGTCCCCCGGCGAACTGTAGGGGGAAGGCAGTGGATCAGCACGCACACCACGAGATCAAAGAGGAGACATCAACCTGAGTCTGGGAGTTTACCATGAAAATGATCCAGACGTTCAATTCTGGAGTTATGGATGAGAATTTGAACACACAGATTTCTCTCATACCCGATATACGGAGAACAAAACCGCCCTCAGAACGATCGGGCTCTTTGCCTTCCCGCCCCTATCTTCGTCCCGGGGGTCCGGGGGCAGCGCCCCCGGCGTGAAGATGCGGGAAGGGGTGATGATCAGGCGTGCCGCCCCGACCACAGAATCTTCACCGCCGTCTCGCACCGGGGGGCGTTGCCCCCCGGACCCCCCACGGATGAAGATAGCCGAGGGGCGGCAATTGAACAGTATCCTTCAGGTGCCCTGTTGCAAGGAGAGGAATCAAGTATCCCTCCACACTCAGGAGAACTGCAACGAGAAATTTTCATCACGTATGCTTGAGCCAGGGGTTCATGCCCGATTCTATAGAACCCATAGCACAGTATTTGCCAGAGACTCTCCTCAAAAGAGTCTTCCATCAGCCCTCCTCACCTCTTCTTCTCCTTCTCCATGATCTCCCGGACCTTCCTCTCTTCCCATCCCCTCCCGAAGAGGCCCTCCTCGACGAAGGTGCTGTAGGCATGGACCAGCAGGCCGATGCCCCAGAAGATGGCGACCCAGTAGAACCACCACGCTCCCGGGGTCGTGAACCAGTTGATCAGGAAGAGCATCGTGTTTATGATGATGTAGACCGCGAGGTGGCCGTAAAAATCCTTGATCTCCTTGACCTGCCGCAGGGCGCGGTCATAGGAGGCAGAGTCTGAGTCTCCGTCCTGCATTATTACTCCTCCCCACCGCGGGGGAATAAAACCTTACGTTATCTTCTCCGCTCTTTCAGCGGATCACCGGGATGCCGGCCGCTGCCAGGATCCGCGGGTAGTAGTGGTACACGTACTCCTTCACCATCCTCTTCGCCGAGAAGGCCGGGGCATTGCTCCGTATCGCCTCTTTCATCGTCTTCACCCAGCCGTGCGGGACGGCGTGGAGGTCGGTCGCATAGTAGAGGGGGATCACCTCCTTTTCCAGGGCCTCGTAGATGGCGTTTGCATCGGCCGCGTCCCTGTCGCCCTCGACGACCTCGCCGCCGAAGGCCCAGCCGTTCCTCCCGTTGTAGCCCTCCGGCCACCAGCCGTCCAGGATCGAGAGACTCGGGACGCCGTTCATCGCCGCCTTCATCCCCGAGGTCCCGCTCGCCTCCCAGGGCGGGAGCGGGTTGTTGAGCCAGAGGTCGACGCCGTGGACGAGGTACTGGGCGAAACGCTCGCCATAGTCCTCGACGAAGGCGATCTTCCCGCCGAACATGCCGGAGCGGGCATACTCGTAGACCTTTTTGAGGAGGCGCTGGCCCTCGATGTCGTCGGGGTGGGCCTTGCCGGCGAAGATGACCTGGACCGGGTACCAGGGGTTGTTCACGATCCGCTTCAGCCTCTCGAGGTCGCGGAAGATCAGGTCTGCCCGCTTGTAGGTGGAGAAGCGGCGGGCAAAGCCGATGGTGAAGATCATCGGGTCGAGGAAGACGCCCTCGGCGATGACGTTCTCCGGGGTGTCGGAACCGTCTGCCCAGGTCCGCCTCTCCATCTCCCTGATGCGGTTGAAGAGTTTTGTCTTGAGCCAGAGGTGGAGGCGCCAGAGTTCTTCGTCCGGGATCTCGTTGACCAGTTCCCAGATGATCGGTCTGTCGTGCTCCATCTGCCAGTACGGGCAGACTGCCCCGATGTAGCGGTCGAAGAGCGCCTCCATCCTGGGGTTGAGCCAGGTGGGCAGGTGGACACCGTTCGTGATCGCGTCGATCGGCACCCGCTCGGGCGGCAGGCCGGGCCAGAGGGGCTGCCACATCTGGCGCGTCACCTCGGCGTGCTTCTTCGAGACGGCGTTATGGTAGGCCGAGAGGCGCATCGCGCAGGCTGTCATGTTGAAACCGGCGCCGGGGTCGTCGGGCCGTGCGCCGAGGGCAAGGAAGTCTTCCCGCGAGATGCCGAGGCAGCGGTAGTAGTTCTGGAAATAGCGGTCGACCATCTCGTACGGGAAGATGTCGTGGCCCGCGGCGACGGGCGTGTGGGTGGTGAAGACGCTCGTGCCGCGCACCTGTTCGAGCGACTCCTCGAAACTCATACCCTGTCCGACCCTCTCTCGCACCCTCTCGACAAGGGCGAAGGCCGGGTGGCCCTCGTTGAGGTGAACGCCGGTGTAGTGGACGCCGAGGTACGAGAGGACTTTCCTCCCGCCGATGCCGAGCACGATCTCCTGGAGGAGGCGCTGCTCCCTGTCGCCTGCATAGAGACGGTGGGAGATGGAACGGTGTTCGGGACTGTTCTCCCTGATGTCGGTGTCGAGGAGGTATAGGGGCACCCGGCCGACCTGCACCTTCCAGACGGCGACGTGGATCGGGGGTTCGATGTGCGGCACCCGCAGGGTGAGGTGCTCTCCCGAGGGGTCGAGCACCCGGGTGATCGGGGCGCTGTCCCGGTCGAGCCTCTCCTCGACATTCACCTGCGAGCCGTCAGGGGCGATGTGCTGGTGGAGGTAGCCGGACGAGTACATGAAGCCGACGGCGACCAGGGGGACGCCGAGGTCGGAGCACTCCTTCAGGTGGTCGCCGGCAAGGAACCCGAGTCCTCCGGCATAGAAGGGGAGGGAGTGGTGGAGGCCGTACTCCGCGGAGAAGTAGGCGATGGTGACGGGACGCACGGCCGGGTACTGCTCGGTGAACCAGGTGTTTTTCCGCCCCATGTATTCCTGGTAGCGCTCCATGATGATGTCGTAGCGGCGGAGGTATTCCCGCTCCCGCGCCACCCGGTGGAGAAACTCTTCCGGGACCTCGCGGAGCATCCTGACCGGGTTGTGCCGGCTCTCTTTCCAGGCCTGTCCGTTCACCTGCTTGAAGAGGACGCGGGCGGCAGGGTGCCAGCTCCACCAGAGGTTGTAGGCGAGGTCCACCAGTCCCGCGATCCGTTCGGGGACGCGGGTGAAGGAGACAGGGTCGATGGTGTCCATGATCTTCGGGCAGGCGATAGATCGGGAGAGGGATATATATTGGTATGGGGTGGCGTTTCCTCCTGCCCCGCAGGAATGGGATAAATCTGCAAATTGTCGGCCTGTTTGCATTTTTGACAGACAATAATTTATAAAATTGACATGGGCTATCTCAAAAACTGGCAAATCTATATATATCATGGGCCTATTTATTCACGAGGACTGCCGGTCCGGGAAACGACCCGGCCCGGGAGGTGAGGATTATGCAATATGTACTGACCACAATCATCGTACTCATTGCTGTGACCTGCACGGTCACCGGCATGGCAATCGTCGCTACCTTTCCGGGATATTTCCAGATGGGGGGGAATGATGCGGGGGCGGCCTCTTCCGATCCGGGGGCTGCCGCCGTCTTCCAGACGGTGATGGCCTGCCACGGCATCGACTGCGGTGCGGAGGCGCTCGCCGCTGCACCAGACAACCTGACGGCGCAGGAAAAGATGGTTCTGTCGGCGAGGTCATGCGGCCTTGCCGCGCGGGTGGAGACGGGTCTCTCCCTCGCCGACCTGGGGGAGGTCGTCTCCGAGAACGGGCCTGTGATCGCCGCCCTTGATGGGGGGGAGTACGCCGTGGTCACCGGTGTCGGCGGCGGGAATGTCACTCTTGAATCGGGGGTATCTCTCAGCGCCACGGATTTCAAGGCCCTCTGGCCGGGCGGAGAGTGTCTTGTCCTCGGCGGTCCGGCCGCATCTTAATTCCCTTTTTTTCCGAGCCAGATCGTGAGGTCGGCGGCCACATCGTCCCTGATCTCGTACCTGACTGTCCGCCCTGCCTTTTCCTGCCGCACGATGCGGTCTTCTGTGAGCCTTTTCATGTGCCAGCTGACGGCCGGGGCCGAGACCCCGACGGCGTCGGCGATCTCCTGCCTGGAGGGGGCATGGCCGCGGAGCAGTTCCCCGAGGATGGCGCGGGTGGTCTCGTTTCTCAGGTGCCGCAGGACGGTCTGCTGGGCCGGTGTATAGGTGCCGCTGTTTTCGTAGAAGTGGAGGTGACCCCCGTCGTTGAGGGTTGTGATCGTGTGGTTCTCCTGCAGGACACCGAGGTGGTAACGGAGCGTGCTCATCGGTGTGTCTGTGGCCGCGGAGAGGGCGCGGAGGTGGATGCCGGGCATCTTCCTGATGCTGTCGAAGATGTCCGACCTGACGGAATTGTCCAGAAGTTCCTCGCGGTTCAGACGGCGGCACCTGAGGGATATCCATGCCCAGAACCCTGTGAATGCCTCCAGGGGGAGGGTGCAGAGTTCGATGAGGAGGATCCAGAGGGGGAGTTCGAGGAAAGAGACCTCGCGGGGTGTGATGGGGAGACCTGATGGCGGGTCCAGATGGCCGGAACTCACCGTGTACCCGGCTGAAACCGCCCTGACAAGGGCGAAAGCGAGGAGCAGGAGGAGGGTCTGGCGTTTCATCTCTCTTCACTCGAGGTAGGTCTGAAAGGTGACGTTTTCCCGGGAGGCGACGAGGGGGACTGTCGTCTTAAAGGTCCAGGCGCCGACAGCGACCCCGCTCTCCCGGGAGAAGCGGAGGAAGATCCGCCCATCTTCTTTCCCGTCGCTCCCGTCCCTGAAGGTGCCGAGGATGCCGCCGGGATGGTAGACAGTGAGGGCGTGGTCGCCGTCGCCCTCCCATCGCATGTCGACCCAGAGGGTCTTCCCCGGCGAAGGGACGTCTTGGCTGTAGTAACGGGAGAAGGAGAGGACGGGGACGGCGGGCTGCGTGCGGGTAGCGGTTTTCTCTGCGGCAGCGTCGTAGACCGGCGGCGCCGCGCCCCCGGCTTCCTTTGCGGTGGTGGCGGGGGCGGCAGGGTAGATGGTGATATAGTCGGCGGCAGAGAGGGTGTCGTTCCGGGTTTCGACGGTGAAGATCCCATCAGTATCCGCGCCGCCGCCCGTCTCTGCCACGGAGGCGGGAGTGGCAGGATAGGCGATGATATAGGCGACGACATCGGCCGAGTCGCCCGTGATGATGATTGCGTCGGATGTCGGTGTGGCCGACACGATCTCTATGGTGACAGACTCTGTCAGGGGCGTGGCCTGCACCGTCGCCGCCACCGCACCGGGTGCGAGGAGAAGGACGAGCAGGAGTGCGAGCGCGTACGTCCTGATCCACCTGTCCATGGGGTATGATCTGAACGTCCTTCCATCTTAAAGGATCTGGCACAAATGTTTACGGATTCTCCGCCTTTGATCTGACGCGTAGACGATTGTGCCATAACGGCTTTTATATCCCCCGTCCCATGCATCTTCATCATCCGGAGAACGGACGGAAGAACCATGATACGATGCGAACATCTG
>NZ_DAGX01000005.1:0-13899 GCF_002498315.1 Methanofollis sp. UBA420
CTGTTGATGAATTCATGGGCGTAGGTGCCCTTGGGGCATACCCTTCCCTCGTTGACCGGGGAGCGGGTGTAAGGTTGTGTGCCGACAACCTTCCCGTCCCGGACGACGAGGTTGAAACTGCAGCCGGTACCGCAGTAGGGACATGTTGTCTGTACGTACTTGAGATCCATGGTAAAAACCTCGGATACACTAATATAGACAATTGAAATATTTAACACTAGTGCTTAACAAGCGATTTTTTGATGAATAAGTGTGGGTTGTGTGCCCCCTTCACTCCGGGGGGTGGGTGCACTTCCCGGGATTACCGACCGGATCAATATTCGGGCCTGCCATCCGGGCCCATAGACCCGGACGCTCACAGGGCGCCGCCGTCGAGCGGTTCTCCTGCCCCGGTCCGGAGCAGACTTCGATGAAGGCAGTTTCGGGAGGCACGCCCCCGGAGCACCGGACATGAGGGCCCGGGTCCTCGCTATGCCGGCCGTTCTCTTCGAGGAATGGGGTTATTATTGGTGGCATACCATACTTTTCACACAGTTCCACAGGGGAGCAACCACCGTGATGAAAAAACTGCCTGTCCCGCCCATGCTCGTCGACCTGGTGGGAAACGCCCTGACGTCAATGGACGGTGTCGAGTTCACCGACCTCGCGGCCTGCCCGTCGTGCGGCGGTCCGGTGACGGGACATGACCTGCGGGAAAAACGGTTTGCCGTCCTGCTCGATGACGGAAAAGAGCGCACCATTCGGGTCAACGTGAAGCGGTTCTACTGCCGGCAATGCAACGCTCTCTGCTATGCAGACGCGCCGTTCTACCCCGACACCCGCCTCGCATCGCCCATCGTCGACCTCTGCGTCGTTCTTGCGCAGCAGATGCCCTTCAACCGGGCGGCACACTACCTCCGGGCGATGGGGATCGTCGTCGACCGGGGGACAATCCGGAATTACGCCTCCCGCGACTTCGGCGCGATCCCGGCAACAGAACTCTTCGGTCTTCCCCTACCGCTCTCCCTGCTGAACCTCGCCACCTTCGCCCTCGACCGTGAGCGGCGTCCCATCGTAGGGGCAGAAGCGCTCGCTGCCTGTGGTTTCCCACCCGCAGACCGGACAGCGCTTCACAACAGGAGTGCGCCCGAACAGCGGGATCAGTGGTATAACTAGGAAGAGGAAGAAGAACGGAAACCCGAGAACAAACGACGCCGCCGTGATGACGACCGATGCCGCGAGCAGAACGAGGGTCAGTCGGAAGCGGTTTGCCGTAGCGCCACCTCCCTCACCGCATACGCGGGCAGTGCATCCGAGAACTCTCCGAGTTCCTGTTCCAGCATGATGCCGTCCAGTTCACGGGCGAAAAGGTCCGCTCCTATCCCAGCCGTGATCACCTGCTCGGCGCCGCTCCGGAAGAGCGCACGCCCCACTGCACGGACGATCAGCGTTCTCTGGGCCTCCCAGAACTGCCTGGCCACCTGGAGGGCCCCGGACTCCCCGATCTCGTCGAGATCGGCGCAGACGACCCTGGCAAGCCTCCGGAGCGCTGCATCGGCGGTCTTTGCACCGTTATCCGGAGCCGGACAGGTATAGTCTTCCGGAGCGATATGGCCGAGCACGAGATGCACATCGGCGCTTGCGGCGAAGTACTCGGTGCTCACCGGGGTTACCGTTCCGTCCAGCATCACCGACGACAGGATTGCGGCGACGTTCGTCCTGAGCATGCCGGTATAGACGAGATACTGTTTTTGCAGCCGCCGGGTGTCGGTCAGCCCTTTGAGACTCTCGAAGGAGTTGAGGGGAATGACGTCGGCAGTGGTGCTCCCCACGTCGAGGAGCACCGCATCGGCGTACTCTTCGCGCAGGTAATCCGCCGACGCCAGCCAGTTCGCAGCGGCAAGGTCCGGGACCGGCCGGGTATGAAACGCCGCGTCGGTGCCGTAGAAGGCGGCATCGGGGATGACCGCATGAACGGTCCCGACGATCCATTTGATGCCCTCAATCTTGCTTGCAAAACAGTCCGCCAGTTCTCCGCTCATCACCACGGCGGCGGGTTCCGCGTAGGGTTCGAGGAGTGCGGCAAGCGGGGCGCCCTGCCAGAGCGGGCAGTAGTGGATGTGCACACCGGCGTCGTCGACGACCTTGAGGTTCGCACCGCCGATATCGATGCCGATCATGGCCGGCTGATCCTCCCGTCCGTGTCGAACCGCACCCTCCCGGAGAGATGGACCTCCGTCGGTCTTTTGCCGTGGGACGCAGCAACAAGGATATCGGCGATCTCCTCCTCCATGACGGCTGCGATGCCGACCAGGCTGGTCGTAGGTCTCGGGTTGACGTCCACTACGTAGATGCGGTCTTTGACGATGACATCGATCCCGGCATATCCCTGGCACCCGAGGATGTTCAGCGCCCGGACGGCCGTGGCGACGATCTCTTCCTCGCGCTCCGGGTGGACGGGCGTCTCGCCCCCGAGATACTGGAAACTCCCGTCTTCTGCGACGGCGATCTCCTGCCGGTTGACGGCGAGCAGGAGCGGGGGGTTGCCAGAGTAGAACTCACAGACGTCGCCGGTCACCCGGCTTCCCACAAGACTCACGCTCAGCGTCTCCCCCTCGATATATGCCTGGGCGAACTCGCCGGCACCCGGCTCCCCGTCCGTCAGCCGGACCCCGCGGGCGCCGCAGCCCATGATCGGTTTGACCACCTGTCTCCCTTCACCGGCATCGGGGGGGACCGCAACCCCGTTCCGGGAGAGGATTGCCGCTGTCCGTTGTTTGTTTGCGCAGACAGCCACATTCATACTGCCGCATCCGACGTTGTGAGTGAACTGTTCGAGGAGGTGCGTGTACCGGAAAAGGAGGTGGTCCGGTGCAATGACCAGCCCTACGTCGCACCCGGGCGCGAGCCTCCGGATCTCCCCCTCGAAATCGGGTCCCTCCGGGACCACCACGTCGTAGCCGCACCGGGCAAAACTCTCGCTCAGCGTGGCGAGCATGGCAGCACCCTCAGGCGCAAGGTCGGGGTCGTTGCATACGGAGTATTCGGCGAGAAGTGCCTTCATCGTAGTACAAGGTTGACCGCCGGAGACTTGACCCTGACGATCGGGCAGGTTTTTGTGACTCAGGGACCATCCTATAAACAAGGATGAAACAAAAGATTTTGCTTACCAATGACGATGGAATCACGTCTGCGGGGCTCTGGGCGGCGTATGATGCGCTTGCGCCGATCGCCGACGTCACCGTGGTCGCGCCCGCCACCCAGCAGAGCGCCGTGGGGCGATCGATCTCCATCTTTGAGCCTATCCGTGCAACCCGGGTGGCGATGAACGGGGTGCCGGCATACTCGGTCGGCGGGAAACCAACCGATTCCGTGATCATCGGGCTGTTTGCCCTGAACCTGAACCCGGACCTCGTCGTCAGCGGCATCAATATCGGTGAAAACCTCTCATACGAGTCCATCATGACTTCGGGGACCGTCGGGGCCGCGCTCGAAGCGGCCAACCAGGGAGTGCCGTCCCTTGCCTTCTCGTTGCAGGTGGAGGACCAGGGCGATAAGTTCGACGATCCATCGAAGATCACGGATAGGTTCTCCGATGCAAAATTGGTGGTCCGCGAGATCTGCGGTAAGATTCTCGCAAACGGGTTCCCGGAGAATGCCGACGTCATCAACGTGAATATCCCGGCATCGGTGCGCGGCGGTTACGAGATCACCCGCCTTGCCGAGAAGCTCTTCTACACCGGCGTGGAGAGGCGCCTCGACCCTCGCGGGCGCCCCTACTACTGGATCGACGGGCCCCTGCACGAAGATGCGGAGGAAGGGACCGACGCGCACGCGGTGCAGAAAGGCAACGTCTCCATTACGCCCATCACGCTCGATTGTACGGCATATCGGGCCGCAGATCGCCTCAGGAGGATCTTCGGTGGAACGGATATCTGAAGAGAGGACGATGAGTACGGCGATGATTGCAGCAGAGGCGAAGCGGAATGCGGGGTATCGGGCAGCCGGGGCGGTCGAAGACGGGATGGTCGTCGGTCTCGGCACCGGGTCGACCGTCTTTTTTGCGATGGAGCGGCTGGGGATGCGGATCGCCGGAGAGGGTCTGTCCATCGCCGGCGTTCCGACATCCTACCAGGCGGCCGTCCGTGCACACCGGTACGGCATCCCGCTCACGAGCCTCGACGAACACCCCGAGATCGATATCGCCATCGACGGGGCCGATCAGGTCGATCCGGATCTTTGCCTGATCAAGGGACGCGGCGCGGCGCTCCTCCGGGAGAAATGCGTGGCGGACGCATCCCGAAAGGTGCTCATCGTCGTCGATCCGACGAAGATGGTCGATACCCTGAGTGCACCCGTCCCGGTCGAGGTGCTCCCGTTCGCCTCCGCAGGCGTCATCCGGCGCCTCGCTCTCCTCGGCGCCGAGCCGGTTCTCCGGGACGGCGTGAAGAAAGACGGCCCGGTTGTTACCGACAACGGGAACTTCATCGTTGATTGCGACTTCGGAGCGATCAAAAGTCCCCGGGTCCTGGAAAGAGAGATAGCCGCCATTCCCGGCGCGCTCGAGTGCGGCCTTTTCACGGCATACGGAGAAAAAATAACGGTTATTGTCGGTGAGGAGAAGGGTTGCCGCGTTGTGTCATTGCAATGAGATGCATTCCCGCATCTTCTGAATGAGGTCCAGCTGGTGCCGGGCTTCTTTTTTCTTTTCCTTCTCGATTGTATCCATGATCTCCGTTATCGGACGGGAGAGCGTGTAGATCTTCACCGGCCGCCCTTTGCTCTCCGACTTGCTCTCGCGGGTGTCGATCCAGTTGCACTCCTTGAGGTAGCGCATGGCGATGCTGACTTCAGGCTGGCGGAGATCGGTGCCCCGCTCGATATCGCGAGAGGTTGCTTCATCGGTGTTCGCAAGGTATACGAGCACTTTGGAGACATTCCTCTTGATACCGATACCCATGAGAAGTTCAGCGAGTTCTTCATCGCGTGGCGTAAAATACTGTATCTTGTCGGACCTCATCCGTTCACCATCAGATGATATCTATTGTTTTAAATCTGACTATAAAAATATTATTATTTCAATAGGAGATTTTGCGATTGTGGTTGTTTTAAGAGAATCGATGGAGCAATGGGTTGACGATAATTATCCGTTTCCTTACCGGATCATGCCCCCTTCGGCGATGAGGAGGTGATCTCCGGGAGAGAGAAGGAGTCCGGCTGGTTTACGAACCGGGGCCCAGCCGCCCGAGTCCCGGCCTCCTCTCACTTTCATACCGGAGAAGAGGGAATAACCGGGGGTCCGTACGACCAAAAAAAAGAGAAGGATATTTTATAGGATTAGATGAGCCCGAGACTGGAGAGTTCGGAGAGGATCCGCTGCACCGCACGCCTGGCGTCTTCGGGCACCTTGCCGCCGGTGATGATCAGTTTGCCGGACCCGAAGAGGAGAACGACCACCTTCGGGTCGTCGAGCCGGTAAACGAGCCCGGGGAACTGTTCGGGTTCGTATTCGATTTTGTCCAGGTTGAACCCTACGGCAATCTTATTCAGGTTGATCGGTGTCCCGAGGTCTGCCGATGTGACGATGTTCTGGACCTTGTAGGTCAGTTTTTCAGGTTCGGGGATATCGATACCGAGTGCCCGCAGGTGCTCGCCGAGGATCTGCAGGCCCCGCGAGAGGCTGTCGATGCTCTTCGCACCGGTCAGGACGACCTTGCCGGAGCCGAAGACGAGTGCGGCGATCTTCGGGTCCTGCATCCGGAGAACGACGCCGGGGAACCGTTTTTTATTATATTCCGCGTCCTTCAACTGGGAGGCAAGAGAGGGGAGATCAAGCGAATCCGTCACTTTCGCGGAAGCGACGATATTTTCTATCTTGAGGGACTCCTCTGGTTTACGCTCATTCATATATATATCATGCTTAAAACAGTATATAAAGGGGATGGTTATTTATTCCTCCAGGGTCGATGTATCGCCGGGGTCCATACCCAGTTCCTGCGCTTTTAAGAGCCGCCTCATGATCTTGCCGCTCCGGGTCTTTGGGAGCGACCGGACGAAGTCGAACTCGGACGGGATGGCGATGGGCCCAAGTGTCATCCGAACGTGGTAGACGAGGTCGTTCTTCAGTTTCTCACCGGGTTCGCAGCCGTCTCTGAGGATGACGAAGGCCTTGATGGTGTTCCCCCGCAGGGGGTCGGGTTTCCCGATCACGGCCGCTTCCGCCACGGCTGCGTGGGAGACGAGCGCGCTCTCGACCTCTGCGGTGCCGATGTTGTGCCCGGCGACGACGATCAGGTCGTCGGACCGGCCGAGGACCATGATGTAGCCGTCTTCATCCTTCACCGCAAGATCGGCCGCCGTGTAGCATCCGGGGATGGTGTTCCAGTACTTGCGGTAGCGTTCGTCGTCGTTCCAGATCGTCCGCATCATCGACGGCCAGGGCTCCCTGACGACCAGGAGGCCGCCGGTGCCCGGCGGGACCGGGTTTCCGGCCGCATCGACGACGTCTGCGACGACGCCCGGGATCGGCCTGCCCACGAATCCCGGGCGCATGGGTTCGCCGATCGTCGTGGTCAGCATATGCATCCCGGTCTCGGTCTGCCACCAGGTATCCATGATCGGGCACCGCTCTTTTCCGATGGTGCGGTAGAACCACTCGAAAGCCTCGGGGTTGAGCGGTTCGCCGACCGATCCGAGGATGCGAAGCGACGAGAGGTTGTAGCGGTTCGGCCACTCCTCGCCCACCCGCATGAACATCCGGATGGCGGTCGGGGCGGTGTAGAAGATGGTGACGCCGTACTCTTCGATGAGGTCCCAGTAGTTGCCCGGGGTCGGGTAATCGGGGGTTGCCTCCGCAAGGAGGCAGGTGGCGCCGTTCAGGAGCGGGCCGTAGACGGCGTAGCTGTGACCGGTGATCCAGCCGGGGTCGGCGGTGCACCAGTAGACATCGCTGTCCTTGACGTCGAAGACGTACTTCGTCGTGTAGTAGGTCCCGACCATGTAGCCGCCGCAGGCGTGGACGATGCCTTTCGGGGTCCCCGTCGTGCCGCTCGTGTAGAGGATGAAGAGCGGGTCTTCGGCGTCCATCGGTTCAGCCGGACATTCCCGCTCCGCGCCGTCCATCAGGTCGTAATAGTCCACCTCCATCTCGGGGTGGAGTTCCACGGGCTTATCGGCATCGCGCCGGAGAATGACGATCCGCTCAACGCTCGGGGCGTTGACGACCGCCTCTTCTACGATGGTCTTGAGCGGGATTGCCTTGCCGCGCCGGTAGGTGAAGTCGGCGGTGACGACCACCTTCGCGTCGATGCCCCGGATCCGCTGGTTGAGGGCGCTGACGCCGAACCCGCCGAAGACGACCGAGTGGACGGCGCCGATGCGGGCGCAGGCGAGCATCGCGATGACCTGTTCGGGCACCACCGGCATGTAGATGCAGACCCGGTCGCCCTTCCCGACGCCGAGGCGCTTAAGACCGTTCGCGAACCGGGAGACAGCCTGCAGGAGCTGGCGATAGGTGTAGGTCCGCTCTTCGTCCGCAGTCTCCCCCCGCCACAGGATCGCAACCTTGTTCCGCCGCTCGCGGTGGGCGTGGCGGTCCAGGCAGTTGTGTGTGATGTTGAGTTTCCCGTTGACGAACCACTTTGCGTACGGGTATTCCCATTCCTTCACCCGGTCCCAGGGCTGGAACCATTCAAGTTCCCTCGCGATACAGTCCCAGAACCCATCGGGGTCTGCCAGGAACTTCTGGTAGGTCCGGTTGTAGTCACCGATCCAGGAGCGCTCCTTGCAGCTGGCCTCGGGAGAGTAGTACTTCGCCTCCTCAAGTTTGACGTTGAAACTTTCAGCCATTCAGGCACCCCAATTATACATTATTAATAATGTATAATATATCAACATTCTGGTCGGTGGGGGTGGGGCAACCACCACGGCGCCGGGAGAGGCGGTGGATACGCCGGAACGTGAATTTCCCGGGGGACAGGGGGGGCCGGGTGCGGTACCTCTCTTCACTCAATAGATTGGCTTGCAGAAGGAACCATCTCCGGCCCCTTTGCCGGTCTCCGGGTCTTATGCGTGCTGGAACCGCAATAGCAGACGCCGGAGCCGGGGGACATGAGGTGAAGACGATAACCGCCGGATGAGAGCAGGGTTCCGGCGGTGATTATTTATTACCCTTCGCAGAATGTAACAATGGTGATGGATGAATGAACTTTGAAGAATGCATCCGTTTTGCAAACAAAAATCCGGTCGCCTGGGTGGCGACGACCGACGGAGACCAGCCCCGTGTGCGGCCTCTGCAGATGTGGTTTGCCGATGCGACCGGGTTTTACTTCCAGGTCTGGACGATCAAGGACATCTACCGGGAACTCACGAAGAACCCCCGCGTCGAGATCGGGTTCTTTGACCCTGAAAAAGAAGGGGGAACCGTGCTCCGTGCGGCCGGCCCGGTCGAGTGGGTGGACGACCCCGCCCTGAAACGCCGGTCCCTCGAAGACCGTCCCTTCCTCGTCGATCTCGGCCTGACGCCGGAGAGCCCCGAGCTGGTCCTTTTCCGCCTCGCGAAGGGGGAGGCCTACACCTGGACGCAGGCAACGAACCTGGCGCCGAAACAGAAGATCCGATTCGGAGAGTGAAGAGGGTCGGCAAGGGGGACCGTCACGACGACGGCTTTGAACTTTCTGCCTCCGGACTTTCCGGTTTTGAACTTTCCGTCTCCGGATCTCCCGGTTTTGATCCTTCAGTCTCCGGATCTCCCGGTTTTGATCCTTCAGTCTCCGGAACTTCCGGGTCTTTCGGGGCCGTGGACAACCCGGCAACACCGTTCACCGGGAGAGAGAACGTGACGGCTCTGGCATCGGTGTGCGGCCCCGCTTCGTCAATAACCGCCTCCATGATGCCGCGCCCGGCTTCGCTTTGCGTGACGATCAGGACGAGGTCCTTTTCAGGCAGGATGGTCACACCGAAGAACTTCTCCATCTCTTTCGCGCCGGTCCCGCGTGCATGGACGACGGTCCCACCCGTCGCTCCTGCCCGCTTTGCCGCTTCCATTACAACGTCGGCAAAACCCCTGTTTGCAACAACCAGGATCAGATCGTACTGGACATTTTGCTCCATAACTTGCTCTCCACTCTCTGTTTCTGATACGCCCTGAGGGAATGCTCCTGCCGGGGCTCCGTAGACGCTGCCGATAGGCAGCGTAAAGACGATACCGCGGTTGTGTTTATCCGGACCCACCTCGTTACCGACCCGCTCAAGCAGGGCTTTAGACTGTTTCTGCGACATTATGCTGAAAAGAAGCGTCTTCCCGGTTTCGCCCAGACCAAGGTAACTCAAAATTTGAGAGTTGGCTGTTCCTCTTCCCAGGGCTAACAGGTTAAATGTCACACTCGCGTCTGTAAGCAGGTGTAGTATCCTTTCATCCTGCCCCCGGTCGAAGATGGTAACCATCAATACCAGCGGCGCATCTGCAGATGTATCGTGCAACATTCTCATTCCTCGTTACCACCACATGATCTCGACATTCTCCTTGTCAAAGGTTTCTATGCCCGCCCTTCTTCCTCTCCGCGGCTTTCGCCCTCCGCACCTTGATCTGGTAGGTCAATCCTATGATCTGCACGGTTATCAGCGGCATCATGGCCACCATGCCGATGATGCCGAAAGCATCCGTCAGCATGTTGCCCCCCAGGACCTCGGTGGCCCCCAGAGCAAACGGGAGCAGGAATGCCGCCGCCATAGTGCCCGCGGCCACACCCCCGGAATCGAACGCAATCGCGGTAAAGATCTGGGGCACAAAGAACGTCAGCAGGAGAGCGACAGCATAGCCCGGCAGGAGGAAGAGCCAGAGGTCGATGCCCGCAAGGATGCGGATCATGGCAAGAGCCAGGGCAAGTCCCACGCCAATGGAGAGGCTCAGCATCATGATCTTCCTTGAAATTGCGCCGCTCGTGATATCTTCAATCTGTTTGGTGAGGATGTGCACGGCAGGCTCCGCAGCAACGATGAAGATGCCGATGACCAGACCTAACGGGACCAGTATCCAGTTGTACGGCAACGACGCGATGGCATGGCCCAGATACGTTCCGGCCGGCATGAAGCCGATATACACTCCGGTCAGGAATACTGTGAGCCCCACGAGGATGTAAACCAGCCCCACGCCAATCCGGATCAGCTGGCTCCGGGGCAACTTTAAGTTCACCACCTGGTATACGCCGAAGAGCACGACGACGGGCAACAGGATGACGCAGACCTCTTCGAAGAATTCAAGCAGCCCTCCGATATACAGCGCCACGAGTTCCCCCATGCTGTTTGCCGTGGCGGGGGTCTCAAAGGCGTAGCCGGTGCCTGTGGGGTCGTAGAACATCCCCAGGATCAGGACAGCCAGGATCGGCCCTATCGAGCAGAGGGCGCACAGGCCGAAGCTGTCCTCCTCCGAGCTTCGTCCCGCGCGGACTGCCGAAACACCGGCGCCCAATGCGAGGATGAAGGGCACGGTGATGGGGCCCGTGGTGACGCCTCCCGAATCAAACCCCACGCCGATGTACTCCGGGGCGGTGAACGCGGCCACGATGAAGACCAGGGCGTACAGGAGCACAAACAGGTGCGAGAGTTTAACCTGGAAGAGTATCCGCAGCATGGCGAGCACGAGAAAGATGCCCACGCCGAAGGCGACCGTGGCTACGAGGACAAGATCGGGCACGGCGGGGACCTGCCGGGTCAACACCTGCAGGTCGGGCTCCGCCAGCGTTAACGCCACGCCCAGCAGAAAACTGACCAGGATCATCAACCACAGGTTCCGCGACTCGGTCAGTTTCGCACCTATCAACTTACCCATCGGCAGCACGGCCATATCGGCGCCGAGCGTGAAGGCGCTCATGCCCAGGATGAGCAGAACGATTCCCGGTACAAAGAGCATCAGCGTGCCGAACGGCAGGGGGGCTATGGTAAAATGAAGCAGGAGGATAATTATGCCTATCGGCAAAACCGACCGTGTCGATTCTTTAAATTTATCTACCAGCGCTCTTTGCATCCATCTTATATGTCGATTTAAATGAATATATAGAGTTCAGCCCCGGGCGATGGGGCCGATCGAAACGGCGGCAGACCCAACGTATATATACCATCCCCGCGCACGCCTCAAAAAGAGGCCGGCAGTTTCCCGGCCTTCATACCGTTTGCAGGGAGGTTATGAAGAATGCCCGATTTCGCCGATCCCTTTGCCGGGAACCACATGGAACGCCGATTGGACCCGGGAGAATTGATCCGGACAATCCGGTTCTCGATCGCTGCCGAATACGAGGCGATCCAGCTCTACGAACAGATCGCCGACTCGACCGACGACCCACTGGTCCGGAAAGTCATGCTTGATATCGCCGACGAGGAGAAGGAGCATGCAGGCGAGTTTCTGCGCCTCCTCCGCGAGATCGCCCCCGCCGAAGAGGGGTTCTATCAGCACGGCTATAAGGAGGTCGAAGAGATGATCGCCGAGGTAAAGGGCGGAAAGTGACCGCTTCCCCCGTTATCGCAGTCTGCAGGACTCCTCATAGGATCTCTTGCAGTCGGGGCAGAGCGTCCTGGCCTTCCGAAGGTCGGGAAACGTCTCTTCGGTGACCTCATCGCAGGCTGCCCCGCAGATCTCACACCAGTACTCCTTCGTCTCCTCTTTTTCGTCGCCTTTTACCTTACGTTTCATGTACCTGCCCTCCCCCCGTATTCACGGACGGGATACCGCTCTCCGTCATCCGTGATATGCTTTCGGGTCACCATCGCCCGGTTCCGGTAAGGTCACGCCCCATCTCCCAGAACCGCTCCCGGAACCCGGGAGCGAGGGCGAGGGCCGACGGACGGGCCCACCGGGTCTCCTCAAAGTAGCCGCCGTTCATCCTGCCGGCATCCGGTGAGACGGCGAGGTACGCCTCCACCTCCGCACCGTGCTCCGGCGGCGCCCCGCCGTCCCGGCCGCCCGTATAGGCCCGGAGGAGTTTCGTGTCGGTCACCCCCGGGTGGAGAGAGTTCGCCGTCACCCCCTTCCCTTCGAGGCGCCGGGCGAGCTGGACGGTGAAGGCGACGGCCCCTAATTTCGATACGGCATAGGCATCGTAGGCGTCGTAGTTCTGAAATCCCGGGAGGTTCTCCCAGTCGACCGACCGCACGCTCCGGTGGGCTATCGACGCAACGTTGACGACCCTCGCCGGTGCGCTCTCCATCAAGAGCGGGCGGAGGTCGTGGGTGAGCAGGAACGGCGCAAGGAAGTTCACGGCAACCGTCATCTCGACCCCTCCGGGTGCAACCGCCCGCTCCGGCATGAAGACCCCGGCGTTGTTGATGAGCACGTTCAGCCGGTCATGCGCATCGCCTACCTCCCGCGCGAGGCGCCGGACCTGTTCCTGCACCGAGAGGTCGCCGATGAAGAGGCTCAACCGGTCGGACCCGGTGGCCGCCTTCAGCTCCGCGAGGACGGCCCGACCCTTCGTGGGGTCCCTGCCGTGGATCAGGACACGGTGGCCCTGCTCGGCGAGGAGGCGCGCGGCCGCCTTCCCGATACCGTCCGTCGAGCCCGTGACGAGGATGGTCTGCTCCGTCATATGCAGCCCCGGTGCGCACCCTCTTGGCTTGAATGTTTGGTGCCGGCACGACGGGACCTGGTGCGCTCCTCGCTAACCCCCGGCCTGCACGGGGGCTCAATGCACCCAAGATGGTGCCTTTCAGGAGATCCCGTGCATTAAAAAAAGCAAAAAGATGATATCATGCACCACATACCTGTAAGTATGGTGCGATACTCGGTCACGATGCCGGACGACCTCGTGAAGAAGATCGACAGGCTGTGCGATGCCCGAGGGGTTTCCCGGTCGGAATGGCTCAATGAACTCTGCACGACACACGTCGAGAGCGCATCCGATAACGACGTGCTACAGCCCGCCATCCTCGGGGAGATCCCCTCTAAACGAACTTTAGGACCCAATGTTCCCGATTATGAGGCCGCCTGTGCGAACTTTACGATCGACGTCCCGGCATATTTCAACTTCGGCTACGATGTGATCGACCGGTGGGCCGAGACCGACCGGAACAAACTTGCAATGATCTGGGTGGACCAGGCGGGCAACGAGAAGAAATACTCCTTCCGCGACCTCAAGTATCTCTCCAACGGCGCCGCCAACATCCTGTTGAAGTACGGTATCAAGAAGGGCGACCGGGTCATGCTGATGCTCCCGAGGGTCCCGGAATGGTGGATCTTCGTTATCGCGCTCATCAAACTTGGTGCAATATACTGTCCCTGTCCGACGATGCTGACCCCAAAGGACATCAAGTACCGTATCCGGGCCGGAAAGTTCCGGATGATCATCACCAACTGTGAGAACGCCGGAAAGGTCGATGAGGTCGCCGATGCCTGTCCGCTGCTCGATACCCTCTTCCTCGCCGACGGAGAGCGGGAGGGCTGGGCGAGTTATCCGCACGAACTCGAATACCCTGCACCAGTATCGCACCGCACGGTCAGTATGCCGGTCGCAAAAAAGACGAAAGCAACCGACCCGATGCTGATATACTTCACCTCCGGCACCACCGGCGAGGCCAAGATGGTGCTGCACAACCAGAGTTACGCGCTCGGACACGTCATAACCGCCTCATTCTGGCAGGATCTCACGCCCAACGACCTCCACCTGACCTTCTCGGATACCGGGTGGGCGAAGTGCGGCTGGGGCAAGATCTTCGGTCAGTGGATTGCCGGGGCATGTATCTTCGTCTACGATATCCGGGGGAAGTTCAGCGCAACCGAACTCTTGCCGCTGATGGAAAGGTATGAAGTGACCTCGTTCTGCGCACCGCCGACGGTCTACCGGATGCTGATCCTTGCCGACCTCGACAAGTTCGATTTCCGGAACCTCCGGCACTGCTGCAGCGCCGGCGAGCCGCTCAACCCCGAGGTGA
>NZ_DAGX01000005.1:13952-47866 GCF_002498315.1 Methanofollis sp. UBA420
GAGCCGCTCAACCCCGAGGTGATCCGCGTCTGGCAGGAGGGCACCGGACAGCCGATCTACGAGGGATACGGCCAGACGGAGACCGTCTGCTGCATCGCCACGCTCCCCTGCATGGCGCATAAGCCCGGCTCCATGGGAAAGCCCGTACCGGGATGGCACATCGAGCTCCACGACGACGACGGGAACCCGGTCGGGGTCGGGGAAGAGGGACGGATTGCCGTCAAACTCGACCCCCGCCCGGTCGGGCTCTTCATGGAGTACCTGGATAACCCCGAAGCGAACCGGGAGTCGTTCCAGAACGGGTTCTACTACACCGGCGACAAGGCACGCATGGACGAAGACGGCTACTTCTGGTTCATCGGGCGCAACGACGACGTCATCAAGTCTTCCGGCTACCGGATCGGACCCTTCGAGGTCGAGAGCGCGCTCATGGAGCACCCGGCCGTTCAGGAGTCGGCGGTCGTCGGGTCGCCGGACCTCATCAGGGGCATGATCGTCAAGGCGTTCGTCGTTCTGAAGCCCGGTTACCAGCCGTCCGAGTCGCTGGTCAAGGAACTCCAGGCCTATGTCCGGAACACCACCGCCCCCTACAAGTACCCGCGAGCAATCGAGTTTGTCCCGGAACTCCCGAAGACCATCTCGGGAAAGATCCAGCGAAACATCCTGCGGGACCGGGAACTGCGGAAGCACGCGAACGGAAACTGACCGGCCCGTTCGATTGTTTACGACCCGGGCATCCCGGCGGGAGGGGAATGCTCCCGAAACCCCGTTTCTCAACCCTTCCGGAGCGCACCGGACTGCCGATGGAGGGAGAGGCACGATCTTCGGCGAAGGTTTATATCTTTCAAAATATTCCGAAAGATCTTCGGATTAGCGATATCTCAACCAAAAAACAGATAAATTAGTATGATTTTGCAGAATAAGACAATATCAAGACTTAGAATCAACTACGGGCTGCATTTTATAGGAGGAGAACGGCTTTGATGCGTATCCTCCACGTTGACGACGAACCGGTCATCCTTGAACTGACTCAATTCTATCTCGAACGTACCGGAGATATGAAGATCACCTCCTGCAGGTCTGCAGAGGAGGCACTCGGGCTGCTCGAGATCGAGAAATTCGATGCCATCATCTCCGATTACGAGATGCCCGGTATGAACGGGATAGACCTGCTCTCCAGACTGAGAAGCGCCAACATTACGATCCCCTTCGTCATCTTTACCGGCCGGGGGAGAGAGGAAGTGGTGATCGAGGCGCTCAATAAAGGAGCCGACTTTTACATCCAGAAAGGCGGCGAGGTCCGGTCGCAGTTCGCAGAACTGAGAAACGCGATCCGGCGCGCCGTGGAGAAACACCGGTTCGAACAGGACATTCGTGAATCCGAACGCCGGATCTCCGATATCTTCTGTCATCTCCCCGATGCGACCTTTGCCGTTGATTGTTCGGGCAGGGTCATCGCCTGGAACAGGGCGATGGAGAGTATGACCGGCATAGCGGCAGACGACATCTCCGGGACCGGCGATCACGCCTATGCACTTCCCTTTTACGGAGCCCCCAGGCCACTGCTCGTCGACTACCTTCTTCATCCGGGAAAGAAGGTTCCTCCGTCCTACCTGCTCAATCAACGGGACCGAGATCTGATCATCGCAGAGACAGCGGAGGCATCGTTGAATGGGGAGAGAGTCGTTCTCTGGGTCAAGGCGACCTCTCTGTACGACAAAAACGGGACCGTTGCCGGCGCCATCGAGTCGATCAGAGATATCACGACGCAGAAGCAGACAGAGAAAGCCCTCCGGTCAGCCGGGGAATACCGACGTACCCTGATCGAGGCGCATATCGATCCGCTGGTGACCATCGGTTCCGATCGGCGGATCAGCGACGTCAACGCGGCGACCGAGGCGTTGACCGGCCGGACGCGGGATGCCTTGATCGGTACCGAGTTCTGCACTCTCTTCACCGAACCCGGGTGTGCGGAGTCTGCATACCGAGAGGTCGTTGCTGATGGCACGATCCGGGAACAGGCACTTACCGTCAGGCGGAGCGATGGAGGCATACAGCCGGTTCTTCTCTACGGCACGGTCTACCGGGGCGAAGATGGGGAGGCCAGGGGTGTCTTTGCCGAACTCCACGAGCCCATGCCCGGTCCGGAGAGCGGCGGGATCTGCCGCCGCATGAGCCCGTCGGTCGCTGAACTGGTACCGAGAATTATTTCTGCGTCGACGGCAGCCGCCTCAGCCGAAGAATTCCTGGAATCCGCACTCGATGTTGTGCGGGATCTTTTAGAGATCGAAGAGAGTTGTCTCGCGCTCTACGACGGAGACGGCGCGTTCAATATCGTCGAAAGAAAAGATCCAGGCCCTTTTGGCGAGATTCTCTCATCGTTCCGGGATTTTGCGGGATCGCACACCATGCCGGTCACGGAAGGCCGGAGAGACGGGGCGGGGAACCCCGTTCTTCTCGTTCCCGTCGCCGACCCGGAGAGGGTTCTGGGCATCCTCTGTCTCTCCGTGCGGAAACCCGACTCCCCGACATACGGGGAGCGTGCCGCTCTTGAAGTCTCTGCAGAATTGATCGGTGCGCTTCTATCCCGGATGCTTCGGGTCGAGGCGGCAGAAGAGGCGAGGCGTTCCGCTGCCCTCCACCTCGACATCATCGCTCATGACCTCACCAATGCGATCTTTGCCGCGCGCGGGTACGCCGACATCCTCGACGGGATGCTGGAGGGAGAGGCCGGGAAGATAGCGGGGAAAACGACTTTGGCAATCAGGAAGAGTTACGACGTGATCAGGAACCTCGATACGTTAAAAAAGATCCGCAAGACCCGGAGAGACACCGCCCCGCTCCGGGCAGTCTCCCTTGATACCGTGCTTCAACACGAGATCTCGAACTTCCCCGGGATCAGGATAGACTATGCCGGATGCGAGAGCGTCATACTTGCCGACGAACTCATCGGGGAGGTGTTCTGGAACCTTCTTGACAACAGCGTAAAGCATGGAGGGAGGGAGGTCTCCATCCGGATCGGGGTGAGGGAGGAGAAGGACCGGGTGGAGGTCCGTGTCGAGGATACCGGACCGGGGATTCCCGAGGAGATGAGGAGAATGCTCTCTTCAGAAGTTCATGGACACGGACTGTGTATCGTCAGGGATCTGGTTGCTTCATACGGCGGGGAGATCCAGATCGAGGAGCGGATACCGGGGAGATCGGGGAAGGGTGTTGCCGTCAGGATTGTCTTTGGTCGAGCAAAAGCCGGGATTTCCTCCCCTCCAGCAGGATCGTCCGAAGAGGAGACGGGGGTTCCGGATATCCGCGCGTGATGGACGAAAGACGACTCTGTTGCCCCTCAGCGATAGAGAAGATGATAGCTACGCCGGGCGGGCTTCTCCTCTGCACCGGTCCTTCTCTTTGATCAGCAGACCAGGTCGATGAAGTTCTCAAGGATGCGGAGACCGACCGCCCCGCTCTTTTCAGGGTGGAACTGGACCCCGTAGGTGAGCCCGTTCCCGACGGCGGAAGCGAAGGGGTGGATGTAGGTGGTGCTCGCGAGGGTATGCTCCGGTGCGGCCGCCGCATAGTAGGAGTGGACGAAGTAGACATACTCCTCCTCGCGGAGCCCGTCGAAGAGCGGGGTCTCGTGATCGATGTGGATGGTGTTCCACCCCATGTGGGGGACCTTCTCCCCGGCGGCCGGGAGAAACCGCTTTACGTCCCCCGGCACGAGGCCGAGCCCCGGATGGGTGCCGTGCTCTTCGCTCCGGTCCATGAGCATCTGCATCCCGAGGCAGATGCCGAGAAGCGGGGTATCGTTCGCGGCGGAAAGGACGGTCTCCTTCAAGCCGCCGAGCATCTCCATCCCTTCCCGGAACGCCCCTACGCCGGGGAGGACGATGCCGTCGGCCGCCGCGATCACCCCGGGGTCCGCGGTGATTGCCGGCGCCGCTCCGGCCCTCTCAAGGCCCCGGAGGACGCTCCGGAGGTTGCCGAGTCCGTAATCAATTATAACTATCCGCTTCTTCATCTGCATCTCCCCGTCTGCGCCACAACCCCTGCTCGATCCAGCTCCGGGGCAGCCCTTGTTTCTCCTGCCAGCCCCCGAGTTTTTCAAGCCACATCTTCCAGAGGTCGGGACAGGAGTCTTTGATGATCTCGATGGTCGCAAGGTCGCTTGAGGGGCACATGAAACACCCGATGCGGTCGAGCCCCCGCTCGTAGAGACGGTTGTAGGGGGCCTTCTCGCGGAAGATGTAGAGCCAGACGTGCATCGCCGTCCACTGCTGGATGGGTGCAGCGGAGAGCTGCTGGGGCACATGGGCGTTCTGCCAGACCCGCCTGCTCTGCATACGCTTCACCGACTCGTACTTCCGCTGACCGATGAACGAGAGGCACTCGCCCCAGTGCTCGCTCACCAGGCGGCCGACGGGGTGGAGTTTGCAGACTTTGCAACACCAGCGGTTGTCGACGGCAGGCGGACCGTTCACGTCGAACTCCTTCCAGAACGTCTCTTCATCGCAGACCCGAAGAACCTCGAGGTTGTAGCGTTTCGCCACCGCATCCACGTTCTCGCAGGTCTCGGGGAACTCAAGCCCCGTGTCGGCAAAGAGGAGCGGCACCGGGCCGAGTGCTTTTAAGACGATAAGGAGGGTTGCAAGGCTGTCTTTTCCGCCGGAGTAGGAGATCGTGGGCTGTCTCCGGTTCCGTTCGGCGACCTCCCGTACGAACCGGATGCTCGCGGCCTCGGCCGCCGCGAGTACCTTCTCGTTGGCCCTGACGGCGTCCTCCCATGTCGCCCTGCCCGGGACAGAGACCGACGGCGTGTTCTTTCGTGTCCGGACGACAAGACCCCGCTCCATCGTCGCGGCGGCGGCGGCGTCGACTTTCGCCCTGCCGACGCCGATGCAATCGCCGGTTTTCGTCAAGATGAAGACTTCGTCACCTTCGGCAACGGCAGGGTCGATCGAGATGAGCCCCGGTGCAAGGACGCTTGCTCCCTCATCGCGGATGGACGGAATCGCGCCGTCGTCGACGACGACGTAGCGCTTTGTCGGCCGGAGGTAAGCCGCGGCGGCCGGACGCGGGAGCGGTTCCCAGAGCCGCTCTTCTGGGAGGTAGCGAACTATGCCCACAACGGCGCCTCCGAGGACGATCTCGTCCATGCGGTCCTCGGCGGGGACTTTGTTCAGGAGTGCGATGTGGCCTTCCGGTATCAGCGGCGCCCCGAAGTGCTCGCAGAATATACGGTTGATCCGATCGACGTCGTCGGGGAACGCGGGGCGCGCGTCTCCCGGCGGCGTGACGGCTACCGGCCGGGCCGGGGCGCCGCAGGCGCAGGTCGGGGAGAGCACCGGAGCGTGGCAGGAATCGCACCAGTGGAGCAGAATTTTACCGAGATAAAGGCGGGGCATTCTTATATCCGTTGGAAAGGAACGGATAAAAGTCTTGGCGTATTCCGGATCTTTCCTGCACTATCTGCCGTGAAATGAGCGTTTCGTCCGGAGAGGACGAGAGCGTGCCTGAGGTACAGAGGCGGGGGGAGGTGCCCCATGTCGGCATCTGACTCTTCCGATCTCTCCTGACAGCGGCTCTCGGATGCGACCCCCGACCCCCCGGCGGACCGGCGGCGGCTAAATGCGCGTAGTTTCACTATATTTCGAGGGAAAAATAACGGTTCGAGCATAAAATATATATCTGGAACGGGATATAACAGATAATATCCCTCCTCGGGAAGGAGGTGTGTCATTCATGGCAAAGGATAAGAAGCAGGACAAGAAGGCAGAGAAGGTTCAGGACAAGGCTAAGAAGAACTAAGTCCCTTGCCTTCAATCATTCCCTTTTTCCTCTCGGTCGATACACTCTTCTCCCGTTCTGCTGGCTTTCCTGGAGGTTATCATCTCCGTGGCAGCCAGACCGGCGTTCCTCTTTCCGCCTGCGATTGCATCCCGACGGTAAAAGCCAGTGGCTTATCCGGTCCCGGGGTATCGATTCGGTAACGATCAATTTTATCCAATAAAAATTATACAAGTAGTAATTTCATCTGTTCAGATGAGCGGCATTTCAATGTCCCGTACCAACGCCTGCAAAACCGCCGGTGATGCGCCGGTTAGCAGGCAAGCTCGCCAGAGGCGTCCCTGCAATCAGCCCGAACGTCGGATCGCCGTTCTTTCCCTGTGGTCCGTAGAGATGAGACCGAATGAGCGCAAAGGAGCAAACGACTGAATGTGCACACCTGAAAACATCGGGAACCTGGAGCGATACATGGATAACCTGCACGACAAATCGCCGACGGACCTTCTCGATCTGTTGCAGGATGGCGCTCCTGCCCTCGATCCCCGGGTGCGGGAGAGACTGAAAAACGGCATCGAGGCTTTGTTTACTGAAAATAGGGAGCTTGCCACCCGTGCTGTTCGTGCCGAGGCAGAGCGTGATGCCCTCCTCACCGCCCGCGGCAGGCGGGGGCTCGTCTACGATGCCGACGACGAACCGGTTCGGCCGGAGGAACTCCGGGAGGAGGTTTTGGAGTCCCGACGATTTGTTATTCGTGACCGCGGGTATGGGGATATACACATCGCCGTATTTGCCTCTTCCATCGCCCGACAGGACGCCGCCGGAGAGGGACGGACCCGTCACCGCCTGGAGGGGGTGAACACGCTGTTTGTGAGCCCCGGCGATATCGTCGGCAGAGAGCAGCCGAACCGCACGGTCCTGCACGGCACCCGTCCCGGCCGCGAGACGCCCGGGATGGCGCCGGCAGGAGCGACGGGGCGGAAGTGCTATGAACTTATCGGGCGGATCGGACCCTGCACGGTCTGCGCGGCGAACCGTGCGCTCGCGAGCGGCAGGCGCGAGGTTGTCGGGATGTTTGCGCCCGAAATCGGGCGTTACCTGGAGTGTCGATCAAGCCCGGTCCTCGGTCCGGAGGGTGAGGTGACGTTCATTGTCGAGCAACTTTACGATATCACCGACCGGAAGCGCACCGGAAAGGAGGTCCCGGAGGACGATGCCGCTGCCCGCGCCCCGGAGGAGATGATCGTCCTCCTCGACCTTGACGGTCGGGTTATCGGCGCCAACGAGGCGACGACCCGGCGACTTGCGCTCTTCCGGGAGGGCTTCGTCGGTAAGAATCTTTCCGGACTTTTTCCGCCGGATGTGGCGGGGATGCACCTCGCACGCCTGCACGGGGTCGCCGGGTCGGGGAGGCCAGAACGGTTTGAGGATGCATGGGAGGGGCGAGTGTATGACGCCGTATTCTACCCGATCCGGGACGTAAGCGGCGCCGTTACCCGGGTTGTGGTCATTGCAAGGGATACCACCGGGAAACGGCAGGCGACTGATGCATTGAGGAAACTGGCGCATGACCTGAATGAACGGGTGAAAGAACTTTCCGTCCTTCACGAAGTATCCCGCATCATCGAGCAGTCGGGGGATTCGCTCGATGAGATCTTCTCCAGGGTTGCCCGGGTGCTCCCTTCCGGATGGCAGTACCCGGAGGATACCGTTGCCGGGATCATGGTGTACGGACGCAGGTTTGAGACGGAACGTTTTCGCGAGACGCCCTGGCGGCAGGCGTCTCCGGTTGTCGTCCACGGGGAGACGGTCGGCAGGGTGGAGGTCTGCCTCCTCCATGAACAGCCGGAGAAAGACGAAGGCCCGTTCCTCCGTGAGGAGCGGTCGCTGCTCGACACCGTCGCCCGCCGCCTCGGGAGAGCAATCGAACGCATACAGGCAACGGAGAGCCTCCAGCGGAGCGAATCGCAGTTCCGGGAGATCACGCAGCAAAGTTTCGATATGATCTACACCTGCTATAGTAACGGGGGGATCGCCTACATCTCCCCGGCGGTGATACGGATCCTCGGCTATACGCCGGATGAACTCATCGGCGCCAGGTGCCGCGATTACATCGTCCCCTCATCGCTCCCTCTGTGGGACGAGGGGCGCGAGAGGATAGCCGCGGGAAAACCGGTCGAAGGGCTCGAGGTAGAGTTCCGCCGCAAGGACGGGTCGGCGGTATTTCTCGAACTGAGCGAATCCCCGATTGTCCGCGAACGGTCGGTGATCGGAGTTCATGGGGTCGGCAGGGATATCTCCGAGCGGAAACAGAACGAGCAACTCCGGCAGCGAGCGTTCGAGCAGATCGAGCGGAACATCGAGCAGTTCGCCGTCCTCGGCGACCACATCCGCCAGCCCCTCCAGGTGATCCTCGGCATGACCGAACTGCTCGATGAAGGGGCGGCTACCGATCGGATCAGCGAGCAGGTCGAGCGAATCAACGGGTATGTCCGGCAGCTCGATCAGGGCTGGATCGAGTCGAGGCAGGTCCGGGAATTCCTCCGGAAGCATGAACTGGCATGAAGGGAGAAACAGCCCTCCCTCCTCCGTCGGTAATAACCCGGTGCCACACCCGAGAAGCACATGGACTCCCGGACCGTCGCCGTTTTCCGGGTAACGCCCGGATCACCGTCAAAATCACGGGCGCCGATCTCCAGACTCCCGACGAGATAGAGGCCGCCGTCGATCCGGCCTGCTCCCGGTCACACAGACCCACCCCGGCGGGAAGGACGGCACATACCGGACCCTGGTTGCGCAGCAATCATCACCCGGGCCGGGTGGTCCGACGGAGAGGAGAGAATTATGACGGACGGGACGAGGGGTGCGCCGGAGCCCGGAGGCTCTTGTAATCGTTACGGAAGCAAGACGAGAAACCACGGAAATTAAACGGTCAGACCGTCTGTTGATGGACCGGCGCCTCACGGTCGGTGGCGAATACGAAGAGGCTGCACGTCTCCATTCCGGCAAAGGGAAGAGCCGTGCCTGCCCCAGCCTCGATCCCATCCCGAAGGACTACAGGATGACCGGCACCGATAGGTGCGATGCCGTAAAAGCGGCTTACCGCTCACGCGAGGCGCAGGCAAAGACCTGCGGGGGTGTTATTTCCGGCAGGTGCCGGGAGGGATGCGGTGAACGACGGTTCGCAGAACCGGAGTTCGAGAAGACCGAAGGTCTTTGAGCGGCGACTTCCTCAAAGGGGAAGGAGTTCGGGTATCGCAAGGCTGAGGGGATCTCGTGGTGTTTCACTTCCCCACGAAACGGAGAAGCCCCTCAATGTTCGATATCGGACACCCAAAAACAGAAGATGTCCGATATGTCTGATAAATGTCCGAGAAATGTCCGATATCTCACAGAGTATACTCTCGACACATCAGGCTTTCCTGGGGCGTGATCGAGCTAAAACGTACTTTCTGCCCTTTTTTGCACCGACTGCTTCCAGCAAGCCGCGATGGACAAGATCGAGAAGATCGCGGTACCGGGTCTTCTCCGATACCTCCGGAGCAATCGATGTATAGTCCACAGCAGTTACTGCCGGTGCATCAGGTAAAAAAAGGTTCAGGAAGAAGATCGCGCTGTCGATAAATTCTACCTCTTTGGGCCGACAACCATCCGTGCGCCGGTCTGTTCCATAAACGGGGTCGACAAACGCTGCCTTTCCAAGTGAGCAGGCTGAGAGCGCCACGAGCTCCGCACTCTCGAAGCAGTCTTCCGGCGACTCCTCGGGGCAGACCCGCGCCCGTGGGAGTTTGAGGCACACCTCGTCTTGCTGTTGCACGTCACCGTGCGAGGAGATGTAGACGGGCTCGTAGCAGGGGTCATCTGAAATAGGAGTTACGCACCCAGTGATTTCCACCAAAAGATCAATATAAAGTGCCATAGTAAGAGAGAGCCTTTTACAATCGACGAGGTAAAAGAACAAATCAGGTCCAACAGAGGCCAGTAAGCGCTTGCATGGGTGCCTATCTGCACCACGGACAACCGGGTAGTTTCGCAACAGTAGATTGCCTGAGTGCCCGGGAGAGGATTCTCTACGACCGGTGGCCGGGATCGGAACTCTCTGTTCTAGAAAAGGAACTCATTTTTCATAGGGAAAACACCGGCTTCGTTGAGTATGATACAAAAGACGGGAAATACTTCTACCTCCACCCGTCACCGTTCTTGAACAGCCCAAAGAGAGAGATTTTCTGCGCTGAATCATGCGACCCGCCGGCAGAACATACCTTCGTCGAGGTCGAGATCGAATCCGAACGAGAATTTATGCCCAATGGGTCACAGGACCGCATCACCGTGAAAACCATCTGCGGCTGGAAACCTTTCGATCCGAGCCCGCTTGCGGAGCGCAGAAAAATTATGGACTACGAAGAGATCGTGTATTACTTCACCCTGCCGTTCCGGGGCGAGGAGGAGACAATCGAACAGATTGCAAAATGTTCCGCTCTCTACTCGCTTTCTTCTCCTCCGATCGCCGATGAGGTGGGAGGGATCAACGCCGCAATCCTCGGGAAAAAGACACAGTGGAATACCTTCAAAGGGTCTATGAAGGTCATTCCTCAGGACTTCTTCCGTCCCGGCTCGCGGTATTACTACTATATATCCGACCAGGAGAAGTGTACGGTCAAAAGAGGGTGCGAGGAGGCAAACCGGGCGATCTACCGGCCAGATGAATACATCATGGATATTCCACTTGTTATGGAGGAAGCATCACTTAACCAACTATCGAAGGATTGCAGAGAACTCATAAATGAAGAACGACCGATTATCACCTCATATATTCTCGATGCTCTTATCATCAAACCAGACCCGATGAACTCCGTTGAGAAGACGATAATCGACGCAGTGCATACCATACGGGAAGAGTACAAGCGAACTGGATACTCCCCCTACAAACAAAATCTGGGCGATGCAATCCCCAAGTTGACCTCCTCGCTTGCCCGACTTCAACGAGCCTCGAAAACAACCCAATCCGATGTTAAAGATGTCGTAGAACTCTGGCTGGATATGCACTGGAAAGCGAACAAAATCTACTCCTCTCCACTCAAAGTCGCAAAGCGATACGATCTGCTCGACACCGCACGGAAGCTGTACGTGGAACTCCACGACATCTATGGACTCGAGTTCTGGATTCCGCTCGACGAAGCAGTTACCAGAACTACGCTTCATCCAGAGGAGTTCATGGTTTCTCTTGAATCACTGATATTCGCAGGATATGCTGTGAGAAAAGCGGGAGCCATAAAGATCCTCTAGGCTTCAAAGGGGTTCAAATGAGAGCCTGAAACCGGGCATTCAAAATGTTTCGCTAGCAAAAGCGTCGGATTGGACCTTCCATCGGCCTGCCCTATGCCAAAAAGAATGGGCTCTACCCCACTCACCCGCAATCTGCACCACTATCTCCGGCTCATACCGCAGCACAACCTCGCTCATTCTCCCGCCGGCCTGCACCCGGATCAGGTCGTCCAGCCGCAGGGAGTCGAGCTTCTGTAGCTGCTTGAAGATGGGCCGGATACGGAAACTGAGCCCGCCTCGAGACCGGACGACACAAGAAATGAAGAATTGCGCTGATATCTGTGAAAAGGGAAGAGAGATCGCAGGTGAGGACTCTCAACAAATTGCTGCAAACTACTACAAATCACTACAAACCATTTCAGGGAGCAGGTTCAAAAAACTGTTTTTCCTTAGTCGTATTCCACATCCGACAAGATTTAATTGAGTTCATTTCTACAATCATCTCCAATCAGATTGCCGGTCATGATTTATGCGGCTTGTCGGATGCGAGAACCCATGTAGCAGCCTTTGTTCTCCCGACAGCTCGTATCGTCCCTTCTTTTCGCATCTCTTGAAGCAGATCCCGGATAAAGTGGTACTTCTGTTCATCGTTTAATGCATCTGAAACTTTGTTAAACAAAAGGTCCTCAATATCCGACCTCTTCGCTTCGCGATATGTTTTCAGATATGCCATTACCAGCCCCTTGAAATGCGCTTTATCAAGTGACCGCTTCCGGATATAATCGGCTCGCATATCTGTCTCGGCAGCGACACCCACTGAGACACGAAGATTCGGAGACCGACCCTCGATGAGTTGCTTCTTTCGGAGAATTCTACGCTCTTCCGGAGTGATCGATATCCCTTTCTGCACCTTATCGAGAGTTATAACATCCATCAGCGTCAGATCTTTTCGTCGGATCAACATCCGGGTATACTTCTCATCGATCACCCGTCCGAGAATGGTAACTCGCACAACCCTTTCTTCGCTGAGATCATAGTCCGGCATCGGGAAATAACGATCTCGTTGTTTCGAAAACATGCGCTTGATCCCGCTGCCTATCGTATCAATCATATTCAATTCGACCATTGCATTTGCAAGGAAAGGATTTCGATACCAATCAGGGGGCATATCACGCTCAATTACAGTCCGGACGGTTCCCGGAATAAAATCACCGCGATTCGTAAACATCAGAGAATCAGGCCTTTCGGTTACCGTGATGCGAGCAGATTGCTGGTAGTCCTGGTGTGCGATGCAGTTGTGCAACGCTTCGCGGACCACCCACCGGTCATACTGTGAAACTTCCGTGGGAAAGAGCGTCTCCTCAGAAATATGGCGAATAGTGAGATTTCGGATCTTTTCAAACACTTTATCGACTGCAAGAATCAATGGCTGATCGAAATGGGCATAATCGATCTCAATTTCTGCATCGTTCCGCAAAACCCAGGTGATGCGTGCAATGGCAGGTAAGAGGTAGTGTCCCGCTTCGCCCTTTCCAAGGAGAAGGATTGCGGTCTTCGTTATCTTGCCGTCTCTGCAAACCTTTGCTTTATTCAGAAAGGTCGCGTCATCCCATTCATCAATCTCTTCTGCGAGATCCTGATGCTTTTTCTTAGATTTAGCACGTGCAAACGCGATTGCTTCCGGATCGAGATCGGCGATTGTAGCGCCGTCACAGATCTCGGCAGACCAGTCAGGTAGCGGTGCACGTATTCGATCGATCTCATGAAGCCCCAAAGGCTCAAGCGAATCATGAGTGCGACCATATGCAACGCGCCTCCATGTAGTCGGAACTCCGCGAAGAGCAGGTGGGATTTCGAACATGATCACCCGCATCCCATTGACGGCGATCTCGTGAATTGCATGAAACGTCATCTGATGATTCGTCTGCTGCCCGATCTTCTGCTTGAGATGTTCGAGTCCGGGCGGCATGAGACAATAGTTTGACCCAACAATCTTTCTAGGAGGTTTATCGGTAACACCAAAGATGAGCCACCCGGCAGCTTCTCCATTCAGGCTGGCTTCATTGCTTAGCGCAGAGAAATATCTGCCGATGTCGTCAAAATCAAGATTACTTTTTGCTTCCTTGAACTCAATCCATTCCGTTTCAGCCGGAAGCAGCAGGAATTCCTGTAACCGGGAAAGCATTACAGTAGATATCCCCCTCTCACATTAGGATAGTTTCGCTGCACGCAACTCTTCTTCTGTAGGGCTATCCTTATTTCTTCGGCAGCGCCGCATCCTCCACCGGCAGACTACATTCCCTCCGTCCCTGGTACTATACCCGTTCTTCTCCTCCTGTCCGGGACCTCTGACGACCATGACCGGTTCGAACCTCGCCGGTCATCGTCTGCCGGGGAGTGCTCGTCGCGCCATACTCCGCATTGTGCTCCTCGCACGGAGGAATGGCGCACGGAGGAATGGCGCACGGAGGAATGGCGCACGGAGGAATGGCGCACGGAGGAATGGCGCAAGGCCACCCCTCAAACGACCCCCACCGCCCGGACGCTTCGCGCCTCCTCCCGCCCCCTCAGGAGGGCCTGGCGGTGCAAGGCGATAGATCGTGGATGGGGGAGATGCAACCAGCGACCCGAATCGCTCCCCCGATGTGACAAACGCCTCCCGCACGGAGCATGGTGCCGCAGCACGATGTGGAGCACGCACTCCTGCAGGTGGGACCGGTGAGGCTCCCCAGAGGACAACCGTCCCCGTCGCGCGATGAAGCAGAGGGCTAGGGAGTCTTTCATTGCCCTAACGAGGAGGAATTTCATGGAAAAATTGGTAAGGATGCGGGGCAGACGATCGCATCCGGGTGAAAACCGCACTAGAGAATATCCCGATTAATTGTCTCCGTGGGTGCCGCCCAATAAAATAAGCAGTAACCCACATGTTGCCGAGCATCCCAAATAGGAAGCTCAAGATGTATAGCACACTTGACTCTCACGGGCGTGCTCTATCGAACGAAAATGCAAGAAGAGGAGAATCGAACCTGAAGTTAGGATGCGGGGGAAGGGATTCGAACCCTTGAACTCCTGCGAGACTGGACCCTAAATCCAGCGCCTTTGACCTAGCTCGGCAACCCCCGCGTGGATATATATCGGTGCCGGGAGAATTATACTTGCTCCTTGGAGGCCGCACCCCGCACACCGGAAGAGGCGGGGCGGTTCTGGCGGGCCAGTTCTGCACGGGAGGCGAACATTTTTCCGGTTTACCCGGGATCCGGCAAACAGAGGGAAAGGAAATCTTTTTGCGAAGGACTGCACATACCTGAACTGATGGTCAGGCACGAGTGTGGGTTTGAGGCCCCGATCTATTGTAAACGGTGCGGGAGACCCCTATCCTGCGACGAACGTACGGGTGGTCTGTTCTGTCCGCATTGCGGAAGGCGAGTGAGCCTCCTCTGTCCCGGTTGCGGGCGTCTCTGGTAAGTCAGACCCGATTTTTCACCCACTCGGCATACCGGGCCCGTAACCTTTGAAGGTCCTGTTCGGTGAGGTCTTCTTTTCCGGTCCGGTGAAGGTACGACTCCAGTTGTTCCACCACCTGTTCTGCGTCCAGGAAGTCGTCGGTCTCCAGGTAGACCGGCGCACGTCCGACGTTGATCGCCTCCCCGCACATCGGACAGAGCCTCCAGCGCTGATAGCGGTCCACATAGGTGAAGGTCTTGCAGCCCGGGCAGCGGATGACGAGATACATACCTACTGGGAGTAGGCGGTCGGCCGGATAAATAGTTATCTATCTTATCTTCTTCCGGGGTTTGGAGCGCTCTATGGGCGAGGGTTCCGCCTCCTTCGCGGCACAAGGTTCCTGACAGCCGGCCCGTGGATCACCTTCCCGAAGGTATCGTAGCGCGAACCGTGGCAGGGACAGTCCCAGGTCTCTTCGGCGTTGTTCCAGGCGACGGTGCAGCCCATGTGCATGCAGGCCGGGTCCAGCGCAACGACTCCCCCGCGCCCGTCCCGAAAGACCGCAACCTTCCGCCCGTCGATCTCGACGACCCTCCCTTCCCGGGGCGGTATCGCCGCGGCTTCTCGGTCGAGCCGGCCGGCGTCGATCTCGACCGGTCCCTTGACGACCGCGGGTTTCTTCCGTACCCCGTCGGGATACTCCGGCTGCCCCCCGAACCGTGCAGGATCGAAGACCTCCGCCCAGGGATTCGTGCGGCCCCGGACCAGGTCCGTGAGGATCATCCCTGCCGCGGTGCCGTTGGTCATCCCCCACTTCCCGAACCCCGTGGCGACGAAGACGCGGTCGTGCCCGGAGGCGAGCGGGCCGATGTAGGGGACGCGATCGGCCGTGACGTAGTCCTGCGCCGACCAGCGGTAGTCGACGACTCCGTCCGGATAGACCGAACGTGCATACGCTTCGAGGCCGCGGTAGTGCGCTTTCGTGTCGGCCGCCTGCCCGGTGCCGTGCTCCGCGCCGGTGACGATGACCAGTTCGCCGGCATCTGCGGGATGCGACCGCCAGGAGTGAACGGGCCCTCCGGCGTTGATGAAGACGCCGTCCGGAAACGGTTCGCCGGTCCGGATGCCGAGGGCGTAGGAGGTAGACGGCCGCATCCGGGCGAAATATGCGCCGGGACAGTCGTAGAAGGGATACTGCGTGGCGAGAACGGCGTAGTCGGAAGAGAGCGTTCCCCGGTCGGTCCTCACCGCGACGCCGTCCGGCCGCTCCTCGAGGTCCAGGGCCCTTGTCGTCTCAAAGACGTAACTCCCCTCCCCCGGGAGGTGTCCGGCGAGCAGCAGCAGGTAGTTACGGGGGTGGAACTGCGCCTGGTCCTCCAGAGCGACGGCCCCGTAGGTCTCCATCGGCAGCGGCACGTCGTCCACGAACGCCGCCGGGAGCCCGAGGCTTCGTGCCGCGTCGGCCTCGGCCGCAACAGACTCGCGGGTCTCTTCCGACTCAGCGTAGGTGTAGGCAGGTTTTCGCTCGAAACTGCACGGGATGCTGTATTCCCGGACGAGTGAGGCGATCATCTCGATTGCCGCCCGGTTTGCAGCGGCGTACTGCCGGGCCCCTGCTTCGCCGAACCGATCGATGAGGTCCCGGTAAATCAGCCGGTGAAGGGAGGTGATCTTCGCCGTCGTATACCCGGTGGCGCCCGTGACGATCCGGTAGGCGTCGATGAGGGCGACGGTCAGTCCCGCGCGTTTCAGCAGAAAGGCCGTGGTGATCCCCGCGATTCCGCCTCCGATCACCGCAACGTCCGCGTGTCCGTCCCCGTCAAGCGGCGGAAACCCCGTCTCCGGCGAGGAATCTATCCAGTACGACTCCGCCGTCCCCGGCAGATCGGTGCTCCGGTCCGGTGATGCTTCCATACCCCCCCGTACCTCCGCCTGACGGGAAGACCGCGCACCCATATAACGGTTGTGCGAAGGCACGCCGTTACGCATAAGTGTGATCGCGGGGATGCAGAGGTGATCGGGATGGGGGATATTCACGGGATCAGGGATTATGAACCGTACGTAGGAAAAGAGACCGTACGCCGCATTGAGGCGAAGGCCCGGCCGCTCCGGGACCTCCACGTCATGCACATGAACTCCACCTACTACGGCGGCGGCGTCTCCCAGGTCCTGTCGTCTCTGACGCTCCTGATGAACAGTCTCGGCATAGAGACCGGGTGGCGCGTCGTCCACGGCCCGCCGGACTTCTTCAGCGTGACAAAGAAGTTCCATAACGCCCTCCAGGGTACCGAAATCAACCTGACCGACCGCAAGAAGGAGATCTATGAAGATGTCGTTCACGAGAATGCGATACGGAACCACCTCGACCACGACGTGATCATCATTCACGACCCGCAGCCGCTCCCGTTGATCACCCATTACCGGAAGAAATGCCCCTGGATCTGGCATTGCCATGTCGATCTCACCACTCCTGACCCGGCGGTCTGGAACTACCTTCTCCCGTTCATCGAGAAGTACGACGCCGTCATCTTCTCAAACAGGGATTACCGGCAGAACCTCCGAACACCGCAGGTCTTCTTCACGCCAGGTGTCGATCCCTTCTCCATCGTGAACCGGGAACTCTCCGAGAGCGCCATCGACGAGCGCCTTGCACACTACCATATTCCGACCGACCTCCCCCTGGTCGTTCAGGTCTCGCGGTTCGACCACTGGAAGGACCCCGAGGGGGTCGTCCGGGCTTTCCAGAAGGCCAGGAAGGAGGAGGAGTGCACCCTGGTCCTCGTCGGGAACGTGGCGACCGACGACCCGGAGGGCGCGGACGTCTACCGGTCGCTCCTCTCCCACCGGGGCGAGCGGATCATCGTGCTGAGCGTCCAGGACGGGGCGCTCGTGAATGCGCTCCAGCGCCGGGCGGCGGTCGTCCTGCAGAAGTCCCTCCGGGAGGGGTTCGGGCTGACGGTATCGGAGGCGATGTGGAAGGGTGCGGCGGTGGTCGGCGGCAACGTCGGCGGCATCCGCTACCAGATAGAGGACGGCGTGAGCGGATTTCTGGTCTCCTCCGTCGATGAGGCTGCGGAGAGGATCGTCCGGCTGCTCCGCGACCCCGACCTCGCGGAACGGCTCGGACGTGCGGCGCGCGAGCGGGTGCGAGAATGCTTCCTCTTCACCCGCTCCGTCGAGCAGTACCTTGACCTGATCGGCGCGTTCGATCCGGAGTTCCGGCTGACGCGGGAGGTGGAGTCTCCCTGCTGGTGATTCTCCAAAAAACAGGGTCGATCACGCGCCGCGCACCCGACCGCAACTGTAATCGGTGAAATTCGGCGGCGCCCGGTTGCTGAAAACCCGAGCATTTTTCTGCAAGCGGAGACGATCACTGATCCATGGCAATCCAGGTAATCGGTGTTCAGGGCCTCCCCCTGATCCAGAACGGCGACGACCTGCCAGCCCTGATCTGCGACCGGGTCAGGTTCGAAGACGGAGATATCCTCGCGGTCGCCTCGTCGGTCTACTCAAAGGCAAAGGGCTTCACCCGCGACCTCGCCGAGATCAACCCCGGTGCGGACGCCGTCCGGATCGCGGCAAAGACGAAGGAAGACCCCCGCTTCGTGCAGGCGGTGCTGGACTCGTCGACCGATATTCTGCTCGAGCACCCGTTCATCCTCTCCGCCCTCCCATCCGGTCACATCGGCGTGCGGGCAGGCGTCGACCACAGCAACGTCGAAGACGGCCGGATCATCGTCCTCCCTCCCGACCCCATGGGGGCCGCCGGCGAGGTCCGGAACGCGATCCGTCGCATCTCCGGAAAGGACGTCCGGGTGCTCATCACCGACACCTGCGGGCGGTCGTTCCGGCGCGGCCAGACCGGCATCGCCATCGGATGGTCAGGAATGACGGCGATCAACGATTATCGGGGCGACACCGACCTCTTCGGCCATGTCCTCGAGATCACCGAAGAAGCAGCGATCGATGAGGTTGCGGCCTTCGCAAACTTCGTCATGGGCGAGAGCCACCAGGGTGTTCCTGCCGTGGTCTTCCGGAACTGCCGGACCTGGAACGGGCACGATTCCGTCTACTTCACGCCGAAAGAGGATATCATCAGGGCGGCCCTGACGGCCCTGAAGAACAAAAAGGATTAGAAGAGGGCATTGAGGATAAAGACTGCCGCCCCGGTCACGATGGTTACGATGATCACGACTTGCGGGCTGATATGGATTGCCCGGTGATCTTCACTGTCGTAGTAGTTGACCAGGCCGGCAGAGGAGACCAGTCTTCCGCCAGATTTTTTCGCCATACAGAAATATTCTCTCTTACCATATTTAAAACACGGGTCCAACCAAATGCAAGCCGCATCGTATGTCGTCACCGGCCGGGCGCTTCTCGGCGAAGACCTCAGGGAAGAGGACGTCAGCATTGTCGTTTCGGGGGGGGTTATCACCTCGATAGAGCCCGCTCCCCGGAGACCGAACCGCTGGATCGTGCCCGCCTTCTTTAACGCCCATACCCACCTCGGCGACACCGTCGCGATGGACCTCCCTGTCCGGGGCAGCCTTGCGGACCTCGTCAAACCCCCGAACGGGTTAAAACACAGGGTCCTTGCGGCAACTCCGCGGGCCGACCTCGTCAGGGGGATGCGGTCAAGCATCGTCGCGATGATCGCGACCGGAACAGCCGGGTTTGCCGACTTCAGGGAAGGAGGGGCTGCAGGTGTGGCGGCGCTCCGCGAGGCGGCCGCCGGACTCGACTGCCTGCCCGTCATCCTCGGCCGCGAAGGCGGCGAGGAGGTGAGCGACGGGGCGGGCATCAGCAGCGCCCACGACGTGGCGAACGCCGAAGAGGTCGTCAGAGGCGCGCGGGCCGCGGGGAGGCTCGTCGCCTTCCACGCCGGGGAGAAGAACCCGGACGATATCGATGAAGCGCTCACGTTTGAGCCAGACCTGCTCGTCCATTGCACCCACGCGACGGACGCGCAGCTCCGGCGGATCGTCGATATGGATATCCCCGTCGCCGTCTGCCCGCGGTCGAACTGGTTGCTCGGCGTCGCGGCGTCCCCGGCGCACCCGCCGATTGCGCGCATCCTCGAACTCGGCGGCAGGTTCTATCTCGGGACGGACAACGTTATGTTCGTCCAGCCGGACCTCTTCCAGGAGATGGCCTTCACCGCGACCGTCTACCGCGCGCCCCCTGCCGACGTCCTGCGCGCTGCGGTCTCGGGGGCCGGACTCGCCGGAAGACCGGGATACCTCGAAGAGGGGCAGGAAGCACATCTGCTGGTCTTAAACCCGGAGAAAGGTAATCTCTCCTTCAGTAAAGACATCCGGGCAACCGTTGTAAAGCGGCTGGATTCTTCATTCGTCGACCAAACAGTTTTAACCACGCAATAGAAAACAGATAAGAAGTATCTGTTCTGCGTGGTGTGTATGTTCCGTAAGATACTTGTTGCTATAGACGGTTCAGAGCCGGCTAACCGGGCTTTAGAGGAGGCTATCGGCGAGGCCGGCGTCTGGAACGCCGAAGTTCATGTTGTTTATGTGGTCGAATCCGGACTCTTTTCGTCCCTTCCTATGGACAACACACTCGAAGTCATGTACAGTGTTTTGCAGAAGGAAGGCAAGGAGGTTCTTGAAGCAGCTCGAAAGAAGGCGGATGCAGCAGGCGTTTCGCTGACCACGCACCTCGGGCAGGGGCATGCGGGGTCTCAGATCGTCGCCCTCGCCAAAGAACTGGGAGTCGATCTCATCATGCTCGGGTCTTACGGCAAGAGCGGTGTCGACCGCCTCCTCCTCGGCAGCGTGACCGATTACGTCGTGCGGAACAGTTCTATTACGACCACGGTGGTGAGATCATAGCCGCTTCTCAGCAGATGTTCGTCCGGGACTTTATGGTAACCGACGTCGTCTGCGTTGAGATCCCCGGCAACAGGGACGACGTTCTGCGCATCTTAAAGCGCACGGGTATAAGTGGTGTGCCGGTCTTGAAGAACGGAGAGCTTGTCGGCATCATCACGCGTAAGGACCTTCTCCGCAAGGCGGAAGAGACCCAGCTCGGGCTTTTGATGACGCCGAACCCGGTCGTCATCAGGCCGGACGCTCCCATCTCGGAGGCGGCCCAGTTGATGGTGCGGCATAACATCAGGAGGCTGCCCGTCATGGAAAACGGGTCGATGATCGGGCTCATCAGCGTGGCCGACCTTATCGGCGCCATCGCCCAGATGCGCCTCACCACCCTCATCAAGGACAACTACGTCAGCAAGACCTATGCCCTCTGGGAAGAGACGCCCCTCTCGCTGGTGGGGAGAGTCCTTGAGATCTCCGGCTACGACGCCATCCCCGTTCTGATGGAGGACGGCACGCTCACCGGCATCATATCGGAGCGGGACCTCATCAGGCACTCGCGCATTGAGGACGGCGTCGAGGTCAGCGACTTCTCAAACGGCACGGACGATGACGAGTGGACCTGGGAGAGCATCCGGGATATGCACACCATCAGTTACGGGATCTCCCGGATCCAGCTCCTCCCGATCCCCGTGAAGAACGCGATGGTCCGGAACGTTCTCGCAGTTCCTTTGAACGCCGAGGTCAGCGAGTGTGCGCTGAAGATGAGGCGGTCCCGGGTCGATCAACTCCCGGTGGTCAACGGGAACAAGCGGCTCATTGCCATGCTCTTCGATCGGGAGTTGATCAAAGTCCTGCTGCCGGACCCGCAGGGTCTGCGAAAGAGTTAAGGGGCAACATTCATATAGTATATGGATGACTATCAAGTCGTGCCCAAAAGTCGGTACGACGATAAATTTATGTTTTATGATATCACTATACGCTTAACCGCTTTTGAGCGAGATAAAGTGTTTTAATGATTTTAGGGGTGCTTCAATGGCTGATATTTCCCAACAGATAATGACAGGCACAACCACGGTAGGACTGATCTTCGACGGCGGCGTTGTCCTTGCGACAGAGATGCGGGCAACGATGGGAACCATGATCGCGAGCAAGCGGGCCAAGAAGATCTATCAGATCACGCCGAGGATTGGCCTCACCACCGCCGGCGGCGTCGGTGACGCGCAGCAACTCGTTCGGATACTGCAGGTCGAGTGCAACCTCTTTGAGATGCGCCGCGGCAAGACCATGTCCGTCGGTGCGGCATCGACCCTGCTCTCGAATTACCTGAATCAGAACCGCTACTACCCGTATTACGTCCAGCTCCTGATGGGCGGGTTCGACGATGAAGGACCGAGCGTCTACTCCGTCGATGCCATGGGCGGAGCGACGAAGGAAGAGGATATCGTCGCTACCGGCTCGGGATCTCCCTATGCCTACGGTGTGCTCGAGGACCAGTATCGCCCCGACATGAAGGAGGACGAGGCAAAGGACCTCGCCGTCCGCGCCGTCAGCTCGGCGATGCGCCGTGACGCTGCATCCGGCGAGAACATCATGGTGGTCGTGATAACGAAGGAGAAATACGAAGAACACATAGAGAGCGGGTTGCAGAGGCCGTCTGCGGCCCACTCGACATCCTGACATTTTTTAGGACGATTTTAATGGTTATTGATGAGAAACTCCGGGACCTTAAGGAGCAGATCGAGAAGATTGTTCCCAGTGGGATTGCAATTTCGGACGTCGAGTTTGAGGGGCCTGAACTTGTCATTTATACCGATGATCCGAAACTGTTTGCCGATCAGGCGGACCTGATAAAAGTACTGGCGCGCGACCTCCGGAAGCGCATCGTCGTGCGCCCGAATATCCTTGAGGACCCGGAACGGGCGGCTCAGGAGATCCGGGCCGTGGTGCCGGAGAGTGCGGGGATCTCCGATCTCTTCTTCGACCCGGAGACCGGCGAAGTCCTGATCGAGGCGGAGAAGCCCGGCGTCGTCATCGGCAAGAACGGCATTACGCTCCGGGAGATCACAAAGCAGATCGGCTGGACGCCGAAGGTTGTCCGGACACCGCCCATCGAGAGTTCGACGGTGAAGCAGATCCGCACCTACCTCCGGTCGGTGAAGGACGAACGCAAGGCGTTCCTGCGAGCGATCGGCCGCCGCATCCACCGGGAGGTCACGAGCAAAGACCAGTGGCTGCGGGTCACCACGCTCGGATGCTGCCGTGAGGTCGGCCGTGCTGCGTTCCTGGTCTCGACGCCGGAGAGCAAGATCCTGGTGGACTGCGGGGAGAAGCCGGGCAGCGCCCAGAACGGGACGCCGTACCTCTACGTGCCCGAGATTTATCCGCTCGACTCGCTCGATGCGGTGGTGCTCACCCATGCGCACCTCGACCACTGCGCTCTCGTTCCCCTTCTCTTCAAGTACGGCTACGAAGGGCCGGTCTACTCGACCCCGCCGACGAGAGACCTCTCGACGATGCTTCAGCTCGACTACCTTGACGTCGTCCGGAAGGAGACGGATAAGATCCCCTACACCTCAAACGAGGTGCGGACCTACATGAAGCACTCCATCACCCTCAACTACGGCAGCGTGACCGATATCGCCCCCGACGTCAAGCTCACCTTCCATAACGCGGGGCATATCCTCGGGTCGGCCATCGCGCACTTCCATATCGGTGAAGGTCTCTACAACATTGCGTTTACCGGGGACTTCAACTACCAGAAGACGCGGCTCTTCTCCCCGGCGGTATCGACCTTTCCCCGCCTTGAGGCGCTCTTCATGGAGAGCACCTACGGCGGGGCGAACGATTTCCAGCCGCCGCGTGAAGTAGCCGAGGCCAAGCTCTACGAGATCGTCACCAGGACGATCGAACGCGGCGGCAAGGTAGTCATCCCGGCCTTCGCTGTCGGCAGGTCGCAGGAGGTCATGCTCGCCCTCGAAGAGGGGATGAGGAAGGAGAAGATCCCGAAGGTGAAGGTCTACCTGGACGGCATGATCAAGGAGGCGACGGCGATCCACACGACCTATCCCGAATACCTCAACGCCGATCTCCGCAACCAGATCTTCCGGGACGGCATGAACCCCTTCCTCTCCGACTGCTTCATCCAGGTGGACTCGTCCGACCTGCGGGAGAAGGTCATCGGCGGCGACCCCTGCGTCATCGTCACGACGAGCGGTATGCTCAATGGCGGCCCTGTGATGGAGTATCTCTACGCCCTCGCACCCGACGAGAGGAATACCCTCGTCTTCGTTGGGTATCAGGCCGACGGCACCTTCGGGCGGCGCCTCCAGAAGGGCTGGCGGGAGATCCCGATCGGCAACCGCGAGACGATGGTCCTCAAGCTCGATATCGACACGGTGGACGGGTTCTCCGGGCACTCCGACCGGAAGCAGTTGATGGGGTTCATCCAGCACCTCCAGCCGCGGCCCGAGAAGATCTTCACGATCCACGGGGACGAGGGGAGCACCATCGACCTTGCAAGCTCGATCTACAAGCGTTTCCACATCGAGACGCGTTCGCCCCTGAACCTCGAAACCTACCGCATGGTATAAAGACAGCATGAAGCAGCGCCTCCCCCTCCTGCTCGGCGTCTTTGCCGTGATGGCGCTTTCGAACGCGATCGTGCCCGTGCTGCCGGCCCTCGCCGATGGGCCGGCCTTGCAGGGCGCCCTTTTTTCCGCATATTTCCTCGGGGCTTTTCTCACGGTTCTGCCGGCAGGAGTCCTCTCCGACAGGGTGGGCCGGGTACCCCTGATACGGGCCGGCCTTGTCCTGACACTCGCGAGCGGCGCGGCGATCTTTGCCTTCCCCGACCCTCTGGTCCTCCTTGCAGCACGGGGCATCGAGGGGATCGGTGCAGGTCTCTTCGTGCCCGCGGCGATGTCCTGGATCAACCTCCAGCCAGACCACGAGCATATGAGCGGCAACTTCATCGCCGCCCTGAATGTCGGTCTGGTCTCCGGCCTTCTCGGGGCAGGCTTTCTCAGCGACGTGGCAGGGATCATGGGCGGGGTTGCGGTCTTCACCGCGGCGACGGTGGTGCCGCTCGTGCTTTCGGCCCTGATGGCAGAGGCGAACGCTCCCGAAGGGAGAAATGGCGGGCTCATCGGGATCGGAAAGAACTATTTCTGGCTGTATGTCTCGGCAATCGTCCTTGTCGGCGCGACAGGGGCGGTGACGGCGATCTATCCGGACTTCACCGGCGAGACGCCGGCAACCCTGAGCCTGCAGTTAGGAATGATGAACGTGGCGACGATCATCGCCTCCATCGCGGCGTCACGGGCCCACCTGGCACCGATCCCGACGATACGAGCGTCGGCCGTGGTGATGGCCGCGGCGGTCGCCTTCTCCTATCTCACCCCGCTCGCGTTCGTGCTCGTCGGCGGGATCGCCGGCGTGGTGATGATCGCCCAGATCAATTACCTTGCAGCAGACCAGGCGAGACAGGGGGCGGTGATGGGCCTCTTCAATGCGTCGAGTTATGCGGGGATGACCCTCCTCCCCTTTATGGCGGGAGTGGTCGCGGAAACAAATGGATTTATGATGGCATTTGCTGTCACCGCCATCCTTTCGGCCGTGATGGCCGTCACCATCGGGCGGTGCCGGTGCCCGGCATCAATCGCAGTGAACCGGAGATTACCATGACAGAAAAGAATGCATTTGAAAACCTGGAGGGGTCCGGTGTCGACGAGAAGTTTGCGTCCATCGGAATCTCACCGGAAGCACAGGTCGACATCCTCGAGCTCCAGCGTCTCAGCCGCAGATACGGTTTCCGTGCCGTCGTGTATTTCGAGGAGGAGATGGCACAGGCAGGGGACCTTGCGGCGGACGAAAAGGAGTACGCGGGCGTGCCCGAGAGCGACCGGCCCTTCGTCTCCGTCGACGACTTCCTGAAATTTGCCCGCGAGTACGATCCCTACTCCTTCGACATACGCCTCAAGGAACTCCCGATCATGATCGAGGTCGTGTCCGTGGGGGAGATCGCGGGCACGCCCTATGTAACCGGCCTGATGCCCTTCCTCGACGAACTCGACACCTTCGAGGAGCCCGAGGTCATGGGGTGAAAGAGTCCGAAAAAAAATCGCGTGTGAAAAAGTTCTGTAAAAATTCTGATCGTGAGTGCACGTGCCGGGGGGTTTCACCCCCCGGTCCCCCCACCATTACGATAGGGGGTGGATGGCAGTCATCTTCGATATGCAGGGTTAATCCTTCCCCCGGCATAGTGTTTAGGGGAAGGCGGCGGTTTGGAGTATCACTTCAAACGTACCCCGGGAACCGAGCACCCCCTACCCCTCTCTCTCCTCAAGGACCTGCAGAGCAGCAGCAGCAGCAGCCCTCTTCGCTTCGGCCTTGCTCCTGCCGGTACCGGGGGCCGAGAAGAGACCGGGGACGGTGACCGCACAGACAAAGGTCGGGGCATGGTCAGGGCCCTGCCGGTCGAGGACATGGTACTCGGGCAGGTCGCCGGCGTGGTCCTTCTGGACGCGTTCCTGGAGTCTGCCGATGGTGTTCTCGCCGGTATCGAAGTGGAGGATGTCGTCGGCGACAAGGCCGAGCACGACCTCCCGCGTCCTGTCCAGCCCGACATGGAGGTACAGGGCGCAGATGAAGGCCTCGAAGACGTCGGCGATGATCGACGTCGTGAGGGCCTGGCCCGTTCCAAGGAGGATCAGCCTCTCAAGCCCTATGCCGGTGCCGGGCACGATCGTGCCGAGGTGCTCGTTCTTCACCGCCTCCATCCTCTTCGAGAGGGCGCCCTCGGAGCAGTTGAAGGTGGAGAAGAGGTACTCGGCCACGATGAAGTTGAGGATGCGGTCGCCGAGGAACTCGATGCGTTCATAGTCAGGGCAGGGCAGCTTGCCGCAGGGGTGCTCGTGGGCGTACGAGCGGTGCGTGAAGGCCCGGTCGTAGCAGGCAAGCGCCTCGTCGGTGACTCCGGTGATGCCGATCGGTTGTTGTGCAAGAAAAGCGAGAAAGTCCTGTTTTCGTGTCCATTCCATCTGCAGACCACCCTGGAGAAGACGACGGGTACAGGTGCGGTCGACCCGCCGGGAGGGAAAAACCTATTCTTCTGTAAAGAATAGGATTCCAGTGACTATGAAGATGCTTATCGGCGGCGCATGGGTGGATGCGTCATCAGAGAGGACTATGGACGTCGTGAACCCCGCCACCTGGGAAACGATCGAGAGGGTGCCCCTCGGCGGCCCTGAGGACGGAGGCGCCGCCGTCGAGGCCGCAGGGGAGGCGCTCGCCGGATGGGCAGGCCAGACCTCCCTCGACAGGGGGAAGGTGCTCTATCGTACCGCGGACCTGGTGCGCGGCGAGGTCGACACCCTGGCGACGACCCTTGTCGCCGAACAGGGCAAGCCCCTGCGCGAGGCGAAGGACGAAGTGCGAGGCTTCGCCCATATCCTGGAGTACTATGCCGGGCTTGCCTCCTCACTCATGGGGGAGACGCTGAACACACAGGCGTACGGTAGGATCATCGTCGAAAAAAGGCCTCTCGGCATCTGCGTCGGCATCGTGCCCTGGAACATGCCGGTGCTCATCGCGGGCTGGAAGATCGGGCCTGCCCTCCTTGCCGGCAATACCGTCGTGCTCAAACCGGCCAGCACCACGCCTCTCACGACCCTCGCCATCGGCGACCTCTTCTGCCGGGCAGGTCTCCCGGCAGGGGCCCTCAACATCGTCACCGGTCCCGGGGAGACCCTCGGCGAGGCGCTGGTCACCCACCCCGATGTCAGGAAGGTCTCCTTCACCGGGGAGATCGGCACGGGCAGGCACGTGGCCGAGGCCGCCGCGCAGACGATAAAGCACGTCACCCTGGAACTCGGCGGGAGCGACCCGATGATCGTCTGCGACGACGCCGACCTTGAGGCAGCGGTCGCAGGGGCGGTCGCCGGCCGGTTTTATAACTGCGGGCAGACCTGCACGGCAGTGAAGAGGCTCTTCGTCTTCTCCAGTGTCGCCGACCGGTTCAGGGCCCTCCTCACCAGGAAAACAGAAGAGATCAGGGTCGGGAACGGGATGGAAGCCGGCGTCAGGATGGGGCCGCTGAACAATGCCCCCGGCCAGGAGCGGATGCGGCAGGTGGTCGAGGAGATCGAGGGCGAGGGCCGGATCCTCACCGGGGGGAAGGTGCCGCCGGGAAAGGGTTTCTTCTTCGAACCGACTGTGGTCGCCGGCCTTGCACCCGACGCCCTCTCCCTCCGCGAGGAAGTCTTCGGGCCCGTCCTCCCGGTCGTCGAGGTGGAGAGTCTCGACGAAGCGCTTCAGGAGGCGAACAGCACGAAGTACGGACTCGGGGCATCGATCTGGACAAAGAACCTGGAGCGGGCCGAGCGGGGCTGCAGGGACCTGGAAGCCGGCATCGTCTGGGTGAACCAGCACCTCAAGATCCCGCCTGAGGCTCCTTTCGGCGGGACGAAGTGGAGCGGTATCGGGCGGGAAAACGGTCGTGCCGCACTGGACAGGTACACCGAGGAAAGATCGATCCTTGTCAGAACATAAAAGGGCAGGGCGCTGCCGGAAAACCTTCCCCTCCATTCAGGTCGGGAGGAATCGTGTGTTTGTGGGAAGATGAAGGAAATAGGGAAGATAGTGCGCTTCAGTCTCTGAAGAGCACGTGGGTGGTCATCGACTCCGCGCCGAAGAACGCCTTGCAGAACTCGCCCATCTTCTTGGGGCCGTATTCCTTGCAGGAGAAGATATCGAGATAGGCAGCGTTGGTCTCGTTGGCAAAGTGACCGGAGACAAGGGAGGTCTCGATGAGCTGCATCATAGAATAGCCGGCGACCTTCTCACACGGGCCGAAGTGAACGACGGTCGGTTCGCCGAAACGCTTCATGTCGATGAGGTCGCAGAGTTCTACGATGAACTGCTTGATCTTGTCGGCGTCTCTGATGGTGGCCGGGTTGCAGTTCTTCAGGTCGACACTCGTGTACAGACCCCAGGATCCCTGAGCGTTAAACTTCTTGATGATCTCGTCGTCTGAGAGAGTATCCCAGTAGTTCGTGGTCTCGTTCAGGGTGAGCATGTCATTCTGGTTGTGAATCTCGGTTGCGGTCATATTCATCACGATCCCCTCCGGGAGAGTTCCCTGGAGGCTATGATGTAATAACAACATCAATTGAAGATTTAAAAATATCTATCCAGATACCCCACAGGGAATGAGATAAAACGGGCAGATTAGAGAATAAAATGAGAATTAATGACCAATAATGAGGGATTTCTGGAATAGATGGCAATATTATGCCGAAACCGATCTACCCCGGATTTACGCCGCGTTTGATCCTCCCGTACACAGCAGGGCACGCCCGTGGCCCCGATCGGTTTTGCGCTCTATAAATGGCCAGATTTACATTCGGCACCATCAGACTCATGGAAAAAAGGATTTGAAGGGTTTAATTTGGCTAAAACAAGTCAATTCTGTTTTAATTTGAAATTTTAAGTTTCCAGAAAGAATAATCAGAGATAGTATGGCCATTCCTCCATTATATCAGGCAAATGGAAAAACGTCCATATATCTGTGAATTCAGTATGAAAAATAAATGGAAAATAATGTGTTCATCGATGAACATTATCATTCATTTGCCACCTGCCGGTGCGGCAAGGCATCCAGTTCGGGGGCGGAACCGAACGCGGCCACATACCGCGCCACGGCCCGCGGCGCACCGTCAAGAAGACGGCGGACGGTGTTATAGACACTCGGGCGGACGGCAGGATCGACCGAACGCATGACCCCGAGAAGGACGGCGACAAGGGGGGCCTGATGCTCCTCTCCCATCCTGTCAAGGGCGCCGAAGACATCCAGGGCGCTGACCGTGTTGTACTCGTTGATCCCGGCAAGACGTCCAAGCACCCGGGCAAGATACTCCCTCCCGGCCGGGGTCTCCAGGGAGACCATCCTGTTGCGGACGAACCTCCCGTAGAGCGCCCTCTGGTCATTGCTCTGCTCGATCCTGAAGGACGGCGACGCCTCTACCCGCCGCACAAGGTCGATACAGTCGGGCGCCGTGACGCCGGCGACGACGGCAAGGAACATTTCCCAGGAGACCAGGTCGGCCCGGGATTCTTCCTCGAAGATATCGAGCACGGCCATGCGGTCGGGCGCCGACGAGTCCATATAGGCTGCAAAGGCAGCAAGACGGTCGGTGGTGCAGGAGGCCCTCTCAAACTGCTCCCTGATCAGGGCGTGCACCGCGGGCGTGTCGAGGGAGGCGAGGAGGCCGAGGACCACATTCTTCACCTGCCGCGCCTTGATCGCGGCCGGACTCCGGTCGGCAGGCGCCGCGGCGTACCGGAGGTACAGGAGACGGAGGGCCTCTTCATACCGGGAGGCGATGTCCCTCTGGAGGCGGTCCCGTGCTTCGTGCAGTGCGGTGTAGCGGTGGGCATAGCGGGGGTCGTCGACCGACTCGAAGATGGTCAGAAAATCCCCGCCGACCGCGGCCATCAGGGCGTCATCGGAGAGGAGGTCGGCATAGAGGTCAGAGAAAGCAGGCGATGGGACTGCATCGGGATCGTCAAGGAGTCTGATCATCTCGGCCTCTGCAAGGTTCTGGAAAGCGCAGAACCTTCCAATCATATCGGGGTCGTGCCGCGCCCGGAGATGACGTTCTTCCGGCGTTGCATCGTCAATCAGTTTCCCGTAGAATGAATAGCCGCGGTTTGCCGCGACAAAGGCCGGCCTTTCCACGCCGGTAAAGACGACCTCCTCGTGGCGTCCGGTGACCTGGTGGGTCGCCCCCGCGACCTCGCGGCCCTCCCTGTCCATCAGGGCGATCGCACAGGGGAACTCCCAGGGCTCCATACCCGCGGGTGTCTCCTGATCGAGGGTGAGGGTGCAGGTGCGAGACGTGGGGTCATAGGAGTGCACCATCCGCACCGTCGGGTACCCTGTCTGCTTCAGCCAGAGATGCGCCATGCGTGCAAAACTCCTTCCTGCCACCTCCTCCATCGCATCAAGCCAGTCCTGCCTCGACGCGTTGCCATGGGCAAACCGCCGGTGATAGAGGTCGAGGCCCCGGGCAAAGGCCTCCCTCCCCATGACAGTCTCGATCATCCTGACGAACTCGGGGGCCTTGACATAGGTGACGCCGTTGATCAGTTCGTTCGGGTCGTTGAACCCGTCAGGCTCGATCGGCATGGAGGCCGCGCCGGCGTCGAGGGCGAAAGTCCCGGTCTCCGGGTCGACGAGGTCGACGACACTCTGGAGACGGGCATAGTCTTCGCCGAAGAGGAAGGCGAAGTGCGCGTTCTCCACGTGGACTGTCACCGCCTCGTTGAGCCAGAGTTCGAAGGGGCTCTTTCCGGTGACCTCGGAACCGTTCAGGTTGTGGTAGTACTCGTGGACCTTCACCCGGATCATGTACTCATAGGCCCGGTCGGTCATCCGCCTGTACGGCATGATCCTGTTGGCCGTGATCGTGGTGTTGCCGACATTCTCCATGCCGCCATAGTCCGAGTTCTGCATCCCGATCTCGCGGTAGACCGTGCCGGTGTAGGCATAGCCCGGATTGATCTTCCGGACCTTGCGGGCGAGGTCGGCACGGAGGGCCGAGACCCGCCCGGCGTCCCCGTCCTCTTTCGCCCTGTCGCGTTCGTGGCAGAGGGCCCAGAGATCGGCACGGAGATCGGTGTGGCCGTATTGGTCGGGGCCGGTGAAGAGATAGACCCAGAGAACGCCGTCGGCAAGCGCCTCCAGGGAAGCCCTGGCGACCGCCGGGTCAGAGCCAGGCGGTGCAAGCAGTTCGAGGGCGAAGGTCCGGCCGTCCGGGTACTCGAACTCGCGGGAAAAGGTGGCGTACGTCCCCACACCGAGGAAGAAGAGGTACGGCGCCATCGGTGTCGTCGTGTTGTCGTAGGTGATGACGCTCCTGCCATCGCCCATCGGCTTCCTCCCGGATAGGACGTCCCCGTTGGAGATGATATTTGTGTAGCGCTCGTCGGCGATGATCGTCGTCGTATAGGTGCACTTCGCCGTCATGTCGTCGAAGCATGGGACAAGTCTCTGAAAACCCCATTGCTGGCACTGGGTGATCTGGGTCGGCGGCGCCCCTGCCGGAGTCTCGTCGTAGTACAGGCCTTCAAGCAGCGTCCGTGACGGCCTGCAGCGTGTCCTGGTGAGGAGATGGAGGTCGGTGCCCGGTCCGACCGGGGCGTCGAAGGAGAAGACGAGGAAGTGACGGTCCCGGTCATAGGTGATACCGGCCGCGGCCTCCTCGCATGAGGCGGCCACGACTTCGAGGTCGCGGACATTCAGTTCAAGACGGTTGACCGGCCGGTCGCGCACCCGGACATGCAGGCGCGAAGAGACGTCGGTGACATCGTCACAGACAGAGAAGGTGAGGTCCATGTGGACGACCTCGACAGGCAGTTCCCCGAAATCTTCAGGATAATAGGTAAAAATACGCGTCATCGACTCGAAAAAGGATGGGCCGGGAAAGGGGATTACTGTTCCGACAGCAGGCCCTGCACCAGGGACCTGACTTTGCCGAGGGGAACTCCCCGATCTGTCAGGACGCAGAGGATACTGTCGCCATGAGGCACAGTACAGAGACGGCCGACAGGCGTCTCAAGGATGAAGTACGAGAGACTCCCCGCGCCCAGGGAACCGAGGAGGGAATCGGACTCCCAGAGGGAGGCTGCAATATCGGCACATGCAAGCCCTTCAGGGCAGGACCCCGCAAGAACGGTCATCTCCTCCTCGGTACACCGTGCCACCAGGCGGACGCCGTCCTCCTCCCGGGGGAGGGGGGAGGAAACCGGCACTCCGGCCGCCTCGCTCCGGGAAAGGCCAGCGGAAATATTCTCTTTCTCTTCGTTGTGGACGGGCACGTCCTCTGCCTGACACCAGGCGACGGCGGCGGCGAACTCCTCGTCGTCGTACTTGCAGAGAGTCAGTTCGAGGACCTCCATGGAGGAGAGGTATTCACGCGCCGCATTCCCTCTCAGTGTGATACCACCGTATCTGAAGAAGTACGCGACCGCCTCACCCCTCCTGATCAGGACAAAACCCCTGCCGTCCCTGACGGCGACCTTCACCGCCCCGAGAAAACGCACCGTATGGGAGTAAACCCAGGACAGGGGGGCTTGCATCGTTCCAAGGCTGGTTCCTTCAGGCAGATTGTTGGTCATAGCACAGATTCGATAAGGTCGCGGTTCTTCTTCATCTCATACCTGACACGCCCGGCATTCGCACCGGGCTCAAGGAGCACCATCAGCACAGGGCCGTTCCCGAGAGGCGTGGCAAGGATGTTCCCCCCGTCCGCTTCGAGCATTGCGTCCTCGTAGCCGTCGGCACCGATCCCCGCGGAGAGACGTTCCCAGACGTCCCGCACCGTGGGGACAAGAGATGCCGCGGTTTCCCAGTCCGCAGTCCCGGCCTCGCCGAGAATCTCGCCGTCAGGCCCCGCGACGCATGCGGCAACGGCCCCGGCAACGAGCAGTTTGCTCAGGGTAAAGTTAATCAGCAGAGTATCTCCCTCCAGTCATCTTCATTATTCCGGGGAAAGGATCCTCTCCCTCACCCGCCCGGCGACCCCCTCGTCGGGGGTCTGACCGAACGCCCGGGCACAGGCGCTGGCCCGTGCCGCGAGGAGAAACCCGGCAGAATAGCCGGATCTCTCCTTCGGCGCCAGAGCGACGATGTCGCAGAGCGGCATAACCCCACTCATTTGCCGTCTTCACGCGAGAGGGCGTCAAGGATCTTGTACGAGTTGAGCATCCTGTTGAATGAGGTGGCGAGTTCGCCGATCTCGTCGTTGGTCATGATCTTCACCTCAGAGTTCCGCAGGTCGCCCATAGAGACGCTCCTCGCCACCTCGGAGAGCTGAGTGATGGGACTTGTGATGCTTGTTGCAAGGAAGAAACTCCACATCACCACAAGGCCGAGAGTCACGAGAGTGAGGAGAAAGACAGTCGCAGGCAGGCCGATTGCTGCCACGATACCCTCGGTGTCGCCCATAGAAATGAGGCCGATGAGCGCGATCGGGAGCACTGCCACAAAGAGCATGCTCACGAAGAGTTTGTAGAAGATCGGGATCTGGAGGGTGATGCTCCGCCCCGTCGTGCCGGACTTGATCGAACCTTCCATACTCAGATATTTACGTGCTCCAAATTTAAATATTTTGATTTTTGGTTTGATGCATTTTTTACCAAATTATAAATTAATAAGTATTTGCTCGACTTAAGCAGGTATCAAAAGACGTAATGATAAAAATACGGCTCAGGAAAAAAGGAAAACGGGAGATTACTCATTCTCGGCCTTAGATGCAGGATTACGGGACGAACGCCCTATCAGGGAGAGCACGGCAGGCATCACGATGATCGCACCAATCAGGGAGAAACCCACCGTGATCACGGTGACCACGCCGAAGTTCTGGATGATGTTAAAGCTGGAGAGGATGAGCGCCGAGAAGCCGAAGACCGTGGTCATGCCTGAGACGGTGATCGCCGTCCCTATCTGGGAGACGCTCTGCTGGACCGCATCATAGAGTTCTCTCCCCTTCTCCCTTTCCTCATAGTATCTCTCCATGATCAGGATGGTGTACT
>NZ_DAGX01000005.1:47956-94349 GCF_002498315.1 Methanofollis sp. UBA420
CTCCATGATCAGGATGGTGTACTCCGAGGCCACGCCGATGGTCATCGAGCCCAGGCAAGCCGTCAGCGGAGTGTAGTCGATCCCGAGAGCGTACATGATCAGCCCGTTCCAGCCGATGATCATGATGATCGGGACCAGCGGCGACGCCGCCTTCCCGATCTTCCTGTACACGAGGAAGAGGAAGGCCAGGATCAGCCCGAAGCCGAGGAGGGTCATCTGCGTCTTCCCTTTCTCGATGTCGTCTATCAGGGTCGTGAACAGTTCCAGTTTGCCGGTCGGGTCGGCGACAATCCCGGCAGGGGGCTTCTCCCAGGCAATGTCCTGTCGCACCTTCGTGATCAGGTCTTTGGCCTGTTCCATCTCCATGTCGGTAAGGGAGAACTGGACGACCGCCTCCATGTTGCCGGCAAGATATTTTCTCTTGGTATCGTCGGGGATCCGGTCGAGAACGGCCCGCACCTCGGCATCGGTCTGTGGCATCACGCCGTTGTTGTACCGCAGGATCTCGGTGATGATGCTGGTCGCTCCGGTGATCTGGGCGTTTTCCTCCACCTCATAGGCCGAGAACCCCTGCATCCACCGCAAACTTTCGAGGGAGGTGACACCGTCGCCCCTGATATAGACGGGCAGTGTCTGGGTCGAGCCCATGGTCCGGACGATCTTTTTCAGGTCCACGACCGCCGGCATGTCGGAGGGGACGAAGGTCTGCTCGTCGGTGCTGATCCTGATCTCGTTGTCCATCTCGACGCCGATGAAGGCGACGAGGCCGAGGATGAGGAGGATGGGGATGGGGTTCTTTGCGATCTTCACCGCAAGGTTGCCGAGGAACTGGTTGTATGCCTCGATCGCACCGCCACTGGTGGCACTCTCCTCCTTCTTCGGCCGGTATTTCACCAGGACGCCGAAGGTCGGGACGGCGATGAGGGCGGCAAGATAGCACATCACCACGCCGATGACGCAGACCATCCCGAAGCTCCGCACCATGGGGACAGGCGAGATCCCCATGGCGATAAAGCCCATGGAGGTGGAGAGCATCGCATACAGGACAGAGGGGCCGGTCTTCGTGATCGTCGTGATCACCGACTCGTCGATCGGGGCGAGGCGTCTCTCCTCTTCAAAACGGGAGTGGAACTGGATCGCGTAGTCGATCCCGATGCCGATGAGCACCGGGAAGGCGCCGATGGTCGCCATGTTGATGTGGATCCCGGCAATCCCCATCAGCCCGAAGGTGAGAATGAGGCCGGTGGCCACGACCGCCACCGGGAGGAGGCGGTACCTGACATGGGAGAAGAGGAGACCGACGGCAAGGATCATGAGGAGCATCGCGGCCCCGATGAGGACGCCCATCGAGGCGCCCATCTCCTGTTTCATCTGCTGGGCAAAGGCAGGGTCTCCGCTGACCGTCACCTGGACGCCGGGAGGAGGATTGGAGATCGCCACAACAGAGGCGATGGAAGTGAGCACGTTCTCCCGGACCTCGGAGGAGACGCCCGGTTCGAGGGTGACGATCCCGATGGTCATCATATTCGATGGGACGTAGCGCCCCAGGATCTCAGGCGGGACAAGCGCCTTCGCTGTCTGCACCTCCGCGGCAGACGCCGGCAGGGTGCCGCCGTTCACCTGCCTGACCAGGTCGGCGATGCTCTGCGTCGAGGCGACGTACCGTTCGTCGGCGATGTCTGCCTGGACTCTGTCCATATAGGCGAGCACTTCGGGGTTGAGGACATCGTCGGTCTCGACAAGGAGCATGATGCTGTCCGACATGAAGGAGTCGGCATATTTGTCAAAGAGCATCCCGCGGGGGGTGGTCTTGTCCATATAGGTATCCGACCCCGTCTCCATCGAGATGAGGCCCGTGCCGTAGAAGGCGACGAGCATGACCGCGACGAAGAGGCCGGCAACCACCGCGGGGTGCCTGACAATCATATCTGCAATAATCTGGTAGGGAGATTTCACACCGCGACCTCCGTCATGCCTATACGTAGGCATGGAGTGCAGATATATCATTTGTTGCGATCAAGACAACAAAGTATGGCGGAGAACACAGGAACCTCCTTCACCCTCTAATACGTACAGGAAGAGAGGATGGGAAGGTCAGGGAGAATTCCTGTTCTGGTGCCTGTGCCGGGAGATACCCGGTCACCAGAATAGTCCGGGGGCTTGCCCCCGGTCCACTCTTCTTTCCCCGGCAGGTGGTCGCCGTCCTCCTCCGGGGGGCATCGCTCGAAAACCTACGGTCAACGGAAAATCAGAGATTTGTCATGGACCGAAGGCCTTCGAGTAGTCCCCCGGCAGAGAGTGTGGGGAAGGCGGAGGATTCGCGCGTTCCCCATAAGATCAGAGGAATACATCGACCCGATCAAGAGCGATTCTCCAAAGCCGATGCAAGCATCCCTCAACTCCACTGCATCCCACGTTTCAGGAAAAGTTCCTCGTAGTCCTTGTAGGCCATGATATATTCGGCATGGGGCCAGATGAGGGGGTAGACCACATAGGCGAAACCCTCGGCCCACTTCGGGTGGTCCTTGATCCCGTCGATCATCACCATCTTGTCCTCCCGCAGGATGCCTGAGGAACGGAAGAGGTCGACCCATTCCTCGAAGCGTGCGATGGTGGAGATATGCTCGGGAAACATGTACTCGTGGGCGATGTCCAGGACCCAGCCGAGGTACACCTCGGCCCTGTCATAGTCGCCGATATGGATGAAGTGGCGCGCCAGCTGGCAGGTGAAGTGCGGCCAGGGGCCATAACCACCGTTGTTGCGGTCCCATGACTCAGGGTAACGGTTGAGGCCGCCCAGTTCGCGGTCCCAGAGGGCGGCGTCCAGCCTCCTGACCGTGTTGATCACCCGCAGGTCACGGTCCTTCAGCAGCCCGAAATAGGCCGGTGCGTACTCGGCCACATCGGGCTCAAAGATCACCGAGGCAAAGGGGTCGTAGCCGAGGGGCTTGCTCCCCTTCTCCTTGATCCGGATCGCCTTGACAAAGGTGCGCCTCCTCGCGCTGTACAGGCACCGGAGGATGCTCTGCTTGATCAGCTCGGCCTGCCGCGCCCAGTCACCCACCTCCTTCCCGAGGTGCTGGCCCATCTTCACCGCTTCGAGGATGCCCGCGCAGCAGGCCGAGTTCGCATAGATCTCAAACCCGTGCTCGTAGGCAGGGTACTCGTGGATGCTGTTGATCGTGTGGACCAGGTGGATCTCGTCGTTCTTGTTTCGCAGGATGAAGGTGACCGCGTCGGTTACGTTCTTCCAGAACTCTTCGGCGATATCGTAGCCGTGGAGTTCGGAGTATTTGCCGAGAGTATAGAGGGCGACGCCGTTGCAGTCGATCTGGAGTTCCTTGTAACTGGTGTCCATGCCGTCCACATTGCACCGCTGGGGGAACTCACCTGTCGGCTTCTGGGTCGAGAGAATGAATCGCAGGGCCCTCCTGCTCTCCTCGACAAGGCCGGCCCGCAACGCCCCAAGCGTGACGATCGAGTGGTCCCGCACGTAGATGAAGGGATAGCGCGTGCCAGGCGGGCTGGCATAAAAGCCGCCATTCGCATGCTGGTTCTTCTTTATAACCTCGATGCTCGACTGGCACAACTTCCCGGCTTCCTGCAAATTCATACGCCACCATCACTGGAACTTGAAAATACAGGCCACCTTCTTCATCATCTCGTCCACTTCAGCCCTTTCGAGGCCGGCATTGACGATAGCATCGTCGTTGTAGACGGTCGCCCCCGCGGGATTGGCATCGCTTGCAAGGTGGAGCGAGGTCTTCTTGCCGGCCATCTCGGCACGCTTCGCTCGCAGGCAGTGGTGAAAGAGACAGAAGATGTTGGAAACCGCAAGGCTCCTCCGCATCTCGATGAGCATTCCAAACTCCTCGGGTTCTTCCCCGAACTCCTCGACGAACTCCTGGACAACACTGAAAAACGGGCAGATATGGAGGACGTTCACCCCACCCATCGGGTCCCCTTCAAGGCCTGCCCCCTCCCGTTCACCGAGTGCTGAGGCGATGGCTTCTATCCAGGCGATCGTCTTTTCAGGCCCCTGCGACCTGACACTCTCGACAATTGCCAGAAGAAACGACGTCACCAGAACCTGTTTCACATCCATCACGATACCCCGGGGTGCATCCCATCACATATTGCATTGGTTTTATATTTTTTCAAGTATTTGATTGACCGCCTGGTTCCAACCCTCAGGGCCGACGCCGTCGGCATGCATTACCTCCGGATCTGCTTTTTCGTACGACCCGTCAGGCTTCTGGACCAGAATGGGGATGTCTGTCGCCGCAAGCATGGGAAGATCGTTCGTGCTGTCGCCAAGGCCGACGGTCGTCACCGTCCCGTACTCCTGCTCGAAGAGAGCGGCAAGGAGAGAGACGGCCCTGCCCTTGTCATTGTCCCCGGTCAGATGGAAGTACCGGCCTCCCCGCGTGTGCCTGAGACCCCGGGCCTCGATCTCCCCGAGGACTGCCTCGACACAGGCAAGATCAGGGACGACAAAGGGTTCGTCGTACTCCCTCATCCTGGCCAGACGTGCCGATGCACGGTCCAGCCCCACGTCATGGGCGACCTCCTCGACGGACATGTCCCCGAACCCGACGACTTTACACCCGGTCTTCGACCCGATCCCCCGGAGGGCCGATCGCAGATTATCGTAGGGCGCGCCGAGTTCTATCACTAGATAGCCCCCGGTCTCGCGGGTGTGATCGACAGGCACGGTGAAGTAGCCGCGGGGGATGAAGATTGCTCCCCCGTTCTCGCTGATGAACGGGTCCGTGAAACCCAGTTTATCCCTGACGACCTCGATCTCGGCCCTCGTCTTGCTCGTGCAGATGACAAGAGGGCACCTCTTCAGGGAGAGGAGGCGGAGTGCCGGGGCCGCGGCGGCAAAAGAATACGTGTCGTGGTCCAGGAGTGTCCCGTCCAGATCGGTGAATATGACGTGGATGCTCTCCCCCCCGACCCCTACTCCCTGATGATATGCTCATCCTCAATGATCGTCCTGATCAGTTTGTGCCTGAGCCGCGGTATGGCCGAACTGGCCCTGAGCCAGTCAGGGATCTGCGCATGTGCAGGTGAGATCAGGTATTCGTTCCCGGCCTCCACGATGACCCTCTCGAAACGATCGATGTAATGCTCCTCATCGTGCCGGTTGTACCGGATCTGGTTGCAGATCGCATCGGTGTGGTACTGCCGCAGGCGGTCCTGCGCCGTCCTCCGGTACAGCACCCTGAGACTGGTGAGAAAAGCCGGCGAGATCTCGCAGCCGTCGACCTCGGTCATCGCCCGCAGGAGAGTGACCAGGATATCCCCGGCCATCTTCAGCAGCCCTTCGGTCCTGCCGGCGCCGATCAGTTTGTGTTTGTGGTCGTAATAGCCGAGGTCGGTCTGGCAGATCCGTTTCTTCACCACCGACCTGTACACCTCGTAGAGGGTGCCGATCTCAAGCCCCCAGTCCATGGGGATCCTGATGTTCAGGGCCAGGTCTGAAGTGAGGGCGATCTCCCCGGCAAGAGGGTACCGGAAACTGCGCAGGTATCGCAGGATGTCAGACTGATGGCATGTTTTCGTCTGGAGGGAATCGATCAGGGGGTGGAGGAAGAGGCGCGTTACCCTCCCGTAGAAGGTGGCGCGGCCGTCGCCCAGGCGGGCATAATACCCCTTGTTGAAGAAGTAGTCAAGGTCCGGGTCCACCAGGGGGAAGGCGAGTTTCATCGGGATCTCGCAGGAATAGTTCAGGATGTCGGCGTCGTGCATGACGACGGCATAGGCGTCCACCGACGCGGCGCCGAGGGCCAGCCAGGTGTCCCGTCCCTTGCCCTGAAGACCGAGGTCTATCCCTTCTTTCCCGAGGTCACCGATGATCGCTTCGATGCCCGGACTGTTGCACCACATGACCCGGTGAGGGCGCTCCAGCGAGTTGAAGAAGTGTGCCGCCGACCTGAACTCCTCCTCTGACCGGGCATAAAGTGCTACCAGGACATTATTCAGGAATGTCGCCTTGTTCAGTTCGGCGACGATGCCGGGCAACGCGCCATGACTGAGGTCGCCGTAGGCCAGTGGCAAAACCAGGTTGATCGGCCTCTCCTCCTTGAGATCCTCGAGAAACCTCAGGGTTCTCGACTTTTCATACCCAAAATCATGGATCGTCGTGATCGGCCCCTGATCGAAATCCATCGAAAACCCCCTCCGAGCAGGCGCATATATCACGACTTTTATATTTATACCCACCCCCTGTGGCAGGACATGGACGACTGAATTGAAAAGACAGAACAGGATAAGGCAATCAAACACCATGAAAGGCGATAAAAACGAATGCGAGGGAAGGGATTCGAACCCTCGAATGCCTGCGCAATTAGGCCCTGAACCTAACGCCTTTGACCTGGCTTGGCTACCCTCGCGCTAATAACTGTTCTCACTCAACTGAAATAAAGATATGCCTTGCCCCTGCCTCCCGGCCGCCTCACAAAGGCAAGATGAGGGGTGATAGGCGGGGCCTCGCAGGAAGGGACATGAGGGTATGGAGACGGACTCCTGTCAGCCGAAAAAACCGCCAAATTCTTCTCCAATGCCGGGAGGGTGCTTTGTATCATAAATATTTCCCGTTAGTATTATAGTGCCGGCGGATGCACACATATATTAATGGATGATTCAAGGTACGAGTCACTGAAGATCGAAAATATCGTCGCATCCGGTGTCATAGCTGATTCCATCGATCTCGGGGAGGTCTCGAAAAAGGTTCCGAACTGCGAGCTGAACACGAAGCGCTTCCCCGGCGCAGTCTACCGGATCGAAAAACCGAAGATCGCCTCCCTGATCTTCTCCTCAGGCAAGGTCGTCCTTACCGGGATCCGGAACAAGCAGGATCTCTACGATGGCCTCAATATCATCGTCCAGTCCCTCAAGGAGGCGGGGGTCGACACCTACGACGAACCGAGGGTCGGGATCACCAATATCGTCTGCTCGTACGACATCGGACGGTACATCAACCTCAACAAGGTCGTGATCACCCTTAACCTGGAGAACATCGAGTACGAACCCGAGCAGTTCCCCGGCCTCGTCTACAGGATCAAGGACCCGAAGATTGTGGCTCTCCTCTTCTCCTCAGGCAAGATCATCCTCACCGGTGGGAAGAACCTCGAGGACATCAAGCGCGGCCTCGACTTCCTCGAGCAGAAGCTCGAAAGCATAATGTGATTTTACAGGATCTGTAAAATTACAATTTTTTGAGTGGCGCCGGCGACGGCGATTTTCATTCTGTCAGACTCGCCGGCGCTCGCAACGTGAAAATGTACGGTTTTATCGATTCTTTAGAATCGGGCATGAACCGCGGGCTCACGCATACGTGATGAAAATTTCTCGTTGCAGTTCTCCTGAGTGCGGAGGGATACTTGATTCCTCTCCTTGCAACAGGGCACCTGAAGGATACTGTTCAATTGCCGCCCCTCGGCTATCTTCATCCGTGGGGGGTCCGGGGGAAACGAGCGCAAGCGAGTTCGAGAACACAGGAAATCGGAGATTTCCTGAGCAGGCACATCTATGATGTGCCATGAGCCAGAGGCTTTCGAGGGAGTCCCGTGGTCGAAAGTACGGGGAAGGGGGTGGACTTATTGCATTCTTCCGGGGGGTTCACCCCCCGGTCCCCCCACCATTAAGATAGGGGTAGGTGGCAATCTCTCCCCCTCAGTAATCCCATTCGCACTTCCCGGATCCTATCCTGACATCGGGGTTCCGGGGGCAACGAACGATAGCGAGTTCGAGAACACAGGGAATTGAAGATTCCCAGTGAAGGAAGATCTTCGATCTTCCGTGAATCTTGATTTTCGGCGTAGTCCCCCGGCCGAGAGTGCGGGGAAGGCGGCGGACCAGCGCTCACCCCATTGAACCGCAGGGGATCCCACGACCGGCGTACGAGAATCTCTCCCGAAACCCCTCACCAGAACCGGCGGGTGAGTACGTAGTTCCTCTCCGCCTTCAAGATCTCCCTGTACATCGCATCTTCATCCCTGCTTTTTCCAAGGACCCGCGCGGCGGTTTCGGGGCCGACGCCCCGTGCGGCGAGGGCGATCACCGCGGGCCTCCCGTAACTGAGGACAAGATTGGCATTCCGCAGGACACGCGCCTCGACGGCCCGGTCTTCGGCACTCTTCTTCGCTTTCTTGATCACGCCGATCTGCTCCTCCTCCCAGGGTTTGAGCGCGGCGATCAGGCGTGCCGAGCAGAGAGGGCACTGCGGGCGGTCTGGCACCCTCTCAACATGGGTCCGACTCGTCCACTTCTTGCAGTGCATGCAGAAGAGCACGACCTTATCCCCGGCAAGGCGGCGTTTCAGGGTCGAGATCACCGCCTGGTCGGCGGTCGGCGGCGGGACCATGTCGCGGGACGAGGAAAGGCCGTCGGCGCCGAGGATGGAGAGGGGACCGACATGGAGGGCGACCTCGCCGGCCTGCACCGCGGCGAAGACCTTCTGCGCCCCTTCCACGTCCATGGTGGCGCGGAAGAGTTCGGTGTACGCCTCGTCGGCCACCACCGTCCCCTCGAAGGCCTCGATAAGGCGGTGGAGACTGATCTTCTCGTAGTCGGCGTCGGCGTCGATCGCCCCGAACTTCTTCGCGACCTGCACGAGTTTCCACTTGAAGAGGGATGTGTGGCGGAGGGCGAGGCGGAGGATGCCGCCGACATGCGTCGGGTCGGTGGTGAGGAGGAACTCCCGCACCTCTGCCGCACGGACGGCCTTCGGGAGACGGAGCATCGCGCGGTAGGCACCGCTCTCGATCCCGACCGTCGTGCCGTAGCGTGCCGAGATCAGGACGGAGAGCACGCGTGCAATCGCCTCGTTCGCCCGGTGGCCGGCGCAGATGTTGCAGACCACGCCCTCGTCCGAGTTCTCCAGGGTGATCAGGCGGTCGGTCGGCACCGGCGTCCTGTTCCTGTCCATCTCCCTGAGATAAGAGGTGGCGAAGGCGAGCGCCGTCTCGTCGTCGGTATAGGCAGCGAGGTCGCGCGTCCGGCGCAGGCGGCCGACCTCGTCGGCCACGGCAAAGGGGACAGGGATCTGCTCCCCCTCCCAGGACGGGAGTTCGCCCTTCGCCTCCCGCGCCGGCTCGACGGTGAGGCGGCCGTCCTCGAAGTCGAGCACCCGCCACAGTTTCCCCCGCGTGATGAAGACAGCGCCGGTGTGGACGAAACCGACGACAAAGGACTCGTCCAATGTCCCGACCGTCCGCCTGGCGACCAGGTCGTAGACAGGCACCTTCCTCTCGTCATGGATCATCGAGAGGTTTGCAGAGAGATACCGCCGGGCGCGGGAGGTGGTGACGATATGACGGGCCGCGCCCTCCCCATCCAGCCTGATCAGCCGGTGCCCTTCGAGCTGCGTGCAGACAGCGTCAAGGAGGGTGCCGGCGTCCGCAAAGCACCCCGAGCGTTCAAGGATGGTGCGGACCTTTACCACCCCGATCTCGCCGTACTCCACCGCAAGGGCGGCGACGGCATTGGCACAGACGTCGGCGGCATTCAGGTACGGGGCGACCGCCTCGATCTCGCCGGCCCGCGCCCGGCGCATGATCACGAGAGATTCGAGGAGGTCGTCGAAGCCTGTCGCGAGCACCGTCCCCCGCGAGACGGCGTACAACTGGTGGCCTGCCCTCCCGACCCTCTGGACCAGGCGGGCCACCTCACGGGGGCTGCCGAACTGGACCACATGGCCGATATGTCCGATATCGATGCCCAGTTCCATCGAGGAGGTGCAGATGAGACTCCGCACCGCGCCGGCCCTGAACCTGTCCTCGGCATCGACCCGCACCTCCTTCGAGAGAGAACCGTGGTGGACCTCGACGTCGCCCCTCTCCATGAGAGCGTGGCCGAGGGCCTCCGCGGTGACGCGGGTGTTCACGAAGACGAGGGAGGAGGGTTCGGCGTCGATCATCTCCCCGACACAGGCCGCCTGCTTCGAGAACTCACCGCCGCAGAAGCGGACCCCGAGGTCGAGTTGCTTCGCGACCGGCACCTCGACAAGGGTGAAGGGGCGTGCGCCGCAGAGGTACCGGCCGATATCGTCGGGGTTGCCGACCGTCGCCGAGAGGCCGATCCTCTGGAACTCACCCGCGTACTCCTGTATCCGCTCAAGGGCGACGGCGAGTTGAGCGCCGCGCTTGCTCCCGGCGAGTTCGTGGACCTCGTCGACGATCACGTGACCGACATGCGCGAGGTGCTGCCGCAGCCTCTTACCCATGAAGAGAGCCTGCACGGTCTCGGGGGTCGTGATCAGGAGGTCTGGCGGCGAGAGGGCCTGCTTGCGGCGGACCGTCTGGGGGGTGTCGCCGTGCCGCACCCCGACGGTGAGGCCGAGCCTCTCGCACCACCACTGGAGGCGTTCGAGGATGTCGCGGTTGAGGGCGCGCAGGGGCGTGATGTACAGCGCCCTGATGCCGGGTCCGTCCTCTTTGAGCAGGGCGTTGAAGACCGGGAACATGGCGCTCTCCGTCTTGCCCGTGCCCGTCGGGGCGATCAGGACCAGGTTGTCGCCGGCGAGGAGGTGAGGGATCGCCCGCTCCTGCGCCTCGGAGAGTTCCTCGAAGCCCCGCTCGTCAATGAGCGCCCGCACCCGCGGGTCAAGGAGGTCACGCGCCGCGCTGTTCCCTGATCTCTGCAAGGGTCCCGATGTAGGTCCCGTCACGCAGCCACACCTCGGCATTGTCGTCGTCGATACACCGCACGAGCGGCCCGAGACCGCTCTCTTTCAGTTCGAGCACGTCCACCCCGCCGGAAAACTCGCAGGCCGCGGGCACGGCGAGGACGCGTGTCCCGTCCCCCCACCCCTCGCCGGTGAGGGATGAGTACAGGTAGGCGGGTTCTGCCCGCAGGGAGCACCCCACCTCGTCGGAGAGGGAGACGACCGGGTGGAGGTGGCCGATCACGAGGAGGCCACCCGCTAGGTCTGGGTCGGGATGGGTATGGCCGTGGAGATAGCCGGCCCCGTCGATGCGTGCGCCCGCCGCAGGGAGGAGTTCGCCGTCCTTAAGAAAACGTGCGATCCCGCCGTCATGGTTGCCGGGCAGCACCTTCACCTCGGTCAGGTCCCTGAAGGAGTCGAGGAGAGCCGGGAGTTCGTCGTATTCCTGCCTGCTCGTTATGGGCACCGCATGCTTCACGTCGCCGAGGAGGAGGAGGAGGTCGGGGCCTGTCTCCCTGACGGCGGCAAGGACCCGCAACGCCCTCGCCCTGCTCCTGCTCTGCACATGCACGCCCGCGCGGGCAAGGCCTGACTCGATCCCGAAATGGAGGTCCGCGACGACGAGCACCCTTTCCGTGTTCTCCATCAGGAGGGCCGGGACGTCCGGGAGGAATTCCGGGTGCATCAGATCAGCCTCACCTGCCCGGTCGAGGGGGTATAGCACTCCCCCTCCTCCAGCAGGGCATAAAGGGCCGCTTCGGCCGCCGCCCGCCCGACGCCCCTTTCCCCGGCGCGGGCAAAGAGGTCCTCTTCACTGCCACGCCGGCCAGGGCACTCTTCGAGAAGGGAGAGGAGGAGGGAGCGGGCGTCCTGTGTCGCGCCACCTGCCGGCCCCTCGGGCACGCTCGAAAGCGCCGCCCGGACCATCAGGGCCATCCCGGCGATCTCTCCGGCGTCGCCGTCGGCGGCGGCGAGCGCCTCGATCCGGCCGAGGGTGAGGTCTGCCGTCCGCAGCACCCAGAGGTCACGCACCGGCTTTTCCACCCGCGCCACCGCCTCGGGTACCAGCGTGACCTCCCCGCCCGAGACGGCGAGGGTCCCGCTCACCGCGACAAATGCCGGCGGCTCGATCGAACGTAAGGAATCGGCCGCCTCCCCGCGCCACCCCGCGGCGACCGTGATCGTGCCGGTCGGGTCGGCGACACGGGCGGTGACCCGTCCCCCCGCGGCCCTGACCGCCGTCAGGGCGCCCGTGAAAAAGACCCGCCGCCCGCGCGCACCGGTCGGTGAAAGGAAGGTTTCGCCGTCAAATTCGGTCGTCCGCGCCATTTCCCCGGCAAACAGCCTGACCGCCGCCGCGAGAGAGACAGCCCGACCATTCGGCGCATCCATACCGTAGCGTGTACTCCCCGGCCACATAAAGATCAGGATGACAGCATATTCATGTCTGGAGAAACAATCAGTCTGTGATGGAGGGCAACAACACCATCTGGATCGAGAAATACCGGCCGCAAAAACTTGCGGACATGGTCGGACACCCGGAGATCGTCGAGCGTCTCCGGTCATACGTGAAGAGTGGCACTCTCCCCCATCTCCTCTTCACCGGTCCGGCCGGCGTTGGCAAGACCACCGCAGCAGTCGCGCTTGCAAAGGAGTTCTTCGGCGATACCTGGCAGATAAATTTCAGGGAGATGAACGCCTCCGACGAGCGCGGGATCGACGTGGTCCGGAACCAGATCAAGGGTTTCGCCCGGACATCCCCGCTCGGCGGCGCAAGTTTCAAGATCCTCTTTCTGGACGAAGCCGATGCCCTCACGACCGATGCCCAGGCCGCACTCCGCCGAACCATGGAGAACTATGCCCAGAACTGCCGGTTCATCCTCTCCTGCAACTACTCCTCGAAGATTATCGACCCCATCCAGAGCCGGTGCGCCATCTACCGCTTCAGACCCCTCGACGACGCGGCGGTCGCGGAGCAGGTGCGGCGTGTCGCCGTGACCGAGGGCGTGACCCTCACCGACGACGCCGTACAGGCGATCGTCTATATCGCCGAAGGCGACATGAGAAAAGCGCTCAACGCCCTGCAGGGTGCGGCGATCATCTCGCGGGAGATCGACGCGGGCATGGTGTATGAGACGACCTCGACGGCGCGGCCCGACGAGATCAGGAACCTCCTCGACCTCTCGATGCAGGGCGACTTCCCCGCGGCCGAAGGAGCGCTCCGCCACCTGATGCGCGACCGGGGGATCGCCCCGAACGAACTGATCAACCAGTGCTTCAGGGAAGTCGTCCGTTCTGATATGGAAACCGGCCTCAAGGTCGCCTTCATCGACCACCTCGGCGAGGCCGACTTCAGGATTTCGGAAGGAGCAGACTCCGCCATCCAGATGGAGGCACTGATCGCCCTCTTTGTCCTTGCCGCCCGGAAAAACGAATAAAATATTTTCACCCCCCGGACAACCACCTTGATGGAGGAGCCCCCTCATATATGGTATCAATGTCACCCCGCCAGAACACTGAAGTGACCGATGTCGTCAGCGACTGGGAGACATTCCTCAAGCGGCAGTACAACCGGAAAGAGCGGGTCGAACTCTCGAAGGAGTTCCCCCACAAGCGGTCCTTTTACATCGACTACCGGAACCTCGAAGCATTCGGGAAGCGCGGTCTCGCTCTCGCCGACGAACTCATCGAACGGCCCGAAAAGGTGATGAACGACGTCAAGGACGCCCTCGTCCGCCTCGGCATCATCGAGGAGAAGGACAGGCGCCTCGTCCATGTCAGGTTCATGAACCTCACCAGGAAGACGAAGATCCGGGACATCAGGGCAAACCAGATCAACACCTTCGTCGCCGTGGAAGGGATCCTCAGGAAGACGACAGAGGTCAGGCCGAGGATCGTCGCGGCGGTCTTCAAGTGCCTGGAGTGCGGGCAGCTCACCCCGCCGTACTCCCAGACCTACGGCCGGTTCCAGGACCCCTTCCGGGTCTGCGCCACCTGCCAGAAGAAGACCCCCCTCGAACTCGTGCCCGAGAAGTCCGAGTTTCTGGACGCCCAGAAACTGCGGATCCAGGAGTCGCCCGAGGGCCTGCGGGGCGGCGAGCAGCCGCAGACCATCGACGTGGACGTGACCGACGACCTGACAGGCAGCTCCGCGCCCGGCGACAGGGTGGTGATCACCGGCATCCTCAGGTCTTTCCAGCGGATCAACGCGGGCACGAAGTCCACCCTCTTCGACATCTACCTGGAGTGCAATGCGATCGAGGTGGCCGAGAAGGAATTCGAGGAGGTGAACATCTCCGAGGAGGACGAGGCCGAGATCCACGAACTCTCAAAGGACCCGAAGATCTACTCGAAGATCGCCCGGTCCATCGCCCCGACGATCTACGGGAACACGGACGTGAAGGAGGCGGTCGCCCTCCAGCTCTTCGGCGGGATCCCGAAGGAGATGCCTGACAGTTCCCGTCTCCGCGGCGACATCCACGTCCTTCTGGTCGGCGACCCGGGTATCGCAAAGTCTCAGCTCCTCAGGTATATCGTGCAGCTCTCCCCCCGCGGCATCTACACCTCGGGCAAGTCCTCGACCTCGGCGGGCCTGACCGCAACCGCGGTGAAGGACGAGTTCGGCGACGGCCGCTGGACCCTGGAGGCCGGGGCCCTCGTGCTCGCGGATATGGGCATGGCCGCGGTCGATGAGCTGGACAAGATGGACAAGGAGGATCGGTCGGCCCTCCACGAGGCGATGGAGCAGCAGTGCTATGACGACCAGACCGAGGTCCTCACCGAGCACGGCTGGCGGCTCTTCAGGGACGTTGAAGAGGGCGAGCGCGTGGCGACGCTCACGCCGGACGGCAGGCTCACGTACGCCGTGCCGACGGCCTATGTGGCTGCCGAATACGACGGCGACATGTACTTCATCTCCTCCAGGCAGGTCGACCTCGCGGTCACGCCCAACCACAACATGTACGTGGACCTGAACAGGCGTGCCGATGAGTGGGAGGGCTTCGGCCTCAGGCGGATGGAGACCCTGCCCCTCCAGAGGAGGATGCGTTTCAAGAAGAACGCCATCTGGGAGGGGATGTATGTCGAGACCTATGAACTGCCGTCGGTGACGGTCTACAAGAACCAGAACCATAGCGGAGAGGAGTCGGGCGCCATCGCCCTGAAGATGGACGACTGGCTGGAGTTCCTCGGCTATTATCTCTCCGAGGGCTCTGTCCAGTACACAAACGGCGTCCCGTATCGCGTCCACATATCCCAGAGAGACGGAGTACGTGCCGCGAAGATGACGGCGTGTACCAACCGTCTGGGATTCAGGTGGAGTTATAACGGCCAGAACATCGCCATCTCCTCGAAACAGCTGGCGACCCATCTGGCAGTGTTCGGGAAGTGCCATGAAAAATATGTCCCGCAGTACGCGAAGGAGGTGTGCCCCGAACAGATCCGGATCCTCCTCGACGCCCTCGTCCTCGGCGACGACTGGGTCAGGAAGGGGACAGGCCAGACCGCGTATGTCACCTCCTCGCGGCAGCTGGCAGACGACATGACCGAACTCCTCCTCAAGGCAGGGATCTCGGGCAACACTACCGTGGTCCACAGGCAGGGCGAGGAGGTGCGCGTTCCCGAGGGCCGGCGTGCGGTCCTGTCCCATGACATCTATCAGGTCTCCTTCATCAGGGAGGGGCAGAACAGGCCGAGCATCAACACCAATGGCCTCAGGCATATCACGAAGGGCCATTATGCCGGCATGATCTACTGCGTGGAGGTGCCCGACCACGTCATCTATGTGCGGCGGAAGGGGAAGCCGGTCTGGTGCGGGAACACGGTGTCGATTGCGAAAGCCGGCATCACGGCGACCCTGCGGTCAAGATGCGCCCTCCTCGGTGCCGCAAACCCGAAGATGGGCCGCTTCGACGAGTACGCCCCCATCTCAGAACAGATCAACATGCCGCCCTCCCTCCTCTCCCGCTTCGACCTCATCTTCATCATGACAGACAAGCCGGACGGTGCCCGCGACCTGGCGATCGCAGAGCACATCCTCAAGTCCCACGCGGTCGGCGAACTGATCGAGAAGAAGAGGCGGATGCCGGTCGAAGGAGTGGACGACGCCTATATCCAGCAGCAACTCAAGCCGGTGACGCCCGATATCGAGCCCCTCCTCTTCCGCAAGTACATCGCGTACGCAAAGCGGACCTGCTTCCCGACGATCGTCCCCGAGGCGCGAGAGGCGCTACGGGACTACTATCTCCAGCTCCGTAAACTCGCCGACAACAACAAGCCTGTGCCGGTGACGGCGCGGCAGCTTGAGGCACTGGTCCGCCTCGGCGAGGCGAGCGCCAGGATCAGGCTCTCGCCGACCGTGGATATCGAGGACGCCCAGAGGGTGATCAAGATCGTGGATACCTGTCTCCGTCAGGTGGCCTATGACGCCGAGTCGGGCACCTTCGACATCGACAAGTGGACGACCGGGATCTCGAAGAGGCAGCGGGACATCATCAGGACAGTGAAGGAGGTCATCAAGGACGTCGGCGGCGACGAAGGCTCCGCAAACGTCGAGCAGGTGATCGAGGAGATGACCAGGCAGGGCTTTGCAAAGGACAAGGTCGAAGCGACGATCCGGATGCTCAAGAACGAGGGCGAGGTGGTCGAACTGCGGCCCGGCATCATCAAACTCTTCGCGCGGGAGTACTGACGATGGAGGACAGCGTCACCGACGTGGTCGGGGAGTGGGTAAACTTCCTTTCCCGGTACTGCCGGCGCGAACTCGCCGAGATCGAGAGGGAATTCCCCTTCAAGCGTTCCCTGTACATCGACTACCGGACCCTGCAGGCCTCGGGCAAATCCGGCCTGCGCCTCGCGGACGAGGTGATCGAACGCCCCGGCAAGGCGACAGGCGACATCAGGGACGCCCTCCGCCAGCTCACCGCCATAGGCGAGGAGAAGGCCGGGAAGGTCAATGTCCGCTTCCACCATATCGAGCGTGTCACCGGCATCAGGGACATCAGGGCCTACCACATCAACCGCTTTGTCTCGCTGAAGGGGATCATCAGGAAGACGACCGAGGTGCGGCCGAGGATCGTCGAGGCTGTCTTCCAGTGCCCGGGCTGCGGCTCAACGACGACGGTGCGGCAGGGTTACGGGAACTTCGAGGAGCCCGAGGAGTGTCCGAACCCGGAGTGCAACCGGCGCAAACTGAAACTCCTCCAGGCAAAGTCCCGGTACGTGGACTCGCAGAAGGTGCGGATCCAGGAGTCGCCCGAGGGCCTGCGGGGCGGCGCAAGGCCCCAGACTCTCGACGTCGAGGTGACCGACGACCTCACCGGGGCGATCGCACCCGGCGACAGGGTGGTCCTCAACGGCATCCCCCGCTCCAGGCAGCGGGTGAACTACGGGACCAAGTCCACCCTCTTCGACATATCCCTGGAGTGCTCCTCGATCGAGGCGCCGGAGAGGGAGTTCGAGGAGGTGAACATCTCCGAGGAGGACGAGGCCGAGATCCACGAACTCTCCCGGGACACCGGACTGTACGGGAAGATCACCGGCTCGATCGCCCCTTCGATCTACGGGAACACCGAGGTGAAGGAGGCGATCGCCCTCCAGCTCTTCGGCGGGGTGGCGAAGGACCTCCCTGACGGCTCCCGTCTCCGCGGCGACATCCACGTCCTCCTGGTCGGCGACCCGGGAATCGCGAAGTCCCAGATCCTCAGGTACGTCGTGCAGATCTCCCCCAGGGGCGTGTACACCTCAGGCAAGTCCTCGACCTCCGCGGGTCTCACGGCGACAGCGGTGAAGGACGACTTCGGCGACGGGAGCTGGACCCTGGAGGCCGGGGCCCTTGTCCTCGCGGATATGGGGCTCGCCGCGGTGGACGAGATGGACAAGATGCAGAAGGAGGATCGGTCGGCCCTCCACGAGGCGATGGAACAACAATGCTACGACGATCAGACCGAGGTTCTGACGGAAGCCGGGTGGAAATACTTCCGTGACGTAACCGATATGGATCGGGTTGCGACCCTCTCTCCAGAAGGCTACCTGGAGTATCAGCGACCGATGACGTTCGTGGATGCCGAGTACGATGGCGAGATGTATTTCTTCACGTCGCGGCAGGTCGATCTCGCAGTGACTCCAAACCACACCATGTATGTCAACCTGAACCACCGTGCCAACGAATGGGCGGGGTTTGCGCGCATACGGGCGGATGAACTGCCGATTCGGAGACGGATGCGGTTCAAGAAGAACGCCAAATGGGTTGGAGAACGGCAGGAAGTCCATACAATTCCTGGGGTCGTCAAATACGGAAACCAGAACTGCACCGGGATACAGACAGGTGGAATCGAGATTCCGATGGACGACTGGCTGGAGTTCCTCGGCTACTTCCTCTCTGAAGGATGTGTTAGTAAACACTGGCAGACCGGTGTGCCGTATCGGATCGCTATCGGCCAGAAGAAACCAGAATCGACCGAGACAATCCGAAGATGTTTGGAACGGTTACCGTTCCGGTTCACATATGATGGGGCCAACTTTGTGATAAACTCAAAACAGTTGGCCTGTCATATGGAACAGTTTGGTACAAGTCCTGGCAGGCACGTTCCTGATTATGCCAAACGTCTTCCTCCAGAACAGATCCAGATCCTTCTAGATGCCCTGGTCCTCGGGGACGGATCGATCGATCGGAAAACAGGCGCAACATCCTATATCACATCATCAAAAAGGCTTGCAGACGATGTGACGGAATTGCTGCTGAAGGTAGGGCTGTCTGGAAACCAGTATAGAGTCAGGGAAGCCGGATCGATAACCTCGAATCCGCGTGGAGGGACATCGGTCATATCGCATGACATCTATACGGTCTCCTTCATTCGGGAATCCCAGAATGAGCCGAACATCAACACGAACGGACACCAGCAGATCGAAATAGGCCACTACACAGGCAGGATCTATTGTGTTGAGGTGCCAAACCACCTCCTCTACGTCCGTAGGAATGGCGTTCCGGTATGGTGCGGCAACAGTATTTCGGTGGCGAAGGCCGGGATCACGGCGACCCTCCGTTCCCGGTGCGCCCTCCTCGGCGCGGCAAACCCGAAACTCGGGCGGTTCGACGCCTTCGTCCCGATCGCCGAGCAGATCAACATGCCTCCTTCCCTCCTCTCCCGTTTCGACCTCATCTTCGTGCTGACAGACAAGCCCGATCATACGCGGGACACGGCGATCGCACGGCACATCATCTCGGCCCACCGGGTCGGGGAACTGATCATGCAGAAGCAGGAGGGTCCCCTCACCCCGGCGCATATCGACCTCCTGGCGAGCGAGAGCACGGTGGTGGAGCCGCCGATCGCGCCCGAACTCCTGCGGAAATATATCGCGTATGCGAAGAGGCACGTGACGCCCCTCATCACCGACGGCGCGAAGGAGATGCTCATCACGTATTACCTCAGGCTCCGCGACCTCGCCGACGAGAACAAGCCGGTGCCGGTGACGGCCCGGCAACTTGAGGCGCTGATCCGTCTTGGCGAGGCGAGCGCCAGGATGCGCCTCTCACGGACGGTCGAGCCCGAGGACGCGGAGCGTGTGATCATGATCGTGGACGCCTGCCTGCGGCAGGTCGCCTACGACGCCGAGACCGGCACCCTGGACATCGACAAATGGACGACCGGGATCACGAAGAAGAAGAGGGATATCATCCGCACCATCAGAGAGACGATAAAGACGCTCGGCGGAGACGACGGCACCGCAAAGACCGAAGAGGTCGTCGAGACCCTGGTGCAGCAGGGCTTTGACCGCGACGAGGTGCAGGAGAACCTCGACAAGATGATCCGCTTCGGCGAGGCGATGCAGCCGCGGCGCGGGATCGTGCGGTTGATCTGAGAAGAGGGGCCTTATCTTTTTTCGGAAGCGTAGACAATCGACACAGAGCACACAAATATAATAAAAATCATTTTTAAATCAACGGATCGGGATCGCTCAGAGCGTTCAGCAGGTCGTTCGTCGTACCGGGAGTCGGCAAAAGGCGATTTCGTAGATCTACGACGAGCCTGCAATAATAAAATTCCATGAGAGTATCACAATGACCTGTCCATCGCCAGATAAACCCATACACAGAAGATGTCACCATCCCCTCCTTTCCGCGACAATCGTCCTCTGCCTCCTCGCATGTATCATTACTCCCTCTTCGGCCGTCCCGGTCGATCCCGGAAACATCGAGAGGATCACCCGAGACCTCTGCGACCTCCCGAGAGTCGTCGGTTCGGAGGAGGAAGCGGCGGCATACGTCGCCGGGGCCATGGAGGAGTACGGCCTTCAGGTCGCCGTCGAAAGGTTCAGGGTGGGGAAAACCGACCCGGAGACATCCTTTGGCCCGGCATCCAACATCATCGGGGTGAAAAAAGGGGCTACCGATCAGATCGTTATCGTCTGCGCGCATTACGATGCGGCCGATGAAACTCCGGGCGCTGATGACAACGCAGCAGGCGTTGCCGTGATGCTCGAAGTCGCACGGCTCCTTCAGGACACCACACTGAACCGTACTCTCTACTTCATCGCCTTCTCCGGTGAGGAGGATGGAATGCAGGGGAGTCAGAGGTGGGTGGGAGATCACCGCGACCTCCATGACCTGATCGTCGTCGCGGTGAACCTCGACTGCATCGCCTCAGGGGAGAGACTGTGGGTATCGGCCCTCCCCCAGCACAGGTGGTTCCTCGGGGCCATACCACCGTCGGCCTGCCTTGACCAGGCGGAGGCCCCGGTGCTGACATCACGGGGAGAGGAGTTCAGTTTTTATGGGGATCTGATCCCGATCGTCCGTTTCGGGGACACAGGAAGCCACACCTTCATTCATACCCCTGAGGACCACCCAGACCGACTCAACTACACCCTTGCCGGAGAATGCGCACGACTCGTGGCCGGAGGGATCAGGGGGATCGACACCAGGGGCAACCACTTCTCTCCTGATCCGGAGGTCTGGATCGAGAATGGAACTGTCTTCTTCAACTCCCCGGGAGGCCAACCATTCGAGGTGTTCGTGGACGGACAGAGCCTCGGAGTGCTCCCTTCCGGATCAGTCACCCTCCCCGGAGGTACGCATGAAGTCCGGGTGGCCGGGTACGACCCCGGAGGTACCCGCACCTTTGCAACAGTCACCCGTGAGGGAAGGGCAACCCTGGAGCCGACCGTATCCGGAGAGGGCGTCATCATACCCTGGAACAACAAAGCGGACTTCACCTACACGGCTATTCCCCTCCCCTACAACCTCGAGCATCCGGAAAAAATCGACCGCGTTGACGGTTACATCGACGGAGTACAGATATCAGGCATGAAAAACGGCCATACTATTATTCCTACCCCTGGAAACCACACCTTCGGAGTCGTGGCGTACGGTGCCGATGGCTCGATCATCGGGTCTGACCAGAAACATTTCTCTCTGCGAAGGTTCTGCGATACAGAGATTGACGGAGGGGCACTGCACATCGATGAAAATGGGGGGATTCATTGTTCGGCCTTTACCAGAACTTATATCCGCGATTATGTCCCTGGAGAACGGTATACTATCGTGGTTACCTGGGACTATGGGGACGCTACCGATGCAACCGCAGAGATCGCACACTTCCGTCTTGTCGGGCCGGAAGGTAATCAGGACAGTGAAAAAGTCTTTGACATACCGTTCATTGACAACAGCCAGGATGGCAATCTCTCCATATGGTTCCAACCGCCGGGTGCGGGGGACTATCACTGGACCATCAGGTGCAACGAAGGAGGCGAGAACGCCTCTGCCATCGGAGACCTCAGCCTCAGATAGACACATCCTATTCTGGGTAGTGCCCCGGAATAACTGAAAATCAATTTTATGGAATCTGACTGAATTACGTTGAGCAGTAACCGGCTCTAGAGAATCAGGTATGAACCGGGAGCACGCCTCGGCATACCGTATGAAAAGTTTTTCATGGTAATTCCTATTCTGGCGTGCCTTTTCCGGGGGCGTCAGTCCCCCGGTTACCTGCATGGGGAAGGCAGGGGATCCGCACCGATCTTCATGAAAAGAAGGGAGACATCGATCTGAACAGGAGAGTTTTTCCAGAGCCAAAAAAGAGACTTCTCCTCAGAACCTCATGAAGACCTCTAATACCCGCTCGCATAATACCACCCTCCCTCTTCCCTGATATGCACGGGAACGTCGAAGAGGCCGCCGATCGCCTCATCGGTCAGGATCTTCTCCTTCGGGCCGTCGCCGCGGATGCGGCCGTCCTTCATCAGCACCACCCGCGAGATCTCGGGGATGATGTCGTGGAGGTTGTGGGTGACCATGATCACGCCGGTGCCCGAGCGTGCGATCTTCCGCAGCATGGAGCGGAGGTGGTGGAGGGCGTGGAGGTCGAGGCTGTTCGTGGGTTCGTCCAGGATGAGCGCTACGGGGTCGTGGACGAGGGCGCGGCCGATGAGGAAACGCCTCGCCTCGCCGGTGGACATCCGCGTCATGGGGCGGTCGGCGAGGCGTTCTATCTCCAGGAAACTGAGAATCTCGTCGGTCCTGTCCTCCATCGCCGGGGTGACCTCGTGCCTGAAGAGGCCGACACTGGAGAAGAAACCGGAGAGGACGACGTCACGCCCGGTGATATCGCGGGTGAAGGTGAACTGCAGGTCCGCGGAGACGATGCCGAGGAGGGAGCGGAGGGCGCCCACCTGCCACACCTCCTCGCCGAGGACCGAAAACCTGCGGTCCGGGTGCGTCAGCGGGTAATACTCCCGCGTTATCGTCTTGATCAGGGACGACTTCCCCGACCCGTTCGGTCCGAGGATGGCGAGGTGCTCGCCGGCACCGACGGTGAGGGAGAGGGAGTCGAGGACTTTTCTGTCCTCTCTCATGACGGTGATATGCGCGAAGTCCAGCAACAGCGGGGGCGGGGCAGAGGTCTGGAACGTCTCTCTGTGCGCCATCCTGATCAGAGCCCCAGGTATTCAAGGCCGTAGAGGACGGCCGCGATCAGGAGCACGAGCGGCACCACCACCACCCGGGGGTTGACATGCAGGATCTCGGGGATGGTGGCGGTCGGGAACCTCCCCAGCCCGAGCACCGACACCTCAAGGCGGGGGTAGAGAGCCGCGAAGATGCCGGCCCCGATGAGGATGCCGGTCACTCCGCCGACGAGGGCGTCGAGGGCGCCCGACCCGACGGCGCCGGCCACCGTCCCCGGACAGTAGCCGAGGACCGCAAAACCTGCGCCGAAGATCGCCCCGCCGACGACGGTTGCGCCGACCGACCCCGGCTTGATGTGAAGGTCGGCAAGACCCGCCGCCCGCATCAGGTGGACGCCGAGCGTGCCGACGGCCACCGCACTGAGCATCACCTTCACCACCGTGAAATCGGTGAGCAGGAGCTGTCCGATGATCACATCGTAGCGCGTGACCCCGGCGACCTGGAGGCAGGCGCCGAAGGCGACCCCCATCGCAAGTCCAAGGGAGAGTTGCACCGGCGCATTCCTGCGCAGGCGGTTCAGGGCGTCCTTCATGGCCACACCCCGTAGAGGAGAAAGGCAGAGAGTATGCCGCTTGCAAAGAAGACGGCGACCGCCACCCAGCTCGATAGGGCCATCTGGAGGGTGCCGGAGATCCCGTGCCCGCTCGTGCACCCGCCGGCCCAGCGCGCACCTAGCCCCATCAGGACGCCGCCGGCGAGGGCGACGGCGATCCTCAGGGGGACAGACGGCCCGAATGCCGCTTCAAAAGTCGGAGGGACCCAGGCCAGGGCAAATTCCCCGGTGAGGAGGGCCGTTGCGAAGGCGCCGATCACGATGCCGAGAACCAGCATCACCTCCCAGTCGATCTGCGGGACAAACTGTTTGTAGTAGGCCCTGTCCAGCACCGCCTTCCCGCGGACGGCACGCTCGATCATGCCGCTCGCCCGGGCATAGGCCGTCGAGCACCCGAGGGGGCGGTCGGAGAGGAGGAACGCAAGCCAGCTGAGCACGCCGATCCCCGCGCCTGCGATATAGGGTGTCCAGTCCATTGCCGCCCCCTCAGGTATATCCTGCCGCACGGTAGCCGGTGATCCCGCCGGAGGCATTGTAGACCTCGACAAAACCTTTCTGCCTGAGGATGCTGCACCCGAGACTAGAACGGTGGCCAGTCCTGCACATGACGACGAGGGGCCGGGCGGGGTCGAGCGTCGCGGAGCGCTCCCGCAGGTCGGTCACCATGATGTTGACTGCACTCTCCACATGGTCCTCCTCGTACTCATCAGGCGCCCGCACGTCCAGCAGCACGGCCTTTCCTCCCGTGATCATCGCATGCGTCTCCGCAGGCGAGAGTTGAGGGACATGGGCGGTGGGATACCCGGCCGTCACCCACGCGTGGACACCGCCGTCGAGGTAGCCGACGGCGTGGTCCAGGCCCACGCGGCGGAGCATGACCACCGCCTCCTCCGCCTCTGCCTGACTCCCGGCGACGATCAGGACCTCCTTCTCCGGCGGGAGCACCCACCCGGCAAAAGTGGAGAAGTTCCCGGCAAGGTCGATGTGATAACTTCCCGGCACATGCTGCCCCCCGAAAGCGGCGTAGTCGTTGACGGAGAGGACGATCGCATCGCCTTTCCCGGCCTTCTCCCTGAACTCGGCCGGTTTCATCGGCCTGATCGCCGGCAGGGTGCGGACGAGGGGCGGGCCGCGGCGGTTGATCTCGCTGCACCGGCTGAAGTGGTCGGGGGCCGGGGGCATACCCGTGGTAAGCGAGCGGACGAACTCATCCCTGTCGGCGATCCTCAATGCCGCGTTATACCGGCGCTCGTAGCCGATGGTGGTGGACCGCATCGAACCCATCGCCCGGCCGCAGAGCGACCCGGCGCCGTGCGCGGGAAAGACCATGCAGTGGTCGGGGAGGGCGAGGATCTTCTCGTGCAGACTTTCATGGAGGCGCCCCGCAAGGTCCCGCGCCTGTCCGGGGAAGAGGTCGGGCCGACCCACGTCGCCGACAAAGAGCGTGTCGCCGGGGAAGACGGCGACGGGTTCGTCGCCGCGGGAGAGGTCGATGGCCACGTAGGTGACGCCGTCCGGGGTGTGCCCCGGCGTATCGAGGACGTCGAACCTGATATCCCCGACCGAGAACTCTGTCCCGTCGGCGACCGGTTCATGCGGGAAGGCGCATGAACCCGATTTCGGCGCATATATCCGGGCGCCGGTCTTCTCAGCCAGGTCCATGTGGCCGGAGACGAAATCGGCGTGCAGGTGCGTCTCAAGGATATGCGTGATCGTGAATCCGAGGTCTGCGGCGGCGTCGAGGTAGCGGTCGACGTCCCGCGCCGGGTCGATGACGGCGCAGGCGCCGGCCGCACCGACAAGATAGGAACTGTGCGCGATGCCCGGTATGAAGAACTGCTGGATCACCATTCTCCGTCCACTCCATCCATCTCTGGAGCGATGATCATCCAAAAACCATATAAATCCATCCCGAGACGATGAGGAGGAAGAGAACTGTCAGGACACCTCCCGCTTTCAGATAATCAACCGTGTGGTAACCGCCCGAGGACATGAGAAAGGCGTTCACCTGATGCGTCGGCAGAAGGAACGAGTTGGAGGCGCAGAGTCCCACAAGGAGGGCGAGGCCGCGGGGGTCGGTCCCTGTCTCGGCGCCGACGAGGAAGGCGATCGGGACCAGGATGACGACGGCACCGAGATTGGACATCAGCAGGGTGAAGAGAGTCGCGAGTGCGCCGATGCCGATGAAGAGGAGGAGGGGGTGGGCGTCCCCGACGAGCGGGATCACGGTGCCGGCGATCAGTGCCGCCGTCCCGGTGGAGATCATGGCGGTCCCGAGCGGGATGAGGCCCGCGAGCAGGAAGACCGTCTTCCAGTCGATGGTGCGGTATGCCTCGTCGATGGTGAGCACGCCCGTAAGGACCATGACGAGCGCCCCGGTGAGGAGGCCCATGGAGATCGGGACGCCGGTGAGGGTGAGGGCGATCCCCCCGGCAAAACAGAGAAGGGCGACGGGCGCTTTCTCCCGGCGTATCACGGGTTCCTCGACCCGCGTGGAGAGCACGAAGTTCGGGTCGGCGGCAAGGGCGTGGATGTTGTTCCATGGCCCGAAGACGACGATGATGTCGCCGGCGGTGAGGGGGGTGTCGGAGAAGTCCATGCGCATCTCGACGCCCCGTGAGGAGAGCATGAGGGGTTCGACGCCGTAGGTCTTTCTGAATGCAATCTCCCGGAAGGTCCGGCCGACGACCGGTGCGTGCGGCCTGACCATGACCTCTGCAAAACCGGCATACGCCCCTCCCACCTTCGCGGAGAGGCGCTCCCGGTCGGGGACGGTCTGGAGCGAGTAGTCGGCTGCGAAGCGTTCTGCGTCCTCCGCTTTTCCGAGGAGGGTGATGTACTGCCCGGCACGCAGGGTGGCGTGCCGCCAGGGTGCATAGGAGACCTCTTCTTCTTCCGTGACGGCGAGGAGGTGGAGGGAATAATCGGTTTTCAGGCGCACCTCTTCCCGCTCCCTGCCGGCGAGAGGACTGGAGGCCGGGATGACGTAGTGGTGCATCGCTGCGGGAAGGTGCCAGGTGTCCACGAGGTCTTCCTGACTCCCCGGTCGGCGGGTTCCGGCGCGGCCGACAGGGAGGACGTATGCCCCCAGCAGGAGGAAGTAGATGACCTCTGTGCAGAGGAGGAGGAGACCCGCCGGCGTCGCGGTAAAGAACCCGAACGCCTCGGCACCGCTGGCGACCATGAGGTCGTTCAGGAGGATCAGGGCACCGGACCCGATCATGGTGATGGTGCCGCCACTGAGCGCCGCAAAACCCATCGGCATGACAAGACGGGAGGGCGGGACCGCGGTCATTTTTGCGGCCCTCATCAGCGCGGGCTGGAAGAGGGCGACCGATCCGATGGCGGGGATGAATGCGGAGACGAGGCCGACGGCAACGGAGAAGAGGGCGCGAAGCCTTCTCTCCCCTTTCCCCGCAATGCCGACGATGAACCGACTGAGGTGGCTCATGACGCCTGTGCGTTCGATCCCGCCCCCCAGGATCATCACCGAGATGATGGCGATCACGGCGTTGCTGGCGAACCCCGAGATCGCCTCCTGAGGGGTTACAAGCCCTAACCAGAAGAGCAGGAGGAGGACGAGGAGCGCGACAAGGTCGACCCGGAGGATTTCGGTGACGAAGAGCACGAACGCGGTCCCGATAACAAGGAACATCAGGATGATCTCCGTCTCCATTCCACGGCCCTCCGGTCCGGCGCCCCCTCTTTCCGGTGGTGGCCCGGCACGCCATTAAAACATTCGGTGATGGGGGGGAGAGGATCACCTGCCTGCTGTTCATGAGAGTGTGTGCTGCATTGCGAAGTCCTCGGTTCCTTCGACACCCTCTCCGACGCCCCGCAGGTACATTCACCCGGCGGGATTCCAAATGAGTTGGAGAAGGAAAGGGCAGGTACACCCATCTGTCATGTAGTCGTCGCTCTCCTCCTCGTCCCGTCAATCATCCTCAATTATGCCTATATCCACTTCCAGAGGTTCGAACTCAGGTGAGATGAGTCCCATAGCGCCGATAGAAAGACGATTTTCACAGAAAAAATATATAATATGTTGCGGATGTCTCTTGTATGGGCGTTATACCCGCAATTGCATATCTGTTTTCCAGCTATGTGCACGACAGATATGCGGGCGAGGCCACATTCGGGAGGCGGTGCTGAATGGAGAGAATGGTTCCTGCATGGGCCGCCGGGGCCGCCATCATCATCGCCTCTCTTGCGTACGTGGTCTTGTTCGTGGTCGCTCTCCCTGCCGCCGCCGATCTCGCCCTCCTCTGCGGCGCCGGTGCGGCGGCGGTCCTCGCCGTGCTCGCATACAGGCAGGGACGATCGAGGCGGCTGATCGCCGCCTCCTTTCTCGTCGGTGTCGTTCTCTGCGTCGCCGCATACTCAGGCGTCCTCCTCCTCGCCGCATGGCCCGAGGTGCACCCCGGTTCTCTCGCCTACACCGTCGCCATCACCGGGCTTGCAGGCCACACCGGCACCGGGGCCACGACGGTCCTCGTCCCCCTGCCGGTGACCGACGAGGAACTCCTCTACCCCGCGTCCTCTCTTGAAAACCAGACCTTCGGCGCCTGGACGACGGCGATCGCCGGGACAGACCGCGGCGACATGCTCGCCTTCACCACGAACGAGGAGAACCTCACAGACATCGACGCCGGGTTTTACCGTTTCGAGACGGAGATCAACGGGACGCACCGCCCGCTGCGGGAACACCTCTCGCCGGTCGTTGGGGCGGTCGACAGCGGTTACCTGACGGTGGTGGCGGTCGACGGCCTTGCGGCGCCGGCGCAGGTCTCCTTCGACCTCAGACTCTCCACCGGCGGAGGCCTCTACCATGGCATGCCAGCGGACCGATATCTGACCGAAGCCGGTGAGACCGTGCCGGCAGGGGCCGGGCCAGTAACGGTGACGACGACTGTCAGCAGATACCAACCCGGAGATCCGGGCGAGAGCGGGGAGTGGGTGCCTGTATGATGAGGCCCGCGGCATTCGCGGTTGCGGTGGTCGTCGTGCTGGTCTATGGCGCTCTCCTCCTTCTCTTTGCCATTGCATCGGGGATCGGGCCCTCGGAGGAGGCTGCATCGCCCGGCGTCTCCCTCTCCTCCCTCTGGGAGGAGGCGATGGGCCGCCTCGACTGCGTGAACGAGACGGCCGTTCTCTCCAGCCTGGAGATCAGGACGGACCGTGGCGTTCACGAGACGGTCACCCTCAGGTTCCAGGGGCGGGACAGGGAAGGGACGCCACTGGCCTATGCGGTCGCATGGCAACAGAACCCCGGCATGGAGACGTCTCTCTTTCCTGCCGCTCCCGCAGGCCCCGGTCTCCATCCTCTCCTTCTCCTCAGCGCCCTGGACAAACTCGACGCTGTCGATGACTCACTCCTGATCCGGGCCGGACCGGAGCGGAAAGAGAAGACCTATGACAGCGAGGTCGCCCTGCTGGAGAATGGGTCTTTTCGGGCTTTTGATTCTGTCGCCTTTCCTGCGGAGACGACTGTCTGTCCGGTCACGTTCCTGAGACAGGGCGACGCACGCCCCTTCCTCACCGCCTTCCTCCGCGACGACCTCCTGAAGGCGAAGACGTACGCGTTCACGGACGGTAACGGCCATGCGGCCTGAATATCTCCTCCTCATCCTGCTGTTGGCAATCCTTGCCGCAGGGTGCACCGGGGACGCCTCGCCCCCGGTCGTCCCGGAGAACTGGTCTGCAAACGTCACGGTCAAAGACGGAGACGCTCCCGCCGTCACCATCGGCATGGTCGCCGAGGGGGACGAACGCTTTCGTGCCGCCTTTCCCGACGGTACCCTTTTCACCGACGACGGTCGTCGCCTCTGGACTTCCGACCCGGTCGCGGGAGAGATCTCGGTGGTCCCATCAGAATACAGGGGCACCGTCCTGGACGAGCGTACCTGGCTGATCTAGAATGTCTTCAACGCGCGGGAGATGCTGGAGGATGCCTATGAAAAGAGGGACCTCACGTACGAGGGCATGGAAACAGAAGACGGCCGCACCGTCAGGGTCGTCGAGATTGCGGGGAACGAGTCCCTCGGCGAGGCCCCGGGCCGCTTCAGGGATCCGGTGTACCGGATCAGGGCGTCGGCCGATGCAGAGACCGGCGTCCTTGCCGGGGCAACCTTCTATGGCCGGGACGGGCGGGAACTGGTGCGGTTCACCTTCAAGGACATGGTCGCCGACCCGGAGGTCCCGCCCGGCACCTTCTCCTTCGTCCCGCCGCCAGGGACGGAAGTGACGCGGGCGCGGACCGTTGCCGTCACACCGATGGTCTTCTTCGAGCGTGCCGAGGTCCCCGAAGAGGTGCGGTCCCCTCGTGCCTCCCTCCCGGCTACGCCTTCCGGGAAGGTGTTCTCCTGCCCGACTGGTACTCGTCGCTCACCTTCACGAACACCGCCGGGGACACCCTCAGGCTGGTCGCCCGTCCCGCCGACCTCCCCGACCCCGCCCCGCCCCGCCCCGCGGCACGCCTGAAGAGGTGGCAGTCGGGGATGTTTCCGGAAAACTGTACCGCGGCGACGGCCCCGACGTCCTCGTCTGGACGGAGGGTGAAACCCTTTTCAAACTCACCGGCGTGGTCGAAGAGGAGGAGATGGTGCGGGTCGCGGCGTCGATCGAAACCCTCTCCTGACCCCCTATCAGTGCCGAACTATTTCCCTGTCAAGGACCTCCGCAACCGCAACGAGTTCATCGAAGATCCGGTCGGCGTCCTTCCGCATCTCCACGACCGCGGCCGCAAGACTCCCGCCCCGCAGGTAGATAAGTTTTTTTCTGCGGTAGAGGAGGCCGGTGGCGACGAGGTTTCGCACGTGGTGGTTCACCCGCGCCGGCGTGATCGCAAGTCTCTCCGCGATCCTCGCCGACGAGACGCCGGGTTCCTCCGCGACCTCCTCCAGGATCTGGAGGACGACCCTCTCTGCCGTCGTGTCGAGGTCGCGCCCGTGGGTGAGGCCGAGACTCTCGCAGAACCACGAAAATTTCTCTTCTGTCCCCGGTGCCTGCGGCCTTTCGACGACCCTGAGGGAGATGCGCTGGTCGATCATGGTAACACCCTGAAGAACATGTACCATCCCGTTTGAACCGATATCATATATAGTAAATTGATATCATCTCAACGTAAATACGACACATATATATAGAACTGCAAACCACAGTAATAGTAGATCCTGCAACACGGATACCAGACGTGATGAAATGACAAAAATTCAGCCTATCGGTGAAAGAGTTCTCATAAAGCAGGAGAGATCCGAGGAAAAGACAATAACCGGGATTTATCTCCCTGACTCTGCACAGGAGAAGCGGAAAGAAGGGACAGTCATTGCCATCGGCACCTTTGAAGACGGACGCCCTCTCCCCGTCGCTGCCGGGGACCATGTCATCTATGGAGGTTACTCGGCCGAAGAGATCGAGATCGACGGCGAGAAGCACCTCTTTGTCGAGTGGAAGGACATCCTTGCGAAGGTGGAGTGAATAATCTATGGCATCATCAAGCAAGCAGATCATGTTCAGGGAAGATGCGAGGAAGGCCCTCCTCGCCGGCGTCAACAAGGTCGCTGACACCGTCAAGATCACACTCGGCCCGAAAGGCCGCAATGTCGTCCTCGACCGGGGCAGCAGGCCCCTTGTCACCAACGACGGCGTGACCATCGCAAAAGAGATCACCCTCCGCGACCGCTTCGAGAATATGGGGGCGAAACTCGTGAAGGAAGTCGCCTCGAAGACACAGGACACCACCGGCGACGGCACCACGACCGCGACGATCCTCGCGCAGGCGATGCTCGTTGAGGGGATGAAGAACATCGCCGCCGGCGCGAACCCGGTCGATGTGAAGCGCGGCATCGACCGTGCGGTTTCCTCTGTCGTCGACGGCCTCAGGAAACAGAGCATCCCGGTGAACGATAAGGAGAAGATCGTCCAGGTCGCCACCGTCTCCGCCAACAACGACGAGGAGATCGGCACCCTCATCGCCGCCGCCATGGAGAAGGTCGGCTACAATGGCGTCATCTCGGTCGAGAACTCGAAGACCCTGGAGACCACCCTCACTGTCGAGGAAGGCATGCAGTTCGCCCGCGGCTACATCTCGCCGTACATGGTCACCGACCAGGAGCAGATGGTCTGCGAGTTCGAAGACCCGGCCGTCCTCATCACTGATAAGAAAATCTCGACTGTCAAGCAGATCGTCCCGGCCCTGGAGATGGCGGCGTCCGAGGGCAAACCCCTCCTGATCATCGCCGACGATGTGGACGGCGACGCCCAGGCAGCCCTTGTCCTCAACGTCATCCGCGGCGCCCTCAAGGTCTGCGCCGTGAAGGCCCCGGGATTCGGCGAAGATAAGAACGCCATCCTCGACGATATCGCCGTCCTCACCGGTGCAACGGTCATCTCCGAGGCAAAGGGGCTGAAGCTCGAGGACTTCACCGACGATATGCTTGGCCATGCCAGGAACGTCAGGATAGACCACGACAAGACTGTGATCGTCGGCGGGAAGGGTGCGAAGTCCGCGATCGAGGAGAGGAAGGCGCTCCTTGAGTCCAGGATCAAGATTGCCGACACCGAGTACCGCACGAAGAACCTCCAGAAGCGTCTCGCCAAACTCGGCGGCGGCGTGGCCGTGATCAGAGTCGGGGCCGCGACCGAGACCGAGCAGAAGGAGAAGAAGATGCGGATCGACGATGCTCTCAATGCCACCAAGGCGGCGGTCGAGGAAGGCGTCGTTGCAGGCGGTGGCGTCACCCTCTTCAGGGCCCAGAACGCACTCGACGGCCTGAAACTCGAAGGCGACCAGACGATCGGTGTCAGCATCGTCAGGCGTGCCCTGGAAGAACCCCTCAGGCAGATCGCGGCGAACGCCGGTGTCGAGGGCGCCGAGGTCGTCGCCCGGGTCAGGGCCGAGGCAAATCCGAATGTCGGCTACAACGCAAAGAAGGACTGCATCGAAGACCTCGTCGCCGCCGGCGTCCTCGACCCGACAAAGGTCGTGCGGAGCGGTCTCCAGAACGCCGCATCCATCGCGGGGATGCTCCTCACCACCGAGGCGGCCGTCACCGACTTCGACGACGAAAAGGACGAGAAGACCCGGGCCATCATCATCTGATCTTCCTGATCCATCCTCTTTTTAGTCCATCTTCTTATTCTGATAAGTTCTGGCCCGGACCTGGTGATTGGGACTATCCGCACCAGGGGAAACATTTTAACTGCCTGGATCGATCGGAGCGCGCATGGGGTGGGAAGTGTCTGAGACCATGAAATCTGCATGGTGATTGGAGTGTGGCCATCAGTAAGAGCATTTGTATTCTCTTTCTCTTCTCTTCTGTATTGTGAAAGTGACCGAGAATCCTTTAATTGTTAAATGAATTGATCATAACTCATAAATATACAAATATTGCAATTAAAATCAAGGGACGTTCATAGAGCGCCCCGAAGGGGGCTGGAGATCGATTGAAACCCCTCCGAACCCCCGGAACCTTCGGAGACAGTTCAGGATTCTCGTTCATCAGAGGTAAGCCTTTCGCTCTGCTTCCGAAGAAATTGAGCAGGAGGATGAAAAATGAGAAAGGACTTAAGTATTTATGCAGTACTCATCGCGTTCATTGCGGTGGGTTTTGTATGTGTTGTGCCTGCAATGGCGACCGATGGTGATGAAATCGTGCCTTACAGGGCTATATTCCCGGTCTGTGGAAATCCGGCGGATCAGATGTACTCTGATGTGTCGGGAAACCGGGTAGTCTGGCAGGATTATAGGAATGGAAACTGGGATATCTACATGTACGACCTCTCAACTGGCACCGAAAGGGCGATCTGCACCGCTTCTGGTGGTCAATATTCGCCGCGGATCGACGGCAACCGGATTGTCTGGCAGGATGAGAGGAATGGTGATGCCGATATCTACATGTACGACCTCTCCACAGGCACCGAGACGCGGGTCTGTTCCAATGGTTATGACCAGACATCTCCCAGGATCGATGGTGACCGGATCGTCTGGACTGATATGCGGAACGGCAATTCCGATATCTACATGACAGACCTCAATTATGGGTATCAGGTCCCGATCTGTACTGCGCCGGGTATCCAGTCATGGGTGGAGATAGATGGTGACCGTATCGTCTGGACTGATCTGCGGAACGGGAACTATGATCTGTATATGTACGACCTCTCGACCGGTACTGAGACTCTGATCGCCGCAGGTTCTGGATACTATGTATCCGCTGATATCTCAGGAAACTACATCGTCAGTGAAGAAGGCAGCCGTAGTGATATTTTCCTGTATGATCTCTCCACCGGGACCAGATCAGCGATCTGCACCGCACGCGGCGACCAGCACGCCCCGAAGATCGATGGAAACCAGATCGTATGGTTCGACTCGCGTGACAGTGACTATGACATCTACAGTTATGATATCTCAAGCGGTGTCGAGACGGCGATCTGTACGGTGCCGGGAAATAAGCAGGTCCCGCAGGTCGACAATGGTAAAGTCGTCTGGATGGATCAGCGCAGTGGAAACTGGGATATCTACCTGTATGTGCCCTGAAAAATCTCTCTTTTTTCTTGAAAATGTCCGGCGTCCTGAAGGAGACGGAGGATCCCGTACTTTTTGCGGAACAGATTGTAATTGGCACCGCCTCAAAACAGTTTGTATTTCGTAAGGTATCCGCTCATTCTCTCCTCACGTCTGTTTTATGTTCACCTGATCATTCGTGTGCGGGAAAATATGGCCCTCTCCCATGAAACCTCCCACCATCTTATAAATCCCATCGGGACCCATGATCTTCCATGATTTCGGATCGTGAACAGGCGGTCTTCGAGGCCGGGATCAAACTCGGCGCCCTGTACCACCAGTGGGTCGGCACCCCGATCTCGCGGGCGACGGCCGAGAGCGTGGAGACGGCGATCGAAGGGGCTGTCGGCCTCCAGCCGTATGTGACTGCAATCAGGGTGCGGTTGAACCGCGACCTCATGACCCAGAACCCCTTCGGCTACTCAGAACTCACCGGTGCGATGTTCTCCGTGGAGATCACCACCGTCTACGGGAAGGCCCGGTGCGTCGCCGCCCTCGACTACACCGGCGAGTACCCCCTCATGTCCATCAGGTCCATTGATGAAACTCCCTGAGACCCCGATCACAGACGACCACATCCACTTCAACCCCCATAGAGGGCGGGGCGTGGAGGCGGCGAAGGACTTTCGGCGGGCCGGCGGGACGCACGTCTTCTACGTCTCCCTCCCTGCCTACTCCCTCGGCATCTGCCCGACGACTGCAGACGACTTTGCAGCCTCCTTCGAGGAGACCCTGCGGATCGCCGACCTCGTCAGAACCGGCGCCGGCATCACTGTCTTTCCCGTCCTCGGCGTCCACCCGATCGAGGTGCTGAAGTACGCCGACCGCCTCGGCCTTCCGGCCGCAGAGGCGCTCGCCTGCGCCGGCCTCGACGTCGCCGCACGCCTCGTTGCCGGGGGCAGGGCCGTCGGCCTGAAGAGCGGCCGCCCCCACTTCCCTGTCACCGAGGAGGTCGCCGCCGCCTCGGAGCGGGTGCTCGTCCATGCCCTCGAACTCGCGGCCGACCTCGGGTGCGCCCTTCAGGTCCATGCCGAAAGCGGGCCGTGCGCCGACATCGTCGACCTCGCGAAGAAGGCAGGCATGAACCCCGGCCGGGTCGTCAAGCACTATGCCACCCCCGACACACCTCTCATGCCCTCCTTCCTTGCGAAGCAGGAAGGGCTCGCCGCGATGGCAAGGGCAGGCCGGCGCTTCACCATGGAGACAGACTATATGGACGAGAACAGCAGGCCCGGCGCCGTCCTCGGCCCGAAATCCGTGCCGAGGGTCACACGCCACCTCCTTGAAACCGGTGCGATCACCGAAGACGACGCCTGGCGGATCCACGCCGAAACACCCGCCGCCGTGTATGGCGTCGAGATCACCCTCTGACTCCAGCCTCCCTTTTTTATCCGACCCCGCCAATACAGTACACAATGTACCTCAAGATCCACCGGACACCCAGTGGCGAGGTGGTGGCGGTCTGCGACGACGACCTGCTCAACACCACCCTCCGCGACGGTGATCTCTGCATCTGCATCAACGGGGATTTCTACGGAACGACGCACGCCACCGGGGATGATGTGCGTGCCGCCCTCAGCCACACCGCCAACGCAAACCTGATCGGAAAGGAATCGGTCGGCATCGCCGTCGCGATGGGACTGGTTTCCGAGAACACCTGTATGACCATCTGCGGCGTCCCGCACGCCCTTATCATTGCGGTCTAGAACAATGGTCGACATACTGCCAAGTGTCTGCCCCCGCTGCGGAAAGCCCTCTGTCGGGCTCTGCAGGGAGTGCCGTGCCGCGGAAACCGCGTGGCTCATCTGCGACCCCCGGGTGGAGAGCATCTACTGCCCGGTCTGCGACTCGCAGAAACATGGGAAGACCTGGAGCGACACAATGGTCGACCGCGAGACCCTCATCCGGGAACTCGCGGCCTCGGCCCTCCACCTCCACGCCGACGTGCGGGGATCGGAGATTGTCATCTCCTCCTATGACCCGAGCCCCAACAGGACGATCGCCCGTATGGAGGTCTCAGGCACCCTGTACGGCGTCCCGGTCTCGGGAGAGTGCACGACGAAGATCGTCTGGCGCAAGGAGCAGTGCGACCGGTGCAATCGGATCAGCGGCGGGTACTACGAGGGGATTATCCAGGTGCGGGCGACCGACCGGAAGTTGAGCGGCCGTGAAATGGAGACCGCGACACGGATCGCCGAGCAGACCGAGGACGTCCTCCAGGAAGGCGGGGCCCGCCTCTCCTTTGTCTCGAAGATTGAAGAGACAAAGGACGGCCTCGACATCGTCGTCGGCTCCAACCAGATGGGGCAGGCAATTGCGAGCGACATCACCGCGGCCCTCGGCGGTCGGCTCACCACCCACCCGAAACTCGTCGGCGAGAAGGAGGGGAAGAGGCTCTTTCGGATCACCTTCCTTGTCCGCCTGCCGCGGTACCAGAAAGGAGACGTGGTCGTCCAGCGGGGCCGGTATGTCGAGGTGCGCCAGACCGGGCACGGTCAGCTCCAGGTCTTCGACCTCCTGGACGGCACGAACAGGTTCATCGCCGAAGATGAAGCGGAAAGGCTTGTCGGCAATGTCGGCGAGGCCGAAAGCGCTCTTGTCGCGTACCTGTACGACGACATCGTCGGCATTCTGGACCCGAAGACGCAGGGCGCGGTGGAGTGCCGGGTCGTCCCATGGCTGCACCCCGAGGAAGGCGGGACGATTCTGGTTGTCCGCGACCCCGAGACCAGACTTTTCGTCCTTGTCGGATGAGTATGCGGGTGCGGAAGGTCTCCCCCGGTGAACTCGCCACGGCAGTGCGGGAAGCATGGGCCGACCCCTGCCACCGCCCCTATGTCGAGGGAGGCGTCGCGTATGTGCCGGTGCGTGACGGCTGGCCCGCCGACCTCGACCTCACTGAGCGACAGCCATACCGCGGCCGCCCCTTCCAGATGATCGGCGACACCGCCGTCCTCCATGGTGCCCGCCCGACGCCGGCAGAGGTGGAGGAGATCCTCGCCTGGCGTCGCCCTGCCTGCGTCCTGTACCTGCGAACGATCGACGGAGTGAAACGGCTCCCCGGCGTCGAGGTGCTCCATGGTGATCCGCATCCTGTCTGCCACCACGAGAACGGCCTGCGGTACTGGCTCAACCCTGCGGAGGTGATGTTCGCGCAGGGAAACCTGGAGGAACGCGCCCGCATGGGGAGGGCGGTGCGTCCCGGCGAGAGGGTGGCAGACATGTTCGCGGGGATCGGCTACTTCACCCTCCCGATGGCCGCGGCCGGTGCGTCGGTGCATGCACTGGAGATCAACCCGGTCTCTTTCGGCTACCTGAGGCGAAACGTGGAGGAAAATGGTCTGGATAGGAGGGTCAGGCCCGAGTGCGGCGACTGCCGCGACCTCCTCTTCGGCACCTATGATCGGATCGTGATGGGTCATTTTGAGGCCCCGTCCTTCCTCCCCGACGCTCTGGCCCATGCCGGGCCGGGCACTGTCCTCCACCTCCACGCCCTCGGTGACGCCGGGGCCGCGATCGACACGGCAACTGCTGCGGCAGGATTCTCCGCATCGGTCGCCACCCGCAAAGTAAAGAAATATGGGCCGCATATATGGCATGTCGTACATGACGTGGTGCTCGATGAGCAGCGGACAAAGGCTTGAAGGAAAAACGGTTGTTCTGGCGGTAACAGGCAGCATCGCGGTTGTCGAGACGGTGCGGCTCGCCCACGAACTCCGGCGGCGGGGTGCCGTCGTGCAGGCCGTCATGAGCGCGGCGGCCTGCGGGATCATCCACCCCGACGCCCTCACCTATGCCACAGGCCGGGAAGCGATCACCCGGTGCACCGGCATGGTCGAGCACGTCCTCTACTGCGGGGAAGGGGGGTGCGCCGACCTCCTCCTCGTCGCCCCGTGTACCGCAAATACGATCGGGAAGATTGCCCACGGCATCGACGATACCCCTGTCACCACCTTTGCGACGACCGCCCTCGGCCGCGGCATGCCGGTGGTCGTCGTGCCCGCCATGCACGAGTCGATGTACCGCCATCCCGGCGTCGTCGAGAACCTGGCAAAACTGGAGTCCTGGGGAATCGACGTTGTCCCGCCGCGGATCGAAGAGGAGAAGGCGAAGATCGCCGGGATCGAGGAGATCGCCCTCCACGTGGAGCGCGCCCTCCTCGACCGTCCCCTTGCGGGAAAACGCGTGGTGATCACGAGCGGGGCCTGCGCTGAACCCGTGGACGATGTGCGGGTGCTCACCACCCGCTCCACCGGGCAGATGGGCCGGGCCCTGGCCCTGGAGGCCTACCGCCTCGGGGCCTCGGTGACGGTCGTCCATGCGGGACACGTCCCCTGCGTCGAGAATGTGCATGTGGAGACGGCAGGCGAGATGATGGAGGCGGTGCTCGCCGGGGTCGGGAAGGGTGCCGACTACTATCTCTCGGCGGCGGCGATCTCCGACTTCGCCCCTGCGAGGGCGGCAGGAAAGATACCAAGTGGTGCGCCTGTGGAGATCGGCCTCCGTCCCCTCCCCAAGGTGCTCGACGCCGTCCAGAGGATTTTTTCCGGGACGGTCGTCGCCTTCAAACTCGGGTGGGACGAGGAGGCCAGGGCCGCGGCAATGCTCGACGCCGGCGTCGCCATGGTCGTTCTGAATACACCGCCGGCGATGGGGGCCGCGGGCGGGGAGTTTGTGCTTATGAAATCGGATTCGAGGAGAACTGTTACAGGAACGAAGGAAGAGGTGGCAGAGGCGATATGGTCCGCACTGCTGTAGCCTTCTCGCCCGGACACATCTCGGGATATTTCAAAAAGGTTGCCGGGAAGACGCCGGAGACGACAGGCAGCCTTGGCGCTGGTCTCGTCATCGACGAGGGCGTGAGAGCCGAGGCCTCGGCCGCCGGTACGTCGGCGGTGGTGGTCAGGTGCCTCGGCGCCCACGGGGAGGTCATATCCGAATCCGCGGGGTCGACCCCGCTTGAATATGTGATGCACGAACTCGGGGTGACGGCGAGAGTGGAGACGACCTGCCGTCTCCCTATCGGCGCCGGCTTCGGCCTCTCCGCAGCCGCTCTCCTCTCCTCGATCACCGCCCTCAACGCCCTCTTCGACCTCGGCATGGACCGTGCCGGGATCGCCGCCCTTGCCCACCGCACCGAGGTCGTTCACAACACCGGCCTTGGCGACGTCGCCGCGTGTCAGGGGGGTGGGCTTGTCTGCAGGCAGACGCCGGGTACGATCGGTGCGATCACCAGGATCCCGGTCGATACGGAGGTCAGGGCCCTCTCCTTCGGCCCCCTGCCGACGCCCGAGGTGCTTGGCTCGGCCGAAAGGCTGGCGCAGGTCGCCGCGGCCTGCCCTGACACCTGCCCGACCGACCTTGACGACTTTTTCCGTCTTTCGCGTTCTTTTGCCGAGAAAAGCGGTCTTGTCAGGCCTGAAGTGAGGGCGGCCCTTGCAGCGTGCGACACAGCGGGGGTGCCTGCGAGCATGACGATGCTTGGTCTTGGCGTTTTTGCCGCCGGGGAGGGGGCAGGCGGGGTGCTCGCCCTTTTCGGCGACCCGATCCCCCTCAGGGTGGCGCGGGAGGGCTTCCGCCTCCTGGAGGTGCGGCCATGACGACCATACCGAAGGACCACCCCAGGTACGCCGCCCTTGTCGTCCGCGACCGCCTTGCCGCAGCGATGCGCGAGGGCGTCCTTGCCCCCGAAGGGCTGATCGCTCAGGGCCGCGGCGAGGCCTTCGACTATCTCCTCGGCGAAGCGACGACGGAAAGCGCCGCCCGTGCCGAGAGGGCTGCCGCGGCGATGCTCCTCTCCGCCCGGCGCCCGGTCATCTCGGTGAACGGGAACACGGCCGCGCTCTGTGCCCACCAGATCGCCGCCCTCCAGGAGGCGAGCGGTGCGGCCGTCGAGGTGAACCTCTTCCACAGGACAGAGGAGAGGATGGAAAAGATCACGGCCCTTCTCCGCGCCAACGGCGTGGACGTCCTCACTGGCGAGTCCGAACGTCTCATCCCCCTCGCCCACGACCGGGCGCTCTGCCTCCGAGACGGCATCGGGGTCGCGGATCTTGTCCTCGTCCCCCTTGAAGATGGCGACCGGTGCGAGGCCCTGAGAAAGATGGGCAAGGCGGTCATCGCGATCGACCTGAACCCCCTCTCCAGGACAGCACAGACCGCCACCCTTGCGGTCGTGGACGAGGTGACGCGGGCAGTCCCCGCGATCACCGCCCACTGCCGCGACCTCACGACCGACGAGGCCCGGAGGATCGCCTTGTCTGTTGAGAACACTCCCTTCCTGAAGGAGGCGCTTGCCGGGATGATCCGGCACCTTGAGGTGATCAATGATGCTCTGGAGTGAAAAATATCGACCGACCGATTTCTCCGGGATCCTGGGGCAGGAGAACGTGGTGCAGACTCTTGAGTCCGCTGCCGACGAGGGGAACGTCCCTCACCTCCTCGTCGTCGGCAGGCCCGGCACGGGGAAGAGCGTCGCCGTCGAGGCCCTTGCACGGAGGCTGTACGGCACACACTGGCAGGAGAACACCACGGTCTTTCCCACTGCCGATATCTTCGAGCAGGGGAGGAAGTACCTGGAGGCCGAAGAGCGCTTTGCGCATCTCTACCGGAAGGATGAGAGCGTCCTCTCGAACTTCAAGCATATCGTGAAGTGGTATGCCGGGATCAGGCCACTCGACGCGGCATTCAGGCTGGTGGTCTTTGAAGGAGCGGCCGCACTGACCAGGGAGGCCCAGCAGGGGCTCCGTCGGCTCATGGAGCGCTACTCGGGAACGTGCCGGTTTGTCTTCCTCACGACGAACGGCAGCGCGATCATCCCCGCGATCGCCTCGCGATGTCTCCCTCTCACCTTCGGCCCTGTCCCCGACCCCCTGGTCCGGCAGCGCCTGGAGGAGATCCTGAGGGCCGAAGGCGTCCCTGCCGGAAAAGTATCGGACGACGACCTCGACCTCATCGTCCCGGCGGCGGCCGGCGACCTGCGACGTGCGATCCTCCTCCTCCAGCTCTCTGCGGAGTCGGAGGGACACGTCGACCTCGCCGATACGGCTGCGTCCGAGACAGAGAACGTGGCGGCTTCGGCCTTCGGGGCGCTGATGAAGGGCGACCTTGTCGGGGCAAAGGCGCGCACCGAGGCACTGCTCATTGACTATGGCCTGACCGGCGAAGAAGTGGTCAGGGAACTTGCGCGTGCGGCCGACCGTACCTATAATGACCCGCGGATCGCCGTCGCTCTTGCCGATGCCGACCTCCTGATCCGGAGAGGCGGCAGTGAATTTATCCAGATAAATGCACTCCTTGCACGAATTTCACAGGAGGTGTTCTCCTGAAGCGCGATTATGAGAAGATTCAGAAACACTACGATGGTGTGGCCGAGATCTATGACAGCCGCTATGGCGGCGACGTCGGGAACCGGTACCACGGCCATATCAGGGACCATGTAATGAACTGTCTCCCGAAGGGGGGCGCCCTCCTCGACCTCGGTTGCGGGACGGGCCTGTTTATGCAGCACTACCTCACCGCCGGCGGCGGAACGGCGGTAGGGCTCGACCTCTCGCCTGAGATGGTGAAGGCGGCCCGTCACCAGAACCACCTCGACGATGTCGTGGCAGGGACGGCCGACCGTCTCCCCTTCAAGGACGCGTCCTTCGATGCGGTATCGAGCATCCTTGCCTTCAGTTATGTCCCCGACCCGGAGGCGATGCTCTCCGAGGCGTACCGCGTCCTCCGTCCCGGCGGCCGCATCGCTATCTGCACCCTCGGCCACAATGTCTTCACGTCGATCCTTCCCGCGATCTACCGTCTCGGCGAGAAAGCGCACTGGAGCCGGATCGGGGTCGGGAGTTTCGGCGAGCATTACTACTCGGAAGACCAGATGCGGGACCTTCTTTCTGCGGCCGGCTTTACCGATCTGAAGGTCCACCGCTGTTCCTTCGCCCACGTCAACATGAAAAAGCCCATCTTCGATGTCGTCAGGAAGGCAGAGCCCTTCGTCGAGAAGAAACTCTCGTACCTCGCCTTCAATGTCTGTGCGAGCGGGAAAAAAGAGAGATGAAAAGGTTCGTGCAGCCCGGGTTCAGGTCAGAGTGTTCAGAAATACCTGAATCCATATGTTTTTGAAGAATGGTCGGGCTCTGTCGCCCTCTCCGCGGAGGACAAGACTGTCTGGACGGACACGGACACTCGTGAATTTGACACGAATACTCTCGAAGCCTGCATCTTTCCCCTTTTTGTCGAGGATCTCGTACAGTTCCTCCATGGTGGCCGTAATGTTATCTTCGGGCCAGTCTTCCGGAATCCCTACATCGATATATCCTTCGACGTCATGTCCATAGTTGATAACCGGTCCCCTGCGGTACAGGCGAGGTTTTGCAAAAGAATCGAAGGTATCGTCGGTAAAGTTGTCTAATTGAAGATACCATGAGATCCACGGGTGCGCGGTCTGTGCATCTCTAAAGTCCGGAAGACTCTCATAAATGCCCAGAATTTTTCATGGGATCTCAGTTCCTCAATGGCATTCGCACGTGCTTCGGGTGTCAGATCTCTACGTTCATCTACGTAGTTCTATTCACTGCCGTTCTGTTGCGCGGAGGCAAGTCCCACAAATGCCGAGGTCAGCAAGGTCAGGATAAGCAGGACCGACAGAATTCTGGCTTTTCTTTTCATTTTCTTCACTCCTCCCTTCGTGCAGGATGCCGTCCGGATGCCGGGGCCTATCACGGCATCGCATGGAGACAAAATCCCGAATTTTGCATCCCCACCATTAAATATGGCGAAAAATATATTTGTGGTCTCTGAGCAGATCGTTTATCTGTCAGGGGGTGGAGGTGCGAACTCTTGCGGGAGATTTCAGGAGAATGATCAGGGGGCCGTCGCCATCGAACATTCAACATCTCTCCAGAGTTGATTTTCAATGCTGTCGCAAGGAGCATGAGACCTGTCGTAAAGAGAGACGAAGCGGCAAGATATCCCAGAGCGACACCGACCTCAGGAGACGGAAGATTGCTGAGAATATCGGCACTAAGTGCGACGAACCCGCATGCCGCCATCCCGAGTGCGGTGGTGAGGATGATCTTCACCTGCTATATTTTCGATGGATGCGAGAGCGCATACCCTTTATACGATATCTCATAATAAACCCACTTGTGTTCGTTTTCTTTGCGCCGTACGAGGTTTGATGCAAGCATTTTTGCAAGGTGGGTGTAGGCAGAGGAATTCTCCCTACGACCTCCAGATCCTTTGGGGAAAAATGAATGCACAGATCGAAAGTCTGCCTTCTCCCTATCGAAAGGCCATGGTCCAGCTCAGGGACCATTTCTTCAAGTGTCACCACCACCTGATCGTATTGTACCGGACAGATGATGCGCAGCGATCAAAACGCAATGAAGAAACTCAATCCCGATTACCTCGTCCCGATGCGCTGCATGGGATGGGATGCCATCAACCGGTTCATGGCGGCAATGCCGGGGAAGTGCATCATCAACACTGTCGGGACAACGTACGTATTTTAGGGCCCTGAATATCTTTATTGTGGCGGAGAACCGGACCATTGGCAATCGGGGTCCCGATTTGCCCCGGGATCCCAAAATTTTAAAATAGATCCCGATAAAAATTATTTATGTACTTTTAAACCCCTGAACCCGCGGGAGATTTGAATCTCTCCCCGATGTTCATGCCCGGAGATCGCAGCATGCCTTCACATACCTGTGATGGCAGAATGGTGTAATCTGCACTGCTCTTCATCTCCCGGCGGGGTTATTTCAATGGATCAGTCCTCTTTCATGGCGGCACTGATTTACCCCTCTATCCCTGCACGTTTCGGTGTGTTTCCTTTGAATCATCCGTAACCTCCCCCCATGATTAAAACGGGAACATTCTTGTTTCCGGGACTGGTTTGTCGGGCAGGGTTGATGAATGCCCGCTTTCTGGCATGGTGCATCTCAGGATCGGATCATGAACATCCATGCATCGACCGATGAGCAATGCAAAAAACACATGAGAATTACCATGCAATCGTCAGTGAACCCCTGTAAATCCGGGGATAGAGCGCGCAATGCTAAACGAACGAATAATTACCCGGCTATCCCGGGTGCTATCCGGAAAATGTCCCGGTTAGAACGGTTGTTCTTTATGAGGCCGGTATACACGATCATCATGGCGGCCCGGATAACCGGCGCTGTTGATACGATACGATTCCGGCAGGCAATCGATGCTGCCTCTCTTATGCACCCGCTGCTCCGTGCAAAAGTCGTGTTCGATGAGCGGCACGAGGCCTGGTTCTCTTCCGACGGTGTCCCGCCGGTTCCCCTCCGGATTATTCCCCGGAAGTCTGAAACCCAGTGGCTAGATGAAATGAAAGAAGAGGCACGGGTACCGTTCGATATCGGCAGGGAGCCGCTCATCAGGTTTGTGCTGCTGCAGTCACCGGAAGTATCTGACTTACTCATATTATGCAACCACAGTATCTGCGATGGTATGGCACTTGCCAACCTTATTCGCGACCTCTTTACTCTGTATGAAAATCCCGCAAAGGAAGTCCGCGTGCTGGACCCCCTGGATATTCTGGACATCGTGAAACCCGGAGTATCCCTGCAGGGACTCATTGCCCGGTTCTTTGTCGGCCTTGGAAACCGGAAGTGGAGAAGGAATCCATACTATTTCGGGGCGGAAGAGTATGCTGCCCTGTACCGTGGTTTCTGGGCAAAACGAAAGCCCGGGCTTGTCCTCCTGGAGTTCGATCAGGATGAATCAGCACGCCTCCTCGCAATCTGCAGGAGCCATGGGATTACTGTGGGATCAGCAGTCTCGGCGGCATGTCTGGCAGCCCACACGGATATCACCGGTGGTTTTTCAAAAAAACAGCAGACCATCATGGTTCCCTTTGACCTGAGGAGACGACTGGATCCCCCTATCGGGAATGTATTCTGTTTCTGCGATAGCGGGGCAAGGTTCCCCTTTGTGTATTCGCCAGGAAGGCCATTCTGGGACAACGCGAAGGACCTGCACAGGGAGATCCACTCAAGAGTGGAAGTCCTGGATCCCTCCTGTCTTGACATACCGGTGTTTGAACCATCCTTTATCGATGCCCTCACCGCATTTGCCCCGTATGTCAACAAAATCCCGGAAGCATATACCCACACAGATATCATGCAACGTTTCATCAGGGATACCGGAAATGTTGTCATATCGTTCAACCGTAATTCCGAGAAGGACTTTCCCGGTTTTATTCCATCAAATGTCGGAAGGATCGATGTGCCCGAATCCCCGGACGGCATCCGGCTGGACCGGCTCATCTTCCTGCCGGGATTTTGTGAATCCGGTCCGCTGTCAATAGGCGGGGCGGGAGCTGGGGGTCGCACGGTATTTTCCATGCCGTTTGTGGACTGCATGGCAATGCTTGGGTCCTCACCGGGACCGGAACTGATCCGGATCCGGAACCGGGCGCTGGAGTACCTTGGCTTCCCGGAAAAAATGAGCGACAGGGAGATGGAGTGAGGTTTATCCCCACACAATTTTTCCCAGATGGGACGCAATCATTGAGTTTATCCCAAAACTCTCGTTCATTTCTCCTCTCCCTGCATGCAGGAATCTGGAGAAAATCTCATTTTTGGGTCGATACCCCTCTCGATTCTATGATAAGCGGTGCGGACCAACTGGGCCCCCTTTCTCTGCCGCCGTTCATAGGTCCTGGCGTATTCCTGCCCAATCTCACTCGCTCTTCCTGAGCCGCGCGAGGATCCGCATCTTCTTTTCTATCGCCGCATCTGCGGCGGCCCTGACCTTTTCCTTCATCTCGTCGAAGTCGCGCGGTTCGGTGTCCACGACCTTCTTCACAGGGGTGTAGGCCGACTCGCGGAAGCGCGGCTGGAAGTCGTGCTCTTCGCCGCCGGAGACAAGGACCGAGGCAGCAGGCCCCTCCTCGACATGGCCCATCTGCTCGATCGGGACGCCGGCCGAGCGGACGACGGCCATGACCTCCTCCGCGTGCTCGGGGGGCACGACGATGAGGAGGGCGTCAAGGGAGACGCCGAGGTAGTCGATCTGGAGAGTGTCGAGCATGGCGAGCACCTTCGGCTCGACAAGTTTCCTGAGGTTTTCCTCGTCGACGACGATCCGACAGTCCGCGGTTTCGGCCATCTCGTAGACATCGCCGCGCAGTCCCCCGTTGGTGACGTCGGTCATGGTGTGGATGTGGTTGAGGACCGGGCTCTTCAGGAGGGCCTCGCAGGCCTTGAGGAAGTGAAGGTTGATCGTCTCCTCGACGACCTCGTGGTAGCCGAAGTAGAGCGCCGTCGTTGCGATGGTGCCGCCGCCCGCACCCGCGGTCATGAGGAGGACGTCGCCCGGCCGCGTCTCCTTCCGGGCGGTGAGGTGGTCGGCGACGCCGACAGCCCCGACGCACCCGGTCATCCTGTCGCCGAGGACCATGTCCCCGCCGATGCGGAGGGTCGACCCGGTGACCAGCGGGACGTCCATCGCCTCGGCGACGGCGGCGATCCCGGCGGTGTAGTCGAAGATCTTGGCGACGTCGCCGTCGTCCGCGACATGGATGTCGGAGAGGAGGGCGACGGGTTTTGCCCCCATCACATAAGCGTCACGCAGGGTCGCCCTGGTAACATGGAAACCGGCGAGGAAGGGGAAGTCGGA
>NZ_DAGX01000005.1:94476-94937 GCF_002498315.1 Methanofollis sp. UBA420
GATGATATATTTCCCGTTCGCGGCGACCGCTCCGGCGTCGTCCATCTCATCGACGCCGACCGCGGCCGCGGCCTTGCCAATGATCCGCGGGAACTGCCTGTGGGCAAAAAAGTCCCCCTTCCCGCGGGACCCGACGCCGAACTCCCCCATGGTGACGCCGGCATGTTCGAAGGCGAAGAGGTCGCCGGTAAGGCCGCTGGTATTTTTGACCTCTTCGAGGACGGCCTGTACGAATGTCTCGACATATTCAGGGGAAGCGTCTGTCTTGATCCTGAGGATCTCGCATTTGAGAGCTGCGACGACATCGTCTTCGCCCCTGCCCGCAGCGAGTTCCCTGCGGACAAATCCCTCGATATCCATAGAAAAGGATCGACGGGAAGGGTGTTAAAGGCAGTGATGGGTGTCCTCCCCGGCCTGCACGAGGATTCATATTTCTGGAGCGCAAGGGTGGGGTGGGCGGG
>NZ_DAGX01000005.1:95004-95389 GCF_002498315.1 Methanofollis sp. UBA420
AAGGGTGGGGTGGGCGGGCGACGTCGCCCGGCACGGGGGGAAGTTACGAGCATGAGAAAATATACCCTGACTGCGGCGCTCTGGGAAGAGGAGAAGATCTATGTCTCGAAATGCCCGGAGATCGGTGTCGCGAGTTGCGGGGACACGCCTGACGAGGCCCTTGCCCATCTCAAGGAGGCGGTCGAGCTCTATCTGGAGAATGCAATGGCGCTTGGCATGATGGAGGACATCGCCCCGGCCCTGCGGTCGCCGCGGAAGTTTGCAGCGACGTTCGAGGTGATCGAGTGAGCCGTCTCCCTGTCCTCTCCTCTGACACGGTCTTCAGGGCACTGAAGAGGGCGGGCTTCGACTATGCACCGCGGCGGAGCAAAGGGCGCCAGGTCGC
>NZ_DAGX01000005.1:95489-95759 GCF_002498315.1 Methanofollis sp. UBA420
CGGAGCAAAGGGCGCCAGGTCGCCCTGTACCGCGTCGACGAGACGGGTCGCCGCCTCCTTGTGATCTTGCCGAAGAGGAGCGATCTGCCGGTGGGAACTCTCCTCTCCGTCCTGCAGCAGGCGAACCTGCACAAAGAGCGTTTTGTCCTCCTCGTCAGCGAGGCCGCGACGGTCTCCTGAGCGGGAAGGTATTCGAGGGATGCCGTCTCCATAGATGGTGATGGATCTTCCCGTCTGTGCATGCACGATCGCCGGTTCCGACTCGGGGGG